>JANXZX010000087.1 GCA_025355325.1 Geobacteraceae bacterium
CGTTTTGCCCACGGGGTGGTCGGCAGGTTGCCGCCGTAGATGGAGGTACAGCCGGTGGCGTTGGCGATCATGGCCCGGTCGCCGAACAGCTGTGACAGCAGTTTCAGATAGGGGGTTTCGCCGCAGCCGGCACAGGCGCCGGAGTATTCGAAGGTCGGACGTACCAGCTGGCTGCCGCGCAGGGTGTCCAGCTTGAGTTTGGTCGGATCCATGTCGGGCAGTGCCAGGAAGAAGTCGTAGTTGGCGGCTTCTGTTGCTCTCAGCGGTGGCTGGAACTGCATGTTGATGGCTTTGTGGTTTGCGTCTTCCTTGCTCTTGGCAGGGCAGTTGTGGACGCAGGCGCCGCAGCCGGTGCAGTCTTCCGGTGCTACCTGCAGGGTGTATTTCATGCCTTTGAATTCGGGCAGTTTGCAGTCGGTTGATTTGAAGGTTTTGGGTGCGCCTTTCAGCAGTTTGCCGTCATAGGCTTTCATGCGGATGGTGGCGTGTGGGCAGACGAAGGAGCAGATGCCGCACTGGATGCAGAGTTGTTCGTCCCAGACCGGGATGTCAACGGCGATGTTGCGTTTTTCATATTGCGAGGTGGCGGTCGGGAAGGTGCCGTCAGCGGGCATCAGGGATACGGGCAGGTCGTCGCCGAAGCCGGCTATGATGCGGCCGGTTACGTCCTGGACGAATTTAGGTGCGGTTTTGGCGACAGCCGGCGGCATTTTGAGTTTGCTGGTGGCTTTGGCCGGTACTTTGACTTCGTAGATGTTTTTGAGTGCTTCGTCAACGGCGGCGTTGTTCATGGCGACGACTTTATCGCCCGATTTGCCGTAGCTTTTCTTGATGGCGCCTTTGATTTCTTTCAGCGCGGTGGCCAGTGGGATGATGTTGGAGATTTTGAAGAAGGCGGTTTGCATGATGACGTTGATGCGGGCGCCCAGGCCAAGTTCTTCTCCCAGTTTGATGGCGTTGATGACGTAGAATTTGAGTTTTTTGTCGATGATCTGCTGCTGGACTTCTTTGGGCATTTTGTCCCAGACTTCACCCTGCTCGAATGGGGAGCAGAGCAGGAAGGTCGCGCCCGGTTTGGCCTGGCTGACCATGTCGTATTTCTCCAGGAAGGAGAAGTTGTGACAGGCGATGAAGTCGGCGTGGTCGATCAGGTAGGGGGCGTTGATGGCCTTTTTCCCGAAGCGCAGGTGCGAGATGGTGATGGTGCCGGCTTTTTTGGAGTCGTAGACGAAGTAGGCCTGGGCAAAGTTCTTGGTGGTTTCACCGATGATTTTGATGGTGTTTTTGTTGGCGCCGACGGTGCCGTCGGAGCCTAAGCCGTAGAACATGGCTTCGTAGGTGCCGTCCATGGCGTTACGGAAGGAGGGGGTGTACTCCAGGCTGCAGTTGGTGACGTCTTCTTTGATGCCGACGGCAAAGTGGTTTTTCGGTTTGGCTTTTTTGAGGTTGTCCAGAACGGATTTTGCCATGGCCGGGGTGAATTCTTTGGAGCCGAGGCCGTAGCGGCCGCCTACGATGGTCGGATAGCCTTTGAAGCTGAATTTGCCGGCAGACATGGCTTCGCCGATGGCGGTGCGGACGTCCAGATAGAGTGGTTCGCCGAGTGAGCCGGGTTCTTTGGTGCGGTCGAGGACGGCGATGCTCGTGACGGTTTTCGGTAGTGCTTTGATGAAGGCGTCCAGCGGGAAGGGGCGATAGAGGTGGACTTTGACAACGCCGACTTTCTCACCTTTTTTGATGAGGGTTTTGACGGTTTCTTCGACGGTGTCGGCAGCGGAACCCATGACGACGACAATCCGCTCGGCGTCTTTGGCGCCGACGTAGTCTACCAGTTTGTATTTGCGGCCGGTAAGTTTGCCGAATTTGTCCATTTCTTCCTGGACGATTTTGATGCAGGGTTCATAAAATTGGTTGACGGTTTCACGTCCCTGGAAGTAGACATCCGGGTTCTGGGCGGTGCCGCGCATGACGGGGCGGTCGGGGGATAGGCCGCGCAGACGGTGGGCGTTGACGAGGTCGTTGTCGATCATGGCGCGCATGTCGTCAAAGGTCAGTTCTTCTACTTTCTGGACTTCGTGGGAGGTGCGGAAGCCGTCGAAGAAGTGCAGGAACGGGATCCGGCTGCGCAGGGTTGAAGCCTGGGCGATCAGGGCAAAGTCCATGACTTCCTGGACGTTGTTGGAGCAGAACATGGCCCAGCCGGTGGAACGGCAGGACATGACGTCGGAGTGGTCGCCGAAGATGTTCAGTGCGGCGGCGGAGATGGCACGGGCAGATACGTGGAATACCGTGGAGGTCAGTTCGCCAGCGATCTTGTACATGTTGGGGATCATCAGCAGCAGACCCTGGCTGGCGGTAAAGGTGGTGGTCAGTGCGCCGGCCTGCAGAGCGCCGTGCACGGTGCCTGCCGCGCCGCCTTCTGACTGCAGTTCGGATACCAATGGGATGGTGCCCCAGATGTTCTTCTCGCCTGCGGCGCTCTTCGCGTCGGAGATCTCCCCCATTACGGATGAAGGGGTGATCGGATAAATTGCGATGACTTCGTTGGTGGCATGTGCCACGTGGGCGGCGGCGGTGTTGCCGTCAATGGTTACCATTTTTCTACTCATGCGTTCCTCCTTTGTTGGGTGTATGTTAACGTAGTGCCTACAATTCGTTTCTTCCCTGTAGCGCCCACTGAACGGTGGCCGCATCAACAAATTCGATATCACTTCCGAGCGGAATGCCATGTGCCAGCCGACTGATTTTAACTCCGGTCGGCTTTAGTACTTTGGTCAGATAAAGAGCCGTTGCTTCTCCCTCAACCGTGAAGTTTGTGGCAATTACCACTTCGTGAACCGACCCTGCTTCGACCCGATTCACCAGTTCTGCTATCCTCAGGTTTGATGGCCCAATACCCGACAGCGGCGATATGGACCCTTCCAGGACGTGATAGGTACCCTGATAGGCATTGCTCCGTTCCAGAGCCATCAAGTCCTGAGAGTTTTCAACGACACAGATGATACCGGAATCGCGATTGCCGGAGCAGATAGAGCAGGGATCGGTCTCGGTGATGGCGAAGCAGATCGAACAGGGTCGGACCCGGTCTCGAACCTCACAGAGCGATTCCGACAACGCTGTCATATTCCGGGGCGATTTAAGAAGATGAAAAGCCAAACGGAGCGCGGTTCGTTCTCCGACCCCTGGTAACTTCTTCAGTTCTCCTACCAAACGCATCAATGATGACGATTTTGTTAACATAAAATCCGGCACAAATAAAACATTTTTTTAGTATTATAGCGTGGTTAAAAAAGATGCTCCCCCGCTCTGGACGGGTCAGACGATGACCAAAAACCATGGAGGAGCAATATTAATAAGGTTCTTTGAGTATACAAAACAGCTGGCAATGACACTGTTTGCCAAAGCTGCGATTAGTCGAACTAAAATATTCAATTACAATAAAATATCAATTGGGCGAATCATGGCAATCAATGCTCCAACTATCCGATATTACTAAAAAAGACCAGGTATACTCATACCGCCGGTAATTTTTGACATTTCATCACCCATTTCAGCGTGAACTTTCTTCAGGGCCTCATTTGCGGCTGTCATAACCAGGTCCTGCAGCATTTCGACGTCATTCGGATCAACCGCTTCTTTTTTAATTTCCAGTGAAATTATTTCATTCTTGCCGTTCACGGTAACCGTTACCGCTCCACCGCCGGATGTTGCAACAGCAGTTTTTAAACTGGCTTCCTCCTGCAGTCTGGCCATTTTCTGCTGAATCATCTGGGCTTGTTTCATGATATTTGCTAATCCCTTTGACATCTTTCCCCCCTCGAATTTTCATGATTTTGTTTCAGGTTCGCCCAGGAGTCTGTCGGACTTAGGAAATCGTAGCGAAAATTCGGCTGAGCGAGAGCAGATTTTGTCGATTTTGAAGGTCAATAGTTGTTCTATTGACCGAGAAAGCGGCGAAATATGATTCGTTCAGACGGATTTGCAGCAGATTTCCCCTAAGTCCGACAGGCTCCTAGAATCTTTAAAATTCCCGCACATCTGTAATTGTGCCGCCAAACACACGCTGTGCCTCTTTGACAACCGGATGGTTTGCCACCTCCTGTTTCAACTCTTCCAGGTGTTGTTCGTCGTCACTCTTTTTTTTTTCAGCCAACGACAAGGGCGCATCCGCGAAACCGGTTTCAATCGATTTAACCCGGATTACCGTATCCCCTCCGCCAAAAGCACAGGCCATTTTTTGCACATCCGCTATAAATTCGGCATCCTGGGCTGCAGTCAGGTAGTAACTGCCGGCAGGGAAACCGATTTCAATCAAACCGTTTTCCTGTTTGAGCGGACTGCCGTGCTCAAGTACCGATCCGAGCAATGGCTCTTTTTCATTTACAAATGCCACAAACCGGCCCCAATCAGTGTGTCCCCCGGCAGGCTTTGGTGCGGCAGCAGCGACAACGGCCGCCGGTTGCGACGGGCGAGCAGGGGAAGTCCTTTGCGGCTCAGCAGAGTACAATGGCTGAGCAGGTGCCGTTCTGGCAGTTTCCCATGGCAGCGCCGGCGTATGAACCGCAGCCGTTTCCAACGTTTTTATCTTATCAATCAGCTCCTGAATGGGTACCAGAGGGGCCATTATCGTAGCTTTCAAAAGTGCCATTTCCACAATAAGTCGCGGAAAACTGGCGTACGCCATCTCAGATTCGGCTTTTATCAGCAGAGTCAAGCGACGTTGAATATCCAGTGCCGTGACGTGAAGCGACCTCTTTTGCAGATCCTCAAGTTCCGCAGCTGTAAGCTCAAGGATTTCTTCGGGTTTTTTGACCGAATGGATCACCAGCAGATTCCGAAAATGCTCGATCAACTCCTGACAGAACTGCCGCATGTTGTAGCCGACCAGATCGACCTGTTTGATACCGGCTAGCACGCTCTGAGTATCGCCACTGAATACCGCCGCCGAAATATCCCCAAGCAGTCGCCGGTCGATGGTCCCCAGCAACGTGCCGACATCGTCGTCACTGACCGTGTCACCGCAAAACGCCAGCACCTGATCGAATGCGGTCAGGGAATCGCGCATGCTGCCGTCCCCTTTGCGTGCAATCAAAGCAAGGGAAGCATCTGTTATGGTAACGGATTCTTTTTCGGCTATTTCACGCAGACGGGCGATTATTTTCGGCAGAGTGACCCGTTTAAAATCAAAACGCTGGCAGCGGGAAAGAATCGTTACCGGAAGCTTGTGCGGTTCGGTTGTTGCGAAGATGAATTTAACATGTTCAGGCGGTTCTTCGAGCGTCTTCAGCAGCGCGTTGAACGCGTTGGTAGAGAGCATGTGGACTTCATCGATGATGATGATGCGATAACGGCTATGGGAAGGAAGATACTTGATGTTGTCGCGCAGGTCGCGAACATCGTCAACACCGTTGTTGGAAGCGCCGTCAATCTCGAAAACGTCGGTAGATGTACCTTTTGTTATCTCGATGCACTGCTGGCAGACGTTGCACGGCTCATGCGTGACCCCTCTCTCGCAGTTGAGGGTCTTGGCCATAATGCGGGCGGTACTGGTTTTACCGACACCGCGCGCGCCGGTAAACAGAAAGGCATGAGCAACACGCCCCGAGTCGATGGCATTCTGTAGCGTGCGGCTGACATGTTCCTGTCCAGCCAGTTCGGAAAAGCTTTGGGGGCGGTATTTCCTTGCCAGGACTTCATAGTGCGTGCCGTTGGACAAGAGATCTAACCTCGCTCGGTGGACCGACTCTCCACGTAAAGATGCGGGGAGCAGTTTTTATTCTGGGGGCTGTGAAAGGGAAATGTTGTTTGCAGACGCAGATGATAGCCGGGTTTGCCCGCGGCACACAGCAGGAGCCGCTGCCGTTGCTTCCTTCCGGACCTGGCGGAGTTCACGGCGTGCCGTTGCGCGAGGCCCGGCTATCATCTCCGCCTGCAAACAGGTAAACAAAAAAACAGATTTTCAAAAATGCCGCATATGATTCAAAAAAAATGGCGGAGAGAGAGGGATTCGAACCCTCGGTACGCTATTAACGTACACACGCTTTCCAGGCGTGCTCCTTCAACCGCTCGGACATCTCTCCACAAAAGTGAACAGTATGTATAGTATATCCGTTACGATTTGTCCAGCATTTCATATTATGCTTTGAATTACTCTGTTGAAAATTGTACAGTCGGGACAGGAGAGCTGATCTATGAAGATTGCCGTTATTACCGCCATGCCGGAGGAGTTCAGGGTTGTATTCCGCTGGCTGAAATCCGGTGCTGCCGCACGGCTTGGCGGGATCAAAGCCATCCACTGCCAAACGGCCGGACATGATTTTGTTCTGGTTCAATCCGGGATGGGTTTTGACAATGCCGCCAAGGCGGCGGAGACAGTCATCCGTGAGACCCCTCCCGATTTGATAATCTCCGCCGGATTCTGCGGTGGAATCACACCGGAAGTGCGAATTGGCGATGTTGTTGTAGCGCATACTATTGTTATTACAAACGAAAGTGGCGTTGAAGAGGTGCCGGTTGAATTCTCCGGCATCGGCCAGGCACTTGTTACCAATCTGACCGAGAAGGGAAAACGGGCTGTTGAGGGGACGTTTGTCAGTACGCGGGCTATCATGCCAAAAGCGCATCTGGCCGGATTACTGGCGGACCGGTACCGCAACCCGGTTGTAGAGATGGAGAGTGGTGCAATTGCGTTGGCCGCTGCTGAACACAGTATCCCGTTATTGGCAATCCGTGCGGTCAGTGATGCGGCAGATGAGGAACTCGGATTTTCTCTGGATGAATTCTGCGACCCGGAATTACGCTGTATCCTGTTTCGCAAGGTGCTGCTGAAGATTCTGCGCAAACCCGCCATCATCCCACAGCTCATCCGCCTTTCCCGCAGCAGCCGCAAGGCGGCAGAGGAGTTGACAACTGCCATGGCGCATCTATTTCCCTTGCTTGAGAACCCGTCCAGCCGGTGACCAGGGATAATCACGCAGATGATCACCCAACTGCTCTTTCGTAAAACGGTTGACCCGCTGTAGAGCCTGCAATACAACGATCAGAATCGGCAGTGTGTACATCAGCGCTCCGCAAAGAGCCATGAAGCGTTCGCCAATGACTAGTGCCATCGTGATATTGAAGATCAGCACTGACAGATACAACAGCGGCCCCAGCAGAGAATGACAGGGGACAGCGACCAGTCCCGCCGCAGTTTCGTCGAGACGCCGGGCATCGATCAGCTGAAACAGTGCAATCAGGCAAAAACTGGTCACCAGCCAACCTGCGTAATTGGAAAGCGGCACCCCAAAGTGTACCCCCTGTTCGCGATAGCCGTAAATCTGGCCAAGGAACCAGCGCCGCCCCTGAAGGGCAACCGGATCGATGATAATATCGAGGCAGGTTTGCAGAAATGACCCCAGCAGCAATACCGAAAATGAGCGGCGGATACGCCTGGTCTCCAGCGTTGCAAGATTCCAGCGCCATGCTTTTAGTGGTGAAAGGATGAACAGTGCGGTCGCATAGCTGCAGTAGGCAAGAAAAACGT
Source organism: Geobacteraceae bacterium (assembly GCA_025355325.1). Lineage (GTDB taxonomy): Bacteria > Desulfobacterota > Desulfuromonadia > Geobacterales > Pseudopelobacteraceae > JACRCG01. Next base: position 7,526 of record JANXZX010000087.1, read on the forward strand.
AGGAGAGCGAATCGAAAAACGGCACCCCGGCCACCCATAATTCATGGTTGCTGGTGGTATCAATGTAATAGTACCAGCCGTAGGGGAAACCGGTGTTGATTGAGAGCCACTCGGAACAGAAGGCAACGGTATAGCCACCCAGAGTAAAGGTAAGAGTCCGTTTCCATCCGACGTGTGGCACGCAGACCGCAAGAAAGGCCCCGAAAAAAGCGAATACATACGGTCGCATAGTAACGGTGCCGATGGCGATGTCGAGAAAGTGTGGCATATGGCCGATCCCTGGGTGCCCGGAATGACACATGGAAAGATTAGAGGCGAACGCGTCAGTACTATAGCCAAAATGCCGCAATAGCGCAAGACCGCACCAAAATCGGTTGCACCGTCTAATGGAACATTATGGCAGAGGGGGAATACAGTTGTTTCATATGCATGACATCATATTGGCAGCACCTCTCGTGCTGATCGGCATTGTCCACCGCCGGATTGCCCAGAAGGGGGCCTTCTTTTTGGTAGTGTCAAATCTGCCGATTACGATCATGCACGAGTTGGCGCACTATGCATCGGCTTTGCTGCTGGGTGGCAGACCTGTTGGGTTCAACCTCTGGCCAAAGTTGAAGAACGGCACATGGCAACTGGGCAGCGTTACGGCAAGAGCCACCGTACTATCAGCAGCGCCAACAGCACTGGCTCCGCTCGTATGGTTTTTAGTCGGCGTTCTGCTGCTGGTAGAAAGAAATACGTTAGCGGAAGGATCAATACTGATGCTCTGCGGCCTGTATGGTGCCGTGTATTTGTGCGTAGCTGCAAGTATTCCGTCATGGCAGGATATTAAAATTGCCCTTTCCAATCCGCTCAGCCTGATGCTGTGGGGTGCCATTCTGATTACCGCTGACTTTGTGATTGGCTGAACGCCTGGCAATCATTCCTTTTACTCAGCAGGCATGCAGACATTTCTGGAGGAATTTGCCCGAGCACCGCAATTTTCACAGCTTACTGTCGGTGCCGAGGTGACTTTCGCCAGCGTTTCCCAATCCTGCTCACTTTCCAGTTCACAGATATGCCCTGCATGCTCTTCAGCAACCGCACATTTTTTTTCTGAGTTCATCTAGTTCCCTCTCACTTTAATGCCCACGACCGGTGTTAATACCGGCTACGATTCGTCGTATGATCAAAAATACTCCGCCAGTCCGTTCGTAATCTGCTCAAAACGATCTGTTAACTCAGACAATTGACCAGCCGCAAGAGCAACCCGTTCGCTGGCCGAGAGTTCTATCTCTGGCGCCACGGGCCTCCGTTCAAGATACAGGGCGCGACCTGTTTCCAACACTATTTTTTCGAAAGGATGGCGATAACTGGGATTCTGTAGCAGTGCCGCTTCATAATAACGAACTCCGGTTTCCGTGAGGGTTCGCAGATAGCCCGCTTCCGTCACTACCTCACCGGAAGCGCACACGGCCTGAGCCGCTCGCCTGCGGGCAGCTGCATGCTGAAAGCGCCGTTTATAAGGGAATGAACAATAATTGACCGGTAACGGAAGCCCCTGTTCCAATCCGAAACGAACCATCCGCAAAGCGCACAGTTCGGATTCAAGTACCGTAATCTTCTCACCATGCACAAAAGTATAGCCACGTTCCGTCAATGGTCCGAAGTTGTGGGGTGTCAATCTCATCTGATGCAGGTTGAGGTGATTAACTCCCGCTTCGGCCATTTCAACCATCTTTAGTTTCAAGAGTTCTTCATCCTCCGGCACCGCTGGGATTTCAACCGTAACTGTCGGAATATGCCCCACTGCCAGCCGCAACTTCTTCAGATTATACCGAACGGCCCCCAGATCGAAACGGATTTCATTCAGACCGGCATCCCGCAACCTGACGCAGAGATCTGTCGTCAGCATGGTGCCATTGGTATACAGCCAGAGGTGCACATCATCGCCACATCGCTGATGCACGGCACTCAGGTAGGCAAGGGTTAAATCGGGTGTCAGCAACGGTTCGCCTCCACTTATGCTGACACCGTTGAACCCCAGGGCGGCCACATAGGAGGCATAATCGCGGGGATCTGTGAAAGCCAGCCCATTAGTGACCGGCGGCCCATCATCATCCTGTGCCGTAGGACAGTAGAAACACCGGCCATTGCAGCGGCCATTGATAAAAAGGCAGGACCAGCCGCCATCGGCACAGCACCGGCAACCGGGAGAAAGACCGGTGCAATCGACCTTGGTTCCGGCACAGCCGAAAGTTGCATGTTGCGCCAGCCATTTCAGCAGTTCATTCCGCTCTTCACCTGCAGCAGTCAGTTGTTCACTGGTTGCAAAGGTCAGCAGATCATATTGAAGGCCGTATTCGCGGCGATTAGATTCAATAAGCTGCTGTTGAGCATCAATCCCGAGTCCGGATTGAACATAAGGTGACAGCGGTATTGGCACGAGGAAATCCTTGGTATGAGTATATTTGACGGGTCTTTGGATGTGCATAATCAAAGGGTGGAGTTCCTTCCGATTGACGCATCCGGTGAATGGGAACTACTCATCAGCTCTGATTTTCCTGATGATGTTTCAAGGGGCAAGCCGCAGCAGCACCATGCCCGATTCCTGATCGAGTTCCCGGGTGGCATCAATACCAAGGACCTCGGTTATGACAACCTCCAACACCAGGAAAGCCTCACTGTCGCGGCGCAGGCAGCCTGCTCTGACGCTATCATGCTTGGCATAGGCACCATGAAAATGCACCTTCGGCTGATCACCATGCCAGAAGATGGTGCCGAACCCGGTGGCCTCGTGACTCTCAGCCAGCTCGCGCCAAACCGGAATCGGCGGCATTTCCTCTGTTTCGGGTCCGACGACATATCCACCCTTCTTGATGCCGCCAACCATACTGAAGCAGGCAGCCCTCAAACTTTCCTGACGGGCTATCGTCTCCAGGCCTACCAGTACATCGTCACCGTCATTGAAGCGAGCCACAATGACCCGCCCCGGCTTACCTACCTGATACTGCATATATCCCCCCATAAGTGGAAACAGTTATCTAAAATATGCGCTTACAGTTATCCAGGCCAGTACTCCAATAGTTGTGACGCCGCACAACAGTGCCAGGCCAAGATCAAAATAGTTTTCACGTCGGCGCTCGTTATAGCCGATTAGCGCTGCGACAATAATTCCGCCAACGAGCCCTCCGCCATGTCCCCAGTTGTTGATTCCAGGGAAGATCAACCCAAATATGAAAAGACTGATAACCCAACCGCTTACCTCACGGTAAACCGAACTACCATAGGCCCCACCTCTGCTTTTTCCATAATAAAGAAGTGATCCAATCAGACCGCAGACTGCAGCCGAAGCGCCGATGGTAAACGGTATCCCCGCCTTGTAAGAAACAATATAGCCGATAACACCACCAAAGGTATAAATTGTGAACATGCGCCCGGTTCCATACTCACCGGACACTTGTGGTGCTATCTGTTTCAGGGCCATAAGATTGAATACAAGGTGAAGGATGCCCCCGTGCAGATAATTCGCACTGAGCAGCGAAATATAACTACCAAAATGATCTATTGGATACGTGCCTGTTGCACCGAGAACAAGGAGGCTTCTCTGACTGGGGGAGAGAAAACCGTTCCCACCTCCACTGAGTATCAATGAAAGAGCAAAAAAGAGAACATTAGCGGTTATAATTGCTTTTATCAACCAATCGCCTTCCATGGCTCCGCGTGACCAGTTCATGAAATGCCACCATGAAGCCGAGCGTGAGGTGCCACACCATGAACAAGCTGCTTCTTCACTTCCAATCAAGCGTCTGCAACGCGGACAGAGAATTGCCCGTTGGGTCATTAGATTACCTCATTCATCATACTCATAGTGTGTTCAGCTTGAAATTGTATCCGTTATAACATAAAGCGTGACAACAAATTGGACATTCAAAGATACGCATATATCCACTCACATTTTATACCAGGTCATGGTCTTCGTTTCGTTGAGCCCCAACAACTCTTTCAATACCGGATGGATCAAGGGAAACAATTGGCTTGCTGAATTTACCGGCACTTTGAAAGAGCTGCGTAACTTCTTGTGCCTGACCAATTCCTATCTCAACAAACAACCATCCACCCGGATTTAGGTGTGTTACAGCCGACGGGATCAGTAATCGATAGATATCAAGGCCATCATGACCACCATCAAGTGCTATTTGTGGATCGTAATTACGAACTTCGATATCAAGTGATTCAATATCAAGCCTTGGAATATATGGCGGATTAGATACAATTAAATCGAAACATCGACCTGCCACCGGAGTAAATAAATCACCTTCTAAAAATTCAATTGGAGTCTTATTTTTTTCTGCATTACGACGAGCGATCGCCAACGCTGGAGCAGAAATATCGGTGGCGGTAACATGTGCATGCACAAGCCGTTTACAAAGTGAAACGGCAATGCACCCACTTCCGGTACCGATATCAAGAATTGAGAGAGCGCCAGGATGTCGCAAAACCGCTTCACCCACAAGAACTTCTGTGTCATGACGAGGAATCAGAACATCTGGCGACACCTCAAAATCAAGACCACAGAATTCCTGACTGCCCAGTATATGCTGAAGAGGTTCATGACGTGCTCTTCGTGCTATCATCGCGCGATAATCTGACAACTCAATTTCACTTAACGGCTTATCGTACTGGAGATACAGGCCGACACGGTCAAGGCCTGTCGCTGCGCACAGGAGCCACTCAGCCTCCAGGCGAGCATTAACAATTCCCTTTGAGAGCAGAAATTCTTTTGTCCAGTTCAGCACCTTCAATGTAGTCCAGGTTTCCTGTTCAGCCATACATTCTCCATTACTAATCAGCTAAAATCTCACAATAAAATGAGGGCGGTCTCAACAGGAGACCGCCCTCATTTATAATCATATAGATGAAAAACTAGATAAGCTTGACTGCCATCTGAGCATATTCCAGTATAATCGATGGAATGATGCCGGGGATCAGTGAACCTGCAGCAGAAATAATAAGTGCCAGAGCAACCGGAGCAGTAACCTGTACCCACTCGAATTCTTCAGTTGCATCCTTCATGTACATGTAAACCATGATGCGAAGATAGTAATATACCGATGCAGCGCTATTCAACACACCGATAACTGCAAGCCAGATATATCCTTTTTGAACAGCACCGGAGAAGAGGTAGAACTTGCCGATAAACCCGGCGGTTGGAGGCATACCAGCCAATGAAAACAAGAAGAGCGTCATGACGACAGCAAGGACAGGCTTCTTGAAGCCAAGACCTGCGAAGTCGGAGACATTACCATTAGTCTCACCCTTCTTGGCAACCAGTATGATAATTGCAAAAGCCCCTATATTCATAAAAGCATACGAAAGCATATAAAACAGGATACCTGCAGTACCGGTACCATTTCCGGCAGTAAAACCGACCAGCGCATACCCTGCGTGAGCAATTGATGAATAGGCAAGAACACGTTTGATGTTGTCTTGACGCAGAGCAGTAATGTTACCGACCGTCATGGTTAATACGGCCAAGACCCAAAGGACCTGACTCCATTCTGCCTGAAGAGTCGGCAGAGCAAGCAAGAAGATTCGGAGCAGTGCAGCAAAACCTGCAGCTTTTGGACCCGCGGACATAAAAGCGGTCATCGGTGTCGGGGCACCTTCATAAACATCAGGAGTCCACATATGGAACGGTGCAGCGGCAATTTTAAATGCAAAACCTGTCATCATGAGCAGCATGCCGGCAACCAGCATTATGTTGGCTGATGGAAGAGTCATCTGTCCGACAATCGTAGCAATCTTGTAGAGGCGAGTAGTGCCGGTTGCACCATAAATCAAAGCCATACCATACAGGAGGAAGCCGGTTGAAAAGGCACCCAGAAGGAAGTATTTAAGGCCGGCCTCGTTGGACTTTTTATTGGCTCTATTGAATCCGGCGAGAACATAAAGCGACACAGACATAACTTCGAGCCCAAGGAATATTGTCATCAGATCCGTTCCGGAAGCCATCAGCATCATACCGACAACCGTGAAAAGAATCAGAGGATATAACTCGCCATGGTTGCATTCTTCACGCTCCATGTAGCGATCTGAAATGAGCACCGCAAGTCCGGCAGCCACCAGAAAAATCATCTTGAAAAACGTTGCAAAGTTATCGAGTACCACAGAGCCGCTGAAGCTCTCTACGTGGGAACCCCACCCTGCTGCAACCAGTACCGCCGATGCGACAATACCGAAAAAACTGATGTATGCCAGATATGTCTTCTGTCCGCCGGGCACAAAAACATTGATCAGCAGAAGAGCCATGGCCAGCACGGAGAGAAAAATCTCCGGGAGAATCGGCGTCATGTTGACGGCTGGAATTACAATCATGTCCATCTAAAATATCCTCCGGTCGGATTGACTCGTTATTAATTTACTTTGCTTCGTGCGGATTTACAGCTGGTGTAACTTGTTGTGGTGCAGGTGAAGACCCTTGATTAACAGCAGCAGGAGTAGCCCCACCGGGATGTCCGGCAGGCATTTGCTGTGCCCCAGGGTGTCCTTCTGGTATCTGTGTTTGAGTTGAAACCGGAATCACTTGGGCAGTAGCCGGTGAAATACGAACCTGTGCGACAAGTTTCTTGATCGCAGGATCCATTTTATCAATGAATGGCTTAGGATAGAGACCCATAAAAAAGATCATTACCAGCAGCGGAACCATAATTGTGATTTCGCGGGCATTCAGATCAAGCAGCTTTTGGTTCTTGGGGTTGTCAAGTTCACCAAACATTACTCTCTGGAAAACCCAGAGCATGTATACAGCTGAAAGGATAACGCCACTTGTTGCGACAACTGTCCACCAGCGCAACTGGCCTTCAAAAGCACCAAGCAGGATCAAAAATTCACCAACAAAACCGTTCGTACCAGGCAAGCCAACTGAAGAGAAGGTGACGATCATGAAGATCGTGGCAAATATAGGCATTTGCTTGGACAGGCCACCGAAATCGGTAATGAGTCGGGTGTGACGGCGTTCGTAAATAAACCCGACGATAAGGAACAGTGCGCCGGTTGATATACCATGGTTAATCATTTGCAGCATACCGCCAGTAATACCTTCAACATTGAAAGCAAATACGCCAAGCATAACAAAACCAAGGTGAGCAACTGATGAGTAGGCAACCAGTTTTTTAACATCCTCTTGCACCATGGCGACCAGCGCCGCATAGATGATACCGATTACAGCCAAGGTAGCGATCAGTGGTGCAAACTTGTGTGCAGCCTCAGGGAAAAGCGGTATGGCGAAACGGACATAACCATATGTACCCATTTTCAGCAAAACAGCGGCAAGTATTACAGAGCCGGCGGTTGGCGCTTCAGTATGAGCATCCGGTAACCAGGTATGGAGCGGAAACATCGGAACCTTGATTGCAAACGCAAAGGCAAAAGCGAGAAACAGCCATATCTGTGTTGCCAGATCAAGTTTAAGGCTAAAGAATTGCAGCAGGCCAAAGTCAGTTATGCCAGCCTCAAGACCTTTGAAGTAAAGGAAGATTAAAGCTACCAGCATCAGTAAGGAACCGACCATCGTGTAGATAAAGAATTTTACAGCTGCGTAAATTTTGTTTTTTCCACCCCAGATACCGATCATGAAATACATTGGAATCAGCATAACTTCCCAGAAAATGTAGAACAGGAAAAGATCCAGCGAAATAAATGCGCCAAGCATGCCGGTTTCGAGTAGCAGAAGGCAAATCATGTACTCCTTTACCTTCTCTTCAACGGCGGTAAATGTTGAAAGTACTGCAATAGGCATGATGAATGTCGTGAGAATAACAAGCCAGAGACTGATCCCATCAATACCAATGTTGTAGCGCATTACGAACGGCCCGGCGGCAATCCAGGGCATGTTCTCGATAAACTGGAATTCAGCATTACTCTGGAAGCCAGTCAGTATAATCAGCGACACCAGAAAGGTGACAACTGTTACCGCGAGGGTGACATTCCGAAGTACTCCCTTGCTGTCCTTCGGGATAAACAGCAGCAACAGGACACCCAGTATCGGCAGGAATGTCGTCAGGCTCAGTACGTTACTCATGAATTCTTGCTCCTTTATACAAAGTGCTTATGAATCAGTTATTTAAAAATGAAGTAGCCGAGCATTACAACCACACCAAGCGCCATGGAAAATGCATAATTATATATGTAACCAGACTGCATGTAGCGGAATATGCCACTGAATCCCATCACAACATTTGCAACACCATTGACAACACCGTCAACAATCACGACGTCAAAGCCTTTCCAGAGGAACTGGCCAAAAGCCTTGCAGGGGTTTACAAAGATAAAGTCATAAAGCTCATCAACATACCACTTATTGTACACAGCACGGTGGAGAGCAGGGAATGTTGCAACAAATTTCCCGGGAAGCTCGGTGTTCTTGACGTACATGGTAAAAGCGATAGTAATGCCTACAAGTGCTATTACCACTGACAGCCCCATCAATCCCCACTCTACGGCATGACTTGGATGGGCGCCCTGATGTGCATATGTGTGACTGTACTCCGTTGCCAATTCAAATACCGGTTCCAGCCAATGCTCGAAATAGTTGGGAAGCATTCCAAGAATTTTGGGCATACCGATGTAACCACCGACAACCGCGAGAGTTCCAAGAACCATGAGCGGAATTGTAATAACAAGCGGAGACTCATGAAGGTAGCTTTTGGCCTTTGGATTAATGCGGCACTCTCCAAAGAACGTCATGAATACCAGCCTGAACATATAGAAGGCTGTGAAGCACGCTGCTATTGCACCAATTCCCCACAGCACTATATTAATATTGCCGTGGTACGGATTTGAAAACGCCATCCAAAGAATTTCATCCTTGGAGAAGAATCCGGAAAAACCAGGAATACCCGAAATAGCAATCGTAGAAACAAGGAATGTCAGGAAGGTAATCGGCATGGCGGACTTAAGTCCACCCATATTACGCATATCCTGAGCATCATCATGTGAATGAATTTTATGCAGAGCGTGATGCATTGAGTGAATAACTGAACCGGAACCAAGAAACAGACAGGCTTTAAAGAATGCATGTGTCATAAGGTGGAAAATACCGGCAGTGAATGCGCCGACACCCATCGCAAGGAACATGAAACCAAGCTGAGAAACTGTCGAATAGGCAAGTACGCGTTTTATGTCATTCTGAGCCGTGCCGATGGTTGCGGCGAAGATTGCGGTAGCAGCACCAACACAAGCAACGACCAGCATTGTGTCGGGGGATTTAATAAATACAAAGCTCATTCTTCCGATCATGTAAACACCCGCTGTAACCATTGTTGCTGCATGGATCAGAGCGGATACTGGTGTCGGACCTTCCATAGCATCAGGCAACCAGGTAAAGAGAGGAATCTGAGCCGACTTGCCTGTTGCTCCGACAAAGAAGCACAAAGTAGCAATTGTTACAACGCCGCCATACGGGAGCAGATGAGATGCAGCCTTGATTTCAGTGAAATTGACTGTCCATATATTATGATTGCTGCCAAACCACCAATAGAGAGTGAACAGACCGATCAGGAATCCGAAGTCACCAACGCGGTTCATAACGAAAGCTTTTTTAGCTGCATCACCGGCAGACTTTTTATGGAAATAGTAACCAATCAGCAGGTACGAGCAGAGACCAACACCTTCCCAACCGATAAACATGACCAGCATATTAGCGCCGAGCACCAGAAGAAGCATCGACATACAGAAAAGATTCAGGTAAGCAAAGAATCTGTAATATCCTTCTTCTCCATGCATGTATCCAATTGAATAAAGATGAATCAATGAGCCAACGCCCGTTACTACCATAATCATTACGCATGACAGCGGATCGAGGAGGAAGGCCATATCAGCTTTAAAATTACCGCATTGAATCCACGGAAAAACAACCTTCTCAAATACTCTCTGCTCCGGTGGTAGACCGATCATCTGCATGAGTATTCCGCACGACACCAGAAAGGACAGGAATATCATCAGCGTACCAATTCCGCCGATTACAGCCTCATTCTTGATCTTTTTCCCGAAGAGCCCGTTGATCAAGAACCCGATGAGCGGGAAGAGCGGTATTAGCCATACGTTTTCAAACATGTAAGACTCCTTTTATGCAATCTTTAAACGTAATCGTAGAGGTTGAATCGTTTGCTACCACTTCATCAAATTTACGTCTTCAACATCAATTGATTCTTTGTTATTGAAAAACGCAATGATAAGTGCCAGACCGACAGCCGCTTCAGCAGCTGCAACGGTCATGATAAAGAAGACAAACACTTGTCCATCAAGGTTCCCGAGATGGCGAGAAAATGCGACAAATGTCAGGTTAACGGCATTAAGCATCAGCTCAATACACATGAATACGACAATTGCATTCTTGCGGGTCAGGACTCCTATTGTACCGATCGCGAAGAGTATGGCGCTTACGACGAGATAACTGTTCAGGTTTTCCATGAAATATATCCCTCTTATATTTTTTTCTTGGCAAGAATGACGGCGCCAACAATCGCAACTAACAGCAGAATTGAAGTTATTTCAAACGGCAACAGGAAGTTTGTAAATATTTCCTTACCAACTAATTCCGTGTGGCCAAGCTTTTTAATCACTTCACCGCTGTAAGGTCCATTAGGCATTGCTGCCTTACTTTTAAACAGTATAAAAAGAGTATTAACCAATGTGAAGAAGCCGATAATCGAGCCAAGTACAAGTTTATGTGAATGTTTTTTCGATGAATCGACCCGGATATTCAGGAGCATGATCGTGAAGACCATCAGAACCATGATTGCACCGGCATAAACCATAACCTGAACAGCAGCCATAAACGGAGCATCAAGCATCACATAGTATGTAGCCAGACAGAAAAAAGTCATTATGAGCGACAGAGCGCTATTGATCGGATTCTTGCACGTGACAACCAAGATCGCCGAAATAATAGCTACTAACGTAATGATGAGAAAGAAGAGGGTTTCCATGCACTGCTCCTTTATTTCTTTTCTAAAAGACGATCTTTGGAGTAGACGAAGTCTTCACGACGGTAATTTGCCAACTCAAACTCGCCGGTCATCCGTATAGCATCAACCGGGCATGCTTCAACACAGTATCCACAAAAAATGCACCGCAGCATGTCTATTTCGTAAGTAGCTGCAAATTTGTCGTGGTTTGCATCCTCACCAGCTTCCACTGTGATACATTTGGCCGGGCAGACGGTTGGGCAAAGATAGCAGGCAACGCATTTCGCTTTGTTATGCGATACATTCAAAGCGTGCAGACCACGAAAACGGGCAGCCACTTTTGGTCGTTCTGTAGGATATTGCAACGTCACGGGCTTCATGAACAAGTGTTTCAATGTAATTGCCATGCCGTTAATAATTGGTGTTATCGGATTCATATTTCCATCCTCGTGTCTGAAATTACGTAACTGATTCAGCTTGTTCTAAATAAAAAAGCCGATGATTCCTGTTACTACAATGTTTAGCAGCGCCACTGGAATAAATACTTTCCAGCCGAGATGCATTAACTGATCATACCGGTAACGCGGCAGTGTCGCGCGAATCCACATGCAGGCAAACATCAGGAAATACACTTTAGCAACAAAGTACACTGGTCCGAGCAGCGGAATAGCTGTGGCCAACGGGCCATTCCAACCACCAAGGAACAACGTAGCTGTGAGCGCACAGACTGTTACCATGTTTGCATATTCTGCCATAAAGAACATGGCGTACTTCATAGATGAATATTCGGTACAGAAACCTGAAACCAGCTCCGTCTCTGCTTCAGGAAGGTCGAACGGAGTGCGGTTAATTTCGGCAAGCGAGCAGATGAAGAAGATAAACGCAGCCAACGGTTGTTTAAAGATGTACCACTCAAAGCCACCCAATCCAGACTGAAGTTCTACGATTTTTGTAAGTGACAGCGTACCGGACAGCATAAAAACTGCTATAATTGACAGTCCAGCTGATAATTCATACGATATCATCTGTGCAGAGGCACGCAATCCACCCATCAGAGAGTATTTGCTGTTTGATGCCCATCCCGCCAGGACAATTCCGTAAACACCAAGCGATGACATAGCCAGGACATAAAGCACACCGACATTTACGTCGAAGACCTGACCGGCAGCGGTATCGTAATATGCCGCAACCTGAAGAGGTATCTTGTAACCAGCAATCTCAATGGTGCCGCCAAATGGTATAACAGCGAATGTAATAAACGCCGGTATGAGAGCAATCAGCGGAGCAATCAAAAATGCAAACGTGCTTGCCTGTGAAGGGATGATCTCCTCTTTAAAGAAAAGCTTGACCCCGTCGGCAATCGGCTGCAGCAATCCGTGCCACCCTGTGCGCATAGGTCCAAGGCGAACCTGCATATGGCCGATAATTTTGCGCTCGGCATATGTGGCGTAGGCTACGGTCAGCAGCACAAAGACAAAAGCCACCAGGACCTTGACAACCATAGCGATGTAATACATCAGCGGAAGTCCTAATATCTCGATTCCCATCTGTCCCTCTTTCCTTGCTTGTATAAATTAGTTAAATCCAGCAGTTAATATGAGTAATTATCTTTTTGCCAACGTAACAAACGTAACTGGGGATCCGCTCCAGATTGTATTAACCGGAGAATCACTGAAATGATACGGAGCAAATACAACACCTGCCGGGATACGTGTACTAATTTTTGCTTTAAGTTGCAGACTGCCAGTTGCAGATGAAACCGTAACAAGATCGTTATTAGCAATTTTATTAGCTGAGGCATCTGAATGTGACATTTCGATGTAACCTTCTGGACAAACATGCATCGGGCCCTCTCCATACTGCGAGAGAGTACCGTTATGATATAGTGCACTGCCAATAACAAGAGCCAGTTTACCCTGTTCGACTGGAATTGCTGAAGTGGCTTGCGGTATGACAAAAGCCGGAGTTATTACAACAGATGCAAAAGCGCTATCTTTTTTCAGGGCAACATGGCTCATACCTTGATAGCCCGGTACGCCTTCGGAAATTTCTTTAAAAACAGCAGAACCTGATGCAGGAGCATTTCCACCGAGTCTTGCAATCAGATCAGAGAAGACTTCGTAATCTGTTTTGATCTGCACGTTTTTCCGGATTGCCGGTTTAAAGTATTGAACGCGGCGATCCGCGCTGGTGAAGGTGCCTTCTTTCTCTGCGAAAGAACATACTGGCAAAACGACATCGGCCATGGCCGCCGTCTCGGAAAGGAATAATTCAGAAACAACAAGGAACTCAACAGAATCAAGAGCAGCTTTGACTTTGCTGCGATTCGGATATGTAGTCAGTGGGTTTTCACCGGCAATAAAAAGTGTTTTAACAGTACCGTTAGTACAGGCATCCAGTACTTGCATGCCATTCAAGCCACCATTCTGAGCGTAAAAGCCCATGTCAACGGCACCCTGGCTGTTGTTCTTCTCAGACAGACAAAGGACTCCACACCCTTCTTTACCATATTTGCCGGTTAATATTGCCAGGTTTGCAACCGCACTTGCCAGATCAGCATTATGACCGGTGTACGCCTGACCTGTCGGGAATATTATGAGAGTTTTCTCGGCAGAAGCGTAATCTGATGCGAGTTTTTTGATTGCTGCCGCAGTCAAACCGCACTGATCAGCAACCGCTTCAGCGCTAAAAGCAGACAAAGCACTCACCAGTTCAGCAAAACCTGGTACTGATGCTACAGCATCGTTAGACAGCTTCTCATCAAGAATAGTCTTTGCAATTGAGTTCAATAGCGCAACTTCACTGCCCGGACGGTGAACAAGAGTAACTGCATCCGGCAATTTTGAAAGCTTGCCCCGTTTATCTGACAGTATATTGAGCTTAACGCCTTTATTCTTTACTGCCATGTTTATTTCAAACCCGACTACCGGGTGTGTTTCATAAGTATCGGTCTTTATTACGAGGAGCAGATCGCTTTTTTGAATATCAAGTATACTTGCAGATGATGCACTTGTACCAAAGCTGCGTACAAAACCCTCCGTTAGCGCCGAATGTGCGTAACCGGCTGCGTGGTCATAATTCTTGGTACCAACGTTCTCATCCAATAATTTTTTAAAGAGTACAAACTCTTCGTTCGTGAGGCGAGGTGTCGCCAGTGCAGCGACAGAACCGGCATCCTTAAGGCGTCCGGCAACAAGTCCAAGTGCCTCATCCCATGTAGATTCTGTCAGTACACCGTTCTTTTTAATCAATGGTTTCATTAAACGCTTGGTACTGTTAATAAACTGGTAACCAAAGCGGCCACGCACACATAACTGGCCTTTGTGAAAACCCTGATTCTCATCGTATATTGTTGTCAGTATCTTATTGTCTTTTACGCCTAATGTCAGACCGCAACCGGTACCACAGTATCCGCAAACAGACTTCTCTTTTGTAAGCGACCAGAAACGGGCCTTGAATTTGAACGGACGGGCAAGGAGTGATCCAACCGGACAAACTGAAATACACGATCCGCAAAACTCGCAGTTTAAGGCTTCATCGAACTCGCACCCGATCTTTGTCTCAATTCCGCGATCAATAAAAGTCAAGGCACCATAACTGACTATTTCATCACAGATTCGCGCGCACTTACCGCACAGAACGCAACGGTTCATGTCACGTTCAATCAGTGGATTGTTATAGTCGATCTCGTGGTGAAACTTTTCATCACTGAAACGGTTGCTATCAACTTTGTATTCATAGGTTAAATTCTGAAGATCACAGTCACCGGCTTTATCGCAGACAGGGCAATCAAGAGGATGATTGAGCAATAACAACTCAAGTACCATTTTCCGTGCTTTGACAATATCCGGTGTTGCAGTACGAATTATCATCCCTTCAGTTACAGGGGTCGTACATGCTGGGATCTGCCGCCCTTTCATCTGTTCAACCTCAACCAGACACATACGGCATGCACCGAAAGGTTTAAGTTTCTTGTCGTGACACAGAATCGGAATATTAACTCCGTTCATCTTGGCCGCTTCGTAAATAGTCGCGGTTTTGGGTGCTGTAACCTGCTTGTCATCTATTGTAAGATTTACCATCTCAACCTCTGTTCAGTGAGTTTGACCGTGAGCGTGATTGGTTACTATTCAAGCGCCATAAAGCGACAGGCATCGTAGCAAGATTTACATTTGGTGCATTTTTCCTTGTCCAAAACAGCCAGTTGGCCCTTTTCCCAAATAATAGCATCAACCGGACAGGCTTTTTTACAGGCGCCGCATTTTACGCATTTGTCCTCTACAACCTGCCACAGAAGCAACTCTTTACAACAGTTGGACGGACAACGCTTGTCGTTGATATGTGCCTCATACTCATCCCGGAAATAATTTATCGTGGAGAGGATCGGGTTAGGAGCTGTCTGACCAAGTCCACAGAGCGAAGCTTTCTTGATAGCGATTCCCAGATCTTGCAGGGTCTCAATATCAGATGGTATTCCACGCCCTTCGGTGATTCGCTCCAGAATATCAAGCATGACCTTGAGGCCTATACGGCATGGGACACACTTGCCGCAGGACTCATCTCTGGTAAAGTTAAGAAAGAAGCGAGACACATCAACCATACAGGTAGTCTCATCCATAACTACCAGACCACCGGAACCCATCATGGCACCGGCCTTGATCAGGGAGTCATAATCCACCGGAGTATCCAGAATCTCGGCAGGTATACAACCGCCGGATGGTCCACCGGCCTGAACTGCCTTGAATTTACGATTATTGGCGATGCCGCCGCAGACGTCATAAATAACTTCGCGGATTTTCATTCCTGCCGGTACTTCCACCAGACCGGTGTGTTTAACTTTTCCGGTAACGGCGAAGATTTTTGTACCTTTGGTTGTCTCTGTGCCGAGCGAGGCGTACCAGTCGCCACCTTTATTAATGATGTGGCGAACGTTACCGAAAGTTTCTACGTTATTGATATTGGTGGGCTTGCCCCACAGACCCCGGACGGCAGGAAAAGGCGGACGGGGACGGCTCATGCCGCGATGTCCCTCAATGGAGGCCATCAGCGCGGTTTCCTCACCGCAAACAAACGCTCCTGCTCCCATCTTGATACGCATATCAAAGTCGAAGCCCCAACCCTGGATATTCTTACCAAGGTAGTTTTTCTCGTAACAGATATCTATCGCGTGCTGCAAACGCTGAACGGCCAGCGGATACTCGGCACGAACATACACGTAACCAAAATCACAACCAATTGCATACGCGGCAATCATCATTCCTTCGATAATGCAGTAGGGGTCACCTTCCAAAAGGGAACGATCCATGAATGCGCCCGGATCACCTTCATCGGCATTACAGATAAGATATTTGTGATCTCCAGGTGAGGCCTTGCAGAATGACCATTTCATTCCGGTCGGGAAGCCACCGCCGCCTCGTCCACGCAGACCGGATTTTTTAACTTCCTCAATAACCTCTTCAGGTTTCATGCTCTTAATGCACTTTTCTATCGCCTTGAAGCCATCTTCCTCTTTGTAGGCATCGATACTGTCCGGATCAATCTGTCCGCAGCCGGTCATAACAACGCGCATCTGAGCGTCAACAAACTGATTGTAGTAAGGCTTGGCCTTACGTTTTTCTAAAACAGTTTTACCGACGATATGCTCATCAATAATCTTTTCAACTTCTTCAGGCTTAACAAAATCGTAGGTAATTCGGCCCTGTTCCGGAGTGATAATATCAACCAGAACGTCGTTGGCACAAAGTCCGCGACACCCGGTTTTGATGACATCACACCGCTTGCCAACTACGGCATCAACACCTTTTTCAGCGAGAATCTTGACGAAAGCCGCCTCAACCTCTTTGGCGCCCATCGAAACACCGCCGGTACCCTGGCAGATCAGAATTTTAATACCTGCGTTTTCGCTCATGACTGAATTGTCCCCTGCTGGATAGTTTCGAGCTTCATGCTATTTCAGTGGTCTCTGGCTGTAGTCAGCAACAATATCATCAACCTTTTGTACCGTCATGCCACCATATGTTGAATCATTAACCATTGCCAGTGGTGCCATTCCACAGGCTCCAAGGCATGCAACCTTCTCGAAGGTAAACCGCAAGTCGGCAGTTGTCTCGGCATGTCCGATATGCAACTTGTCGAAGAACGTTTCAACTATGCGGGGGGCGCCTTGAACGTGACATGCTGTACCCACGCAGACACGGATAATAAATTTGCCGCGCGGTTTGAGATGAAACTGGGCATAAAAAGTGAGCACACCATAGATCTGGCTTGGGTAAACATTCAAACGCTCTGCAATATGATCCGCCACGGCACGGGGTATGTACCCGTATTCGTCTTGAGCTGCCTGAAGGACAGGCATCAGATTGCCAGGGATATCAATATATTTATCGATGATAGCATCAGCTATCGAAAGGTCTACTTCAGGTTCTGTTTCTTCTGCTTGCTGCGCCACTACGTCACTCATGCGCCCCATCTCCTTTGAATCGTGCGGAGTTATCTGTCAATTTCACCGAGGACGATATCCAAGGTTCCGATTACAGCCACCAAGTCGGCAATCATTGTACCTACGCTCATCTTTTCAATGGCTTGAAGATTCACGAATGATGGCGGGCGAATTCTCATCCGCTCCGGCTTGTTGCCACCGTCACTGACGATATAAAAGCCAAGTTCGCCTTTTGGCGCTTCAACTCCTTGGTAAACTTCACCTTCCGGCGCAGGGAACCCTTCAGATGCAATCTTGAAGTGATGAATCAGTCCTTCGATGCTATTGTACACGTTTTCTTTCGGTGGATAGCAGACCTGCGGACAATCAGCCAGCACTGGACCGGGCTTGAGCCTATCCAGAGCCTGCCGCACAATCTTACAGGCTTCGCGCATCTCAATCAGACGCACTTTGTATCTATCAAACGTATCGCAGTTCTCTCCCACCGGCACCTTGAACTGGTATTTGTCGTAACCGCTGTACGGATTGTCGCGACGAAGATCCCAATCAACACCCGAGCCACGAAGCGCCGGACCGGTAATACCGAAGTCGATGGCATCTTCAGCAGAAATTACACCGTTGCCGATAGTACGCTTGAGCCAGATCGGGTTTGTCGTCAAAAGGCCCTCATACTGATCCAGATAACCAGGCATCACATTGATAAAATCGCTGACTTTTTTGACAAATTCATCAGGGACATCCTGCGACAAGCCACCGACACGGAAAAAGTTCGACGTCATACGGGCACCGGAGATAAGCTCGTAAATCTCCATGACTGTCTCACGCTCGCGAAACGCATAAATAAATACCGTCATGGCACCGATATCGAGAGCATGGCACGCTATCCAGACCAAATGCGATTCCAGACGAGTCAACTCAGCCATAATAATCCGGATAGTCTCGGCCCTGTCAGGCACTTCAACACCCATCAACTTCTCAACCGCCAGAATATATCCCAGGTTGTTGCTCATCGGTGCCAGATAATCAAGGCGGTCGGTAAGCGGGAGAATCTGGTGGTACGTACGATGCTCTGACAGTTTTTCAACGCCACGATGCAGGTAGCCGATATGAGGAGTGACCTTGACAATCACCTCACCGTCAAGCTCGAGTACAAGCCGCAGAACCCCGTGGGTACTGGGATGCTGTGGGCCCATATTTAGTGTCATTGTTTCAGTAGTAGCCATGTAGTGCCTCTTATAGTATCGGATTACAGAACGATGTAGTAAAAACTATGACAAACGCCCTTTATACGGCTCACGATCAGGTCCCTGCAATGGATAATCTTTACGCAGAGGATGTCCGACCCAGTCATCTGTCATGAGTATGCGGCGCAGATCCGGATGTCCTTCAAACGTGACACCAAAAAGATCGTATACTTCTCGCTCAAGCCAGTTGGCTGTGCGCCAGACCTGGGTAGCGGTCGGTATACTACAGTTCTCTTCGGAAACAGGAGTCTTGATTCGCAAGCGATCCTTATTGGGAATTGAGTAGAGCAGATAAACCATCATGAAACGCTCTTCTTTTTTTCCCAAATAATCCACTGCGGTAAGATCTGTCAGGAGATTGTACTGAAGCGACTGCTTAAGGAAAGAAAGGATTTCAATAATCGCAGTTTTTGCCACGGTTACTGTTACCTCCCCTCTGAACTCGACTACATCGATGATTGAAGCGGCGAACTTTTCCCTTAGCTTCTGCACTGCACGATTATTTTCTGCCATGGCATCCAACCCTTTTGTGGGATTTGTGTAATAGATTCTATTAAAATTATGATCTAGGCTGCTTCCGGTATATAACGCTCACCCAGGCCAATAGATGCGCCGAACGAGTTACGCTCTGACATTATTTTGTCCTGTAGCTTCATGAGACCAAACAACAACGCTTCGGGGCGCGGAGGACAGCCAGGAATGTAGACATCTACCGGCAATGCCTCATCAATACCCTGAACAACACTGTAGGTATCAAATACTCCTCCGGAACACGCACATGCACCCATTGCAATCACCCATTTCGGCTCAGGCATCTGCTCATAAACTGTCATGATTACCGGCAGCATTTTTTTGGTAACCGTTCCGGCGATAATAATACAGTCAGACTGACGTGGAGATGCACGAAAGATGATTCCGAAACGGTCCAAGTCATTATGTGAAGCACCAGTGGCCATCATTTCGATTGCGCAGCAGGCAAGACCGAAGGTCATCGGCCAGATGGATGACTTCCGGGACCAGTTAACCAATAGATCCAGTGACGTGGTGATAACGTTATCGCCAAGCGGATTGTCTACTCCCATTCCAGCGCTCCTTTTTTCCACACATAAATATAACCGACAAAAAGTATGACAATAAAAAGGCCCATCTCAACCAGACCGAAAACGCCCAGTTTTTTGTAAAGGATGGCCCATGGGTACAAGAACACTGCCTCAATGTCGAACAGGATAAACATCATGGCAATCAGGTAAAATTTGATGGAGTAACGCTCACGGGCGGTACCAACCGGCTCACAACCGCTCTCGTATGGCTGAAGCTTCAACTTGGACGGTTTTTTCTGGCCAATCAAAGAGGAAAAAACCAGTGAGCAGAGCCCGAATATGAGCGCCACTATGACCAGAAGTAGTATTGGCAGATATGCACCAAGCATTATGAATCCTCCTCACTGCGTACGGTATACTGTATACAAACGTTGCTTGTAATAGGTTATTTGAATTTCTTTGTCAACAGTTTTTTTACTCATGCTTAATTACCTGACAGACGAGCTTATACACCTAAATTACAATAATATTACTGCTTTAAGATTGACAATTTCAGAGAATCCGTGGTACAGATTCTACGCTATCATCATCTAACTATCTATTTTGGCACGAGGTATCTACCATGAATCACGAGCGTTCCAGCTACCTATTTCAGCAGGCAAAAGCAGTTATCCCCGGCGGTGTAAACAGCCCCGTGCGCGCTTTCAAATCCGTTGGCGCCGATCCTGTTTTTATCAACAAAGCGTCCGGTTGCACAATTTTTGATGAAGATGGAAACTCATACATTGATTATGTCGGTTCATGGGGACCGATGATTGTCGGCCACTGCCACCCGGATATCATTAAGGCAGTTCATGACACAATGTCCTGCGGTGCCAGCTTTGGTGCGCCTACAGAGCGCGAGACAATTCTTGCCAATATGGTAATTGATGCGGTTCCCTCTATTGAAATGGTTCGCATGGTCAGCTCCGGCACCGAAGCGACTATGAGTGCCATCCGCCTTGCTCGCGGTTTTACCAGTCGCGATAAAATATTGAAATTTTCCGGATGCTATCACGGCCATGCTGACTCCTTGCTGGTCAAGGCCGGCTCCGGCGCCGCCACCTTTGGAGTACCTGATTCTCCCGGCGTTCCGGCTGATGTTGCCAAACTTACGTTAACAGCCGAATACAATTCGCTTGATTCGGTAAAAAAACTGGTCGCCGAAAACAAGGACTCAATTGCCTGTATTATTGTCGAGCCGGTTGCCGGTAACATGGGAACTGTCCCTCCTCGTGAAGGGTTTTTGGAAGGACTTCGGGAACTTTGCACAAATGAAGGTATTGTACTAATTTTCGACGAAGTCATGTCCGGATTTCGCGTCGCCTTTGGCGGTGCCCAGGAGCTTTTTGGTATTACTCCTGACTTGACAACATTAGGGAAAATCATTGGAGGAGGTCTGCCGGTCGGTGCATTTGGCGGAAAACGAGAGATTATGGAAAAACTTTCTCCATCCGGCGGCATCTATCAGGCTGGGACCTTGTCGGGAAATCCTCTCGCCATGTCAGCAGGTATCGCAACGCTGAAAATTCTAAAACAGCCCGGTTTTTACAAAACACTGGAAGAGAAAAGCCAGATGATCGCCAACGGAATTGCCAAAGCAGCCAGTGATGCCGGCTATCCGATATACTCAACCCGCGTTGGCAGCATGTTTTGCGCATTTTTCAGCAAGAGCGCGGTTTACGATTGGCCAACTGCATCGCAGTGTGACACCAAAGCCTTTGCAAAATACTTCCTCGCCATGCTGAATGAAGGAATCTATCTGGCTCCTTCGCAATTTGAGACGGCCTTTGTTTCCGCTGCCCACGGTGAGGCCGAGATTGAGAAAACCATTGCAGCAGCTGCTAAATGTTTCAAGTTAATCGCGTAGCATGCTTTCATTTATGTTTGACACATCATCTCCTTCTGTGGTAAGCAGTACCGGTTTTGTGCCTCTCTTGCTCCTGACTTTTTATGGGCAGTAATAATCGACAGCTGTTTCAGAGCCTGGCAATGGTATCCAGTATGGGTATTTCCGTTGTTCTGGCAATTGCTATCGGAGTCTGGTTTGGGCTGACGCTTGATCGTTGGCTTGGCACAAAGCCCTGGTTCTTTTATATTTTTCTGTTCATCGGAATTGCCGCCGGTTTCAAGAATGTGTATGTAATCGCCGGCAGGGAGATCCGTAAAAGTGATGATAACGATCAATGAGGACAACCTCTTTGCTGTCATCATCAAGGGAAGCCTGGGCTTACTGGCAATTATGGCTCTTGCCGGATGGCTTCTTTTCTCTATAAAAGTCTGTCTCGGGGTTTTGGCAGGCGGGTCTATCGCGATTGCCAATTTTTTCTGGATACGAAATGTACTCCAGCGCATTCTCAGCCAGCTGCCGGCACGAGCAACTGCGTATGCCCAGCTGCGATACATTGCCCGCTTGAGTCTGACAGGATTGGTTTTGTACTTCGTCATAACATCCGGGAAGTTTTCAATCGCGGGACTTTTTGTTGGACTTTCAATTATTGTAATTAACATAGTCGCACTTTCATTATACAGCGCCCTACGCGCAGGAGGTTAGCTCCATGGTTCATCCGTTGCTTTTTCTTGAATTTTTCCGCAAGCTGCTTGCCCCGCTTCATATATCCGGGGCAAGTGCCGATGCGATCAGCTATACGTGGTTGATAATTGTGCTGCTGCTTGTTCTTTCGTTGCTGGCTACGTCTGCTCTCAAGTCGATTCCCAGCGGAATGCAGAACTTCATGGAAACAGTTATCGGCGGCATTGAGGGTATGATTGTTGACACGATGGGAGAGCAAGGACGCCCGTTCTTCCCGCTTATTGCGACACTGGCCATTTTCGTACTTGTGTCGAACCTGATCGGCCTGATACCCGGTTTTTTCCCGCCGACGGCAAATATCAACACAACTGCAGCCTGTGCAGTAATTGTTTTTGTTTCTACCCATGTGGTAGGGATCAAACATCACGGCCTGGGTTATATAAAGCACTTTCTCGGACCAATCGCCTGGCTGGCTCCGGTAATGTTTTTCATCGAAGTCATCGGTCACATGAGCCGTCCGGTTTCACTCACACTGCGTCTGTTCGGAAACATGAACGGCCACGAACTCGTGCTGATGATCTTTTTCGGACTGGCCCCTTTCCTGGTACCGCTGCCGATGATGCTCATGGGGGTTCTGGTGTCATTCATCCAGGCCTTCGTGTTCATGCTCCTGGCCATGATCTACATTCAGGGTTCGCTGGAGCACGCACACTAATCAGTGCGGCGGCAGACAGGATTTGAGTCCTTGTTGGAAAGCTGAAAACACAAATTATCGCAACTAATAAATTCCTATACTATTTAGGATAATTACATCACGAGAGGAGAAGTAAAATGAGTTTTTTCACGATGTGCGTTCTTGCAGCAGGTATTGGTATGGCATTGGGTACACTGGGTACCGGTATTGGTCAGGGTATGGCAGTTGCACGCGCCGTTGAAGGCGTTTCCCGTAATCCAGGCGCTTCCGGCAAAATCCTGACCACCATGATGATCGGTCTGGCCATGATCGAGTCACTGGCAATTTATGCACTGGTAGTCTGCCTGATCATCCTGTTCGCCAACCCTTACAAAGATATCGCACTCAAACTGGCTGAAACTGTAGCCAAGTAATTCCGCTTTCAGTTTAGCAAAACAAGAAAGGGCATCCGCATGTGGGATGCCCTTTCTTATTTTAGCTATCGACGTTTATAACGAACGAAATCTATTCGTCGTCTTTCAATTTCCCTTCAACAGCCGGTGATTCTGAACTTTCTACGACATCTCCCGATGCCGGCATGATCAATGCTCTGGCCGAATAACGGTATGTAACACCCCTTTCAAGTACACTGTCAACATACTCACCACTTTTCAACGGCTCTCTGTTAAGAGGCTGGAAAGATTGGCGAGCCGCCATGTACGAACGATAAAGGTTGTATCCGATAAGCTTTCCGGCACGTAAGGACTGGAGGGTGAATTGCAGTTTGATTTCAGTTGGAAATGTTTCGACTTTTATTTCGGGTGCCGGAAGAGGTGTCGCCATGCGGACTGAGACAATCGCTGACGAAGCACCATCAACACCATCAGCGGTAAACGGAACGATACGGTATGAATAGGTGTTTTCCGCACTCACATCACTGTCGAGAACTATCAGGCGATTTCCGAAACGCTGGGCAGTCACCGGCAAACTGGCCAGATATACCGTCCGTAACGGCGTGTAGTCCGCCGTACAGGCCCGACAGACATTTTTCTGATCTGAGCTGTCTGTTTTTCTGCTAATCCTTACACCGGTCAAATCCTTAGCCGGGTGCCCGGCCCGATCTTTATCAGGAAGAGCACATTGTATTTTCACTACAGAACCGCTCTGCTGTCCGGTTACGGCTGCCGGTGCTGCCAGCACCATCATGTCGGGATAGATCAACGGGCCTTTTCTGCCACAGGCAGTAACCATCAATGACACTCCCGCCACTAATGCTGATCGCCCAAACAGATTCATCGGACTCCTCCAGCTGGTAATACGGTATCAAGCGTAATCTCAAACTGACCGGCAGCGGACATGAATCGGACCTTGGCAGCCTGGATTTCCATAATGGTCGCTCCTGAAACAACAGAACCTTCTTTGAGCAAGAAACCGTTCACAACGGCCCTGCGGGCGGCGCGTTCATCCTGCCAGGCGATACCGGCCAGCTTGATGTCAGCTGGTGCAGGTATGAGCTGAGTGGGCTGCTTCACCTCTGGTGCCTGTTGTACAGGTCGGCTTTCAGTACGGATTTCTTTTCGACCGGATAATGCACCGTTTGCATCTGCATCTTTCTTTTTAGAAGTGGGCAGAACCGCAGGCGCCACGAAAATTGACTGTGGAGGAGATGGCGGAGGAACAGATGGAGCGACACTCTCGGAAGGCCTTGAAATTGAAGGCGCAGATACCAACGGCAACGGCCTGGTTACAGCGGTGACCTTTTTACTCCCCCCTTTAAGGACTAACCAGGTACCGGCACATGTCACCAGTGAAGCCACAATAACGAGCGTTGCTACTTTTCGGCGTGATGTTCTGCTGTCAGGCTGCTTTCTTTCCTGAAACAGATCCCCGGAAATATTTACTCTTCCAGGTGGCCGTATTTTTTTGTTTTTTTCATGTTCGATTTTTTTTAAGGCATCAAGAATATAACTCATATGTTCAGGTCACTTTCCGGCAGACAGCCAACGTGAAATTCGAAACCAGAGACCTTCACGCTCATCAACAGGTTGCAGCTCTTCAATGACCTCTGCGGCGATTGAGGAAGAGATAGTCTGTAGTTCACGAGTCCAGGCCATAACAAGCGCGTGCTCGCAGACAATATTTATCAAACGGGGGACACCGTGTGAAAATCGGTAAATACGCTTTACTGCAGCGCGCGAAAAGAGGTCAGGTACTCTGTTGCCGGATATTTTAAGTCGGTGGCTAATATAATCAACCGTTTCGTCAAAATTCATCGGAGTAAGCCGACATCGCATCGTGATACGCTGATTGAGCTGACGCAGGTCATGTCGCCGGAGTATACCGTTCAATTCCGGCTGCCCGGCCAATATAATCTGAATCAGCTTGTCACGTTCCGTTTCAAGATTTGAAATCATGCGCACCTGTTCCAAAACGTCCTTTCCCAGGTTTTGCGCTTCGTCAATTACAAGCAGGACAGTCCGGCATGCGCTATTTTGATCAATCAGGAAGTCGTTGAGAAGATCAAGATACCCAACGTCGCCACTCTCACCCGCTTCAATGCCGAACTCACGACAAATCCCGATCAGCAGCTGTTCCCCGGACATACAG
>JANXZX010000166.1 GCA_025355325.1 Geobacteraceae bacterium
TTTTCATTTTAAAAAGGTCAGTCCTAGTTCCAGTGACAGCATTTAAACATTGTTGGGATGTGTCATTGTAGTAAAACCAAATGTATTCCCAGGGTGCTTTATTCACCCCAGTAAGTATAAAATCTGCACCGTTTTTACCGCCAATGTTTGCATTGACCAGGGATGTTCCAATGGCAAATTCAAATTGCAAGTCGGCTTGCAATTCATTCTTTTGGTTTCCACCACTCACGCCCAAAAATAAAACATAGCCAGCAGCATAACCTCGAAATGTTGCGGCATTTGTCTTGCCTGTCAAATCGGCAATTGTTACCGCATATGTGTTGTTTAAATTTGACATTGAAAATGTGTGCGTCTCATTCCAAGCCAAACTTGGGATCGTAATATCAGCCCCCTCGAAGTCCGTCCCGTTGTAGCCGATGCCGCCGTCAAAATCAGGGAAGAACCCTGCTGTGCAACTTGGATCAGTCTCACTTACACCTTCCGCAAGATATCGTCCATTGGTGCTTATACTATGTGTCCTTTTAACAGTTTGCCCTTTGGTTGAGAATTGTATAGGATAAACGGTAGATGTGGGCTGTAAGGTCCACTCTACATCCGCCTCCCATATGTCCCCACCAATGTAATTGACTTGGCATTTTGAGCGGGTAACGGTATTTGCACCACTATTATCAGATTTTGTGAGTCCTACCGTCAAAGGAATAATTGATTGTGCCGCTAATTTAGCAGCCAAGTCATTGGCGTATCCCTTGACGATGTATTGACAAGTAGCACCAGGAGGTTGCTCCGTTATCTTATATCCATTGATTTTTTCTACGACATAACCCATTAAACCTCTATTGTTTATTTATTTATTTATTTATTTATTTATTTATTTGAAAATGCTGTTTTCTTTTTTTTCTTTGATTGCCAACAAATGTTTTTCCATCTTGGTCAGCAGTCCAATTGTCGTTGTCCCACTGATCGCCATCGCCCCATAAGCACTGAATGACCCAATGCTGGAAGCACCTCTGGAAATATTGTCGAATGGTGCAGTGTCGGGTGTGTTATCTACTAACTTGCCGAAATCAAGAGGTTCAATTCCGCCCCAGAATTTTTGGTTATTCATTCCATGTATTTGTGCAACGGTCAAATCATTCTGTGCATTACGCAATTTTGCATCTTGCCAAAAACCATTATTGTTTGGTGATGCTGTCAATGCACTTTTGATAACACGCTTTATTTCTTCGCCTTGGGCAATTGCGGCATCGGCTGCGGCTTTATTTTTTTCGGCGATGACCTCTTGCCTAGTGTCATCCAGAGTGATGCCTGCTGCTGTGTCCTCTGCCTTTGCCTTTATGTTACCATCATTCATAGCCTTTTTGATGTTCTCTCCGTGAAGCACTATTGATATACCAGGGGCATTGGCTTCCATTTGCAAAAGATTCATCGCACCATACATGACGGAACGAATTCTTAAACTAACTTTATTAAATTCAAGAAGAAGCCAATTTAACCATTCACCAATCGAAATTTTCATGCTGACAAAAGCATCGATCAAAGCACCAACCATAGAATTCATAACCTTGTTCCAAGTTGGCTTCAATCCTTCAATCGTATTTTCAAACCAATTTTGCAATCTAATCCATTCAACCTTGATGATTGCAAATGAGATTTGGAAAGCTTCTACAAACTCACCTTTTTTAAGCATGTTTTGCAGCAATCCCCAAGAGTTGGAAATGTCTGTAAAGCAATTGGCAAAGCCGATTGATATATCATCCCACAAATTGCCAAAGATATTTTTTGTTGATTCCCAAGCATTGGTGGCAAAGGATTTCAACGAATTTCCCCAAGATGTAATTGAATTGTTTGCTTTGGTAGTCGCCTTGTCGAATGCACCAGGAATTTCGTCGGCTACGGTTTTTATTCCGTTGACGGCTATCCCGACACCAGTTTGAACCACTCCAAATAAAGAGGTTAAACCCTGTTTGAACAGCAGCAAAGCCCCAATAGCCGCAAGGAACGCCGCCACTAGCCCAACTGGTCCAATCAACGCAATTAGGCTTGCTGCACCTGTCACAGCACTTGCAATAGCACCTACAACGGAGATGATGATATCCCCGACAGCCGCAAATCCCAACATCACGGTTTTACACATTGCAACCGCACCCGCCAGAAATTCCCATGCAATCGTCAATGCACCCAATGTGGTTTTAAGCACCCATAAGCCCGCGTTTAGAACACCTGATGCAATATCGGCAATCAAACTAAAACCTTTGGTCACAAGCGATATAGCACCACTCACAAGCGTTGTAAGGACAGAGGAAACAGCATCGATAACCAAGCCAACGCCTTTTAAAACATATCTAAATATACCCACAGCATCAGCCGCCAGACCAAATGCAGCCCCAATACCTCTTACGATCAAACCGAGTCCAACCAGTGATGCACCCGCAACAAATGCCACCCCAGCAATATTTACAATCGTGTTGATCAGCGGTTGATTTGCTTTAGTCCAATCAATAATATGCTTGGCAACCGTTTGGAAATTGGCAACCATTTGTTTTACGGTTGGGACTAATGCTGAACCGATATAGAAAGCGGTCGT
>JANXZX010000117.1 GCA_025355325.1 Geobacteraceae bacterium
GTCAGCCCTTGACACGAAACATATATTTATATAAGTTCCCTTAATCTCTCGGGGGGGGGCTTTTCAATGGCGAGACCACTACGAATAGAATATGAAGGTGCTTTGTATCATGTTACCGCGCGAGGTAATGAACGGGGAAAGATCTTCTTTACTAAATCTGACTACCAGAAATTCAAAGAATACCTTGCTGACGTGCAAGAAAAGTATGGAGTTATTCTCCATTGCTATGTCCTTATGACAAACCATTATCATCTACTTATTGAAACACCAGAAAAGAACCTGAGTAAGATAATGCATTTTCTAAACAGTTGCTATACAACGTATATAAACATCAAGAGAAAGCGAAATGGTCACCTTTTGCAGGGCAGGTATAAGTCAATTGTTATTGACAAAAGCAGCTATCTTCAGGAATTGAGCAGGTATATTCATCTTAATCCTGTGCGGGCAAAAATGGTTGATCGTCCAGAAGAATATCCCTACAGCAGTTATAACGCATATATCTCGGACATCGACGAGCTTGTTACATCAACAGCGGTTTTATCAATGTTTCACCAAGATATTGCAATCGCGAGAGAAAAATACAGGGTATTTATAGAAAACTCACCGATAGGAGAAATTGAAAATCCTTTTAAAAATGTTTACGGTGGAATGATTTTAGGCAACCCGGCTTTTATCAAAAGCACTTTGCAACGGATTGACGGAAACAATTTGGACAATCAGGAAATATGTCACAGAAAAGCGTTGCAGGCACTCCATAACGTCGATGATATAATCACGATCATTTGTAAGCGAAGAGGTCTGCTACGGGAAGAGTTATTCAGTAAAGACCGGAACAATCTCCGGAAAATATGCATATATCTGATGAAGAAATACGCCGCTGAGACTAATCGACAGATAGGGGCGCTATTTGGTGGAATGAGCCATCTTGCTGTAGCTAAAGCTTATCAGCGAATTATTTTTGACTTTAAAACAGATACATCTCTGAGAAAAGAAATAGAGTGGTATGAAAATGAATTGTCGCATGTCAAGGGCTGAACCTACTTTTACAATTCCTCTCCAAGTACTGTATTGTCGATCAACCGGGTTTGTCCTATTTTTACTGCCAAAGCCAGCAGAGTATCACTGTCGGCAACTTCCTGATCTTGCAGCAGCACACCATCTCTCATTTCAACATAGTCGATAGTTGCCGATGGTTCCTGTTCAATAACGGCTCGCGTCTCCCTGGTCAGGACGGCGATTGAACGTTCTCCGCCAGCAAACAGTTCGCGAGCACGTTTAATGGCACGAACCAGGCAAAGGGCACTCTGCCGCTCTGACGGTGACAGGTAGGCGTTGCGTGAACTCATCGCCAGTCCGTCCGCCTCACGCACTATCGGCATGCCGACAATCTCCACCGGCATGTTCAGATCTGCTGCCATGCGCCTGATTACCGCCAATTGCTGATAATCCTTGCAGCCAAAAAACGCTACGTCGGGTCGGACGATATTGAAAAGCTTGGCGACAACAGTTGCCACACCGTCAAAGTGCCCCGGGCGGCTGGCACCGCAGAGCGGCAGCGCAATATCCCGCACGGTGACTCCGGTCTGAAACCCCTGCGGATACATCTCGGCAGCGGTAGGGACGAAAACAATGTCAACACCGCACGCCTCGGCGATCTTGCAGTCGCCTTCCATATTGCGCGGATACCGGTCCAGATCCTCATTTTGCCCGAACTGGATCGGGTTGACAAAAATTGAAAGCACCAGGACATCACCACGCTTGCGCCCTTCACGCAGCAGCGATGCATGCCCTTCGTGCAGAAACCCCATGGTCGGGACAAACGCGATACGCCTCCCCTCCCGTTCCGGGGCGATTGCTAGCGCCTGCATATGCATAATGCTGTTGATTATTTTCATATAGTTCCTATGGCTTCGACTCCGCTCAGCCAACGATTGTTTTCGACTGCTCCCTGAGCGGAGTCGAAGGGTCAGCTGAATGAATGTTCTTCTGTTGGAAACTCGCCGTTCCTGACCTCAGCCACATACTGCGTAACTGCGGCGGATATAATCGGTCCAAGATCGGCATAGCGCTTGACAAATTTGGGCGAGTATTTTTCACACAAACCGAGAATGTCGTGAATGACCAGCACCTGGCCATCGCAGGACGGCCCCGCTCCGATGCCGATAGTCGGGATAGTCAGTTCGGCGGTGATCTCTGCCGCCAGCGACGCCGGAATACCTTCCAGCACTACGGCAAACGCGCCGGCATGTTGTACTGCATAGGCGTCATCCATGATCCGTTCAGCCTGCTCGTTTCTGCCCTGGACTTTATAGCCCCCCATGCGATGAACCGATTGCGGCGTCAAGCCGATGTGCGCCATTACCGGAATATCAATGGCCGCAACGGCCCGGATAACGTGGGTCATGCTGCTGCCGCCTTCAACTTTGACCGCCTCGGCGCCACCTTCCTTGATCATCCGGCCACAATTGCGACAGGCATCTTCAATGCCGGTCTGATAGGACATAAAGGGCATATCGGCGACCACGAGGGCTTTCGGATCAGCACGTTTTACTGCCCGCGTATGATACAACATTTCATCCATGGTTACCGGCAGGGTCGTGTCATGGCCGGCAAAAACGACACCGGCGGAATCGCCCACTAAAATGACGTCAATCCCGCTGCCGTCAATAAGACGGGTAAAGGGAAAATCATATGATGTCAGAACCGAAATGCGCTGCCCGTTCTGCTTCATTTTCAGGATATCAGGTATTGTAACTTTCTTTCTCATACAGCTCCCATTTGTATTTATCAGAATTTATCCTAAAAAAAGCATTTGAAACACAGAGCAACTGAGCAACGGAGCAAAAACAAAGAAGAATTCAGGTTAAAACCAGAAATAATAACTCACCATTTTGGTTATGCCTGTTGTTGATGTAACAGTTTGATTCTCTGTTGCTCAGTTGCTCTGTGGTTCATGAACTGCCGATTTTAGGTTCATTACAGGTATTTTTTTCTGCCATCTGACAAACAAAAAACGCGCCGGAGGGCGCGTCGAGAACGGTCAGATCGGTGTTATTTAAAAACCAGTCCCGGGGGATTCCCCTGCCGTCCCGGTTCGCTTCCGAATCCGTGCGGTATGTGCTGCTGCAAACTGCCGACTTCTGATCAACTCCCGGTGGGGTAGCCGTCAAGGCAGGCGTATCTAAATATCAGAGCATAAATTTTAAATCCAGATATTTATTCACAACCCTATATATTCACCTGCTCAAAGAGGACAGGTCAGGTTTTTCATCTGCTCCAGTTCCTTGACAACCTCGGTACTCTGGGCTCTGCGCATTTCCATATTATCGAACATTTCGGTAACCATGTCGCTGACCAGTTCCACATTTTTGCGAATCACTTTGCCGTCATCAACCTGGCGTGATGTGGAATGCACCATTTCATGAGTCATATCCTTGATTGTCTCAATGGATCTGGCAATGCTTTTGGTTGCTTTGGACTGATCCGTCGATGCCGCGAATATCTGAGACGTCATGGAGCTGATCTCTTCCATGGAGCGCGCCACCAGCTGGACGCTGGTCACCTGTTCCTGTGTCGCCTGCTTGATCTGCTTGGTCATATCGAGCGAGCAGTCGGAACTGTCAAAGATCGCCTTGAGAGATTCTCCCGTGGTGCGCCCCAGTTCAACCCCTCGCTGCACCAGATCCCTGCTTACCCTGATATTATTGGCGGCAGTTTTCGACTCAGTCATGATTTCTTCAATAATGGCGGTTATTTCACCGGTTGAATGACCGGTCTGAAGCGACAGGTTGCGCATCTCATCAGCAACAACACCAAAGCTTTTTCCGTATTCACCGGCCTGGGCAGCAATGATGGATGCATTCAGTGCCAGCAGGTTGGTACGCTTTGTGATGTCGTTAATAACGCTGACGATGTTTTCAATGCGGGTGCTGTTCTCGGACAAACGCTGAATAGCGTCAAATGAAAGGCCTACGGAGTGCTTGATTTCGTCAAGAGCGCTGATCGTTTCCGTAACCACGGCCCGGCTCTCTTCGGCGCGTTCTTTTACCTGGTGTGACACCTCATGCGAAAGCGCCGCATTCTGTTCAACATTGCCGATGGTGCTGTAAATCTGCTCCATGGCTGATGCCGACTGATGAACAACTCCTGCCAGATGGTCAAGATTCCTGGTAACCTGCTCGATGGCAATCGAAATCTGATTAACAGCAGAACTGGTTTCATCTATCGAGGCCATCACCCCTTCTGAAGCCGAGGCAATAATTGAAGTCCCGTCTGCGACGGAATCAACGCCATTTTGCAAGTTGGCCACATTTCTGGAATACTGGCCGCGGCTCGCCAGAAGAAATTTGAATGAACTCTCCATTTCGGAGGTAAGAGTGTCGATCGACGTCAGCAGATTGATACGGGTTACGGCCGCCGCCACCTGATCCGCAAACAGAATGATGGTATCGACGTCCGAATCGTTAAGGGCACGGTGACTGTTTTTATTGTCGATTCCGAAGACTCCGATAGAATTGTTCTTCACGACGATCGGACAGAGGATAAAACTTCGTGAACGCAACGGCGAGAGGGCGTTGTGAGGAGGCTTCAAATGGTAGTCGTCAGGATAGCGGGAGATATCATCAATCAGATACACTTTTCGTTCATTAAAACACTTCCCGATAACTCCGATACTTGAATCTATCGGCATTTCAACAGCGGAAGTATCAAAACCCTCCGTCCCGACTGCGGCAAAAAAGCGAAGATTCTTGCCGTCCTCCGCCATCAATATATTGACGCGCTCGTACCCCAGAATATTATGCAATCCCTCGGCACAGAGCATCAACACCTCGTCGAGATTGAGCGACTTCTGAAGTTTGCTGCTGATTTGATGAAAATTCTTGATGTTCCTGTCCAGCACTTTGTAACGATTTTCAAAAATTTCCTTCTGTTCGCCAACTTCCTTATGAAGGATGTTAAGCTCTACGGCCCGTGCGCGGAGTTCATCCCCGTTATTGCCGATTAAATATCCAAGCACAGCAAGGACAATGGCAGTTCCGCCACCCATATACGTGTACTGGGCAAAATGCTCACTATCCCTGAAAACATCATTGAGAATCTGCTCAAAGAGCCCGTGTGAGGGATCATAAAAGAAAAGCAGCCTGATCGCGATCCAGCCGACAGGGGCACCAACGCCAAGCAGACATCCGCCGATTGAAAAAAGAGTTGAATGCCTTTTTATCATGACTTCAGTACCCCTGCGAAAGGACGGATATTATTTTTCGGAAGAAAATTTTTCATCGATTGATTGGCCGATTTCTTCCATGACCTTTTCCGCATCGTCAATATTATACGCAATAATGTTTTTCAGATGCATGTACGAATCTAGGTCTATTTTATCGAAAGTAAAGCCGATGCCATCATCACATAAACGGGTGACAACCCCGTTGAAATTAACCGCAATCTCCGGAAGGGTGCCGGTAAGGACGATAGTAATATCAACCCGTTCACCATCATCAAGCTGCTCGCTGGTCATGAGAAACATACCGGTCATGCTGAGATCTCTTACCGCACCATGAAATTGTCGATCTGCAACCTTGATGGTCGCTCCGACATTAAAGCGTACACGGGAAAACTTGCGGGTACTCATCTTTCACCTCCTGCGGCGCCAGGCCGTCGAACACGAGACATCATGCTTTTCCAGCCGAACCAAGAACCGTTTCATTTTTGTGTTTCACCAGCTTGACCAGCTCCTTGCGCGCTTCACCAAGATATTTACGGGGATCGAATTCTTTCGGATCCTTGGCGAAATATTCACGAATTTTGGCAGTTACCGCCAGTCTTCCGTCGGAATCGATGTTAATCTTGCAGACAGCGCTCGCAGCGGCCCGGCGCAGCTGGTCTTCAGGGATTCCGACAGCTCCTGCGAGATTGCCGCCATACTGGTTGATCAATGCAACGTATTCCTGAACCACCGATGAGGCACCATGAAGAACAATCGGGAAGCCGGGGATGCGCTTTTCGCACTCTTCCAGGATATCGAAGCGGAGTGGCGGCACCGGTTGACCGGCCTTGAATTTAAAGGCTCCGTGGCTGGTTCCGATTGAGATTGCCAGCGAATCGACGCCGGTCTTTTTTACAAACTCTTCGACCTCTTCAGGTTTTGTGTAGGTAGAGTGTTCTGCCGAAACTTCGTCCTCAATTCCGGCCAGAACTCCCAACTCGGCTTCAACCGAAACATCAAACTGATGGGCATATTCGGCAACTTTTTTTGCAAGTGCCACATTCTCCTCGAACGGAAGATGCGAACCGTCAATCATGACTGATGAAAAACCGCTATCGACGCAGGACTTGCACAGCTCAAACGTATCACCATGATCGAGGTGCAGGCAGATAGGAATGTTGGAGCCGGCTTCACGAGCCATCTGTACGGCCCCCATCGCCATACAGCGGAGCATGGTTTCATTTGCGTAACTGCGAGCGCCCTTGGAAACCTGAATAATAACGGGTGAGTTAGTTTCAACACAGGCGGTCACAATCGCCTGAAGCTGTTCAAGGTTATTGAAATTGTAGGCGGGAATGGCATATTTACCGGCCATGGCCTTGCTAAACATCTCTTTCGTGTTGGACAATCCTAAATCACGGTAGTGTACGTTCTGCTTTTCCATTTCGTCTCCCTCGGTGCGTTATTTATGTGGATAACCACAGTGCATTCAAGCATGTACGATTGATACAAATACCACGCAACTCTAGTATAATCAAGGCGTAAACTCACATGCGCCACATTGTTGAGGTCATGCAATGGCCATTTTTCACGGGACTGAAACGGGAGGTTCTGAAGCACTCATTAAAACACCAGTGCACCACCATGAACTATCTGAGTGATCGGCTTGAAATGAGCTACACCCCAATCAAGAATAGCACAGCATGGATGCCCCGCAAGCTCCTGCGGTGGATTCTGACCGAGGAAATGGAGCACCGCACACAGCAGTTCCTGTTCCCGACCGGTCACCGTGCCGAGCTGGTGAGAAACCAGATGGTCGCGTTTGCTCAGTTTTGTACCGTCCGGACCGGTCACCAATGGCAAATGGCAGTAATCCGGCTGCGGAAAACCAAGCAGCCGTTGAAGATATATCTGCCGTGGCGTTGAAGCCAGAAGATCCTCTCCCCGCACCACCTGATTTACGCCGGCCAGGTAATCATCAACCACGACCGCCAGTTGATAGGCAAACTCTCCGTCGCCGCGCCGCACAATAAAATCCCCGGAAACCTGGGTGAGATTCTGGCAACAGCGCCCCTTCCGGAGGTCGGTAAAGCATAATTCTTCATCCGGCACTCCAACTCGCCAGGAGCGTATGGCAGCGGCATCCCCGCTCCCCACCTTCATCCCTCCCCGGCATGCGCCATAATACGGAATGCAATCGTCGTCGGGGTGGGGAGCTGATGTGCTAAGGGCAATTTCTTTGCGGGAACAGCCGCAGGGGTAGATTTCGCCTGCACGCTGTAGCTCTCCAAAAAAGCTGAGATAGTCACTCAGATTCCTGCTCTGAAAGGTCGCTTCACCATCCCAGAGCAGACCGAACGACTCCAGTGTACGCATGATATCATCGGCCATTCCGGGCACCTGACGCCGGGTATCAAGATCATCAAGTCTAAGCAGCCACCGTCCGCCGGACTGCCGGGCCATCAGATAGCTTCCTACTGCCGTTGCCAGTGAACCGGTGTGCAGTGCACCGGTCGGTGACGGTGCAAAGCGACCGACAATGGTAGTATCAGGGTTCCTTTCCACTAACTGAATCTGGCTGTCAGGCAACGAAGGAGCAGCAATAATCGGTTACAACGGGCACCTTCATCAGAAAAACGGAGTTGGCCGGTACATCAAACGCTTCACCGCCAACTATTTTCTTCCACTCTTGACCACCCTTCATCTGCCACTCCAGTTCACCCGACAAAATTTCCATAATTTCGGCGGTTCCGGTAGAAAATTCATATTCTCCCGCCTGCATAATGCCGAGCGTTTTCTTAGTGCCGTCTGCAAACAGAACGGTATGGCTGGCGACTTGACCACCGAAATAGATATTAGCTTTCTTGACAACGGTGACATTCTTGAATTCTGACATTCTGTTCTCCTAATAATGTAGTGTAGTGCGGCATGTATATACCGTTTTCAACCGGCGTGAAGCAAATAAAAAAACCCGCAGGATCACTCCGGCGGGTTCTTTGATACTGGTACAAACGCTGCGGGGTCAGTTGAATGAGCCCCGGATCAGATCTGCTTTCCAGGCGATGGTTGTCCGACCTGGAACAGATGATTCAACCAACTCGGGAATAATGGTTGGAAAAGCCATCCTCACTTTGCCGTTTTCTACTTCTGCGAACGCCCGGGTTGATTTGACCAGCCCGTAGGCTGTTCCAGCCAAAACACCGGATGCCGCGCCATAGGCAATATAATTGAGGTGGTCAAACGGTTTTTTCTCAAAAACCATTATGGCTCCACCGACAAGTGCGCCGATTGCAGCACCGAAACCTGCATCAACAAAAACTTCCTTGAGGGCATTGTCCTCGGCAAACGCCGCAGAAGCAGTTGATATAAGAGAAACCAGGGTCAAGATTGTAAACAGTTTTTTACACAACTTCATAGCGGTTGATCCTCTGAAATATCATTTATTTTACATATTTCTTAGCAATGCCCAACACTATATCACGCCAAGCGGGTTTCATGCAACCACATAGTTTCAGCGTTTTTTCGACTTACCCACTGTCGGCGCAAGTGACTGCGCCAGAGCCACTTCATCGTCACGACTGCTCACCTCTCCATCAAGACGCGCCTGCAGCAACCGTTCCTTGATGTGCCGGAACAGCGGTCCGGGTTCCAGGCCAAGCGCATGAAGATCCTCTCCATCCAGCAAAGTGGAAACAGTACGCAACCGGGTCAGGTAGAGCGATACGAAGCGTCTGATCTGCTCGCTGCTTGCCCGTGACGCGAGATACAGCAGCATCTCCAGCGCAAAGCCGCTGAACCAGGTATACAGCTCACTGTTTCGCACATCGGCACCCTGCTTCAGTCGCCGCTTGATGGTATTCAAAGTGGTGAAAACCAGACGGCGCTGACTACAGAGCCGGGACGCCAGACGACCGGGAATCGCAAGACGGTGGCAGGCGTCGCGGAACTGATCTGCGGTAAGCCCGTCACTCAGCGCCATGAAATAAACCTGCCACGGCTCGCAGCGATCCTCAAGGTACAGCAGTCGGAACCAGGACATCACCTGCCTTGTTTCCTGAAGAACCCGCTCCGTGGCCGGCACCAGCTTAAGCGCGGGGTGTATGAACGGAAGCAGCTCGAAGGAAGACATACGAGCGATGGCCGCCAACGGCTCCTTTTCCTGCATGATCTGTACTAGTTCACTCTGCAGCCGTTCACCTCCCAGCTTGTCGAGGAGATGCATTCGTACCGCGCTCCGCATCAGATTTTCGGTATGGGGGGCAATGTGAAAGCCGAGACGCTGCTCAAAACGGATCGCCCGGAACACGCGCGTCGGATCTTCGACAAATGACAGGTTGTGCAGCACTCTGACGACCCGTTCCTGAATATCCTGCTGACCGCCGAAATGATCGGTCAGATGACCAAACCGGTCGCGGTTAATACAGAGCGCAAGAGTGTTGACGGTAAAATCCCGCCGGTACAGGTCATGCCGGAGCGAGGCCCGCTCAACCGTCGGCAGAGCGCCGGGGGAGTCATAATATTCAAGCCGGGTACTGGCCACGTCGATTTTGAGACCATCAGGCAACACAAGAACCGCCGTGCCGAATTTTTTGTGGCTGCGAACCCTGCCGCCATGACGTTCTGCAAAACACTCCGCGTAAAGGACTCCGTCCCCTTCAACGGTAATATCAATATCCAGGTTGGCAAAACCCAGCAGCAGGTCACGCACAAAACCGCCGACCGCGTAGACCGCCACTCCCAAAGCGTCCCCAACGGCACCAAGGGTGTGCAAGGTCGCACGAATTTCCGGCGAAAGCCGTTTACCGAGCAGTCCTGCAACCGAACGGGTTCGCGTCGGAACTTCCAGCGATTCGAGATCGTAGAGCGCACCGGTCTGCCCACGCCGCCCGCCATAACTATACCGCATGAGATCAGTCCGCGTCACGGCCCCGACCAGCTGCGTTCCCGTAAAAATCGGCACAAAGCGGCGATTGCCGGTCACCATATAGGACTGGATATCGGTAATGGGAGTATCAGGAGTTGCCGCCAGATATTCCGTATGCATGAAATCTGTCACCGGAGACCCGGACAGACCGTGATGCAGTGCCTTTTCGACCGTCCTTCGCGAAATCAGTCCGACCACCGTCTGTCCGGACACAACCGGCATGGCGTTGCAGTTGTAGCGCGTCAGAAGCTCACGAGCCTCGGCGATGCTGACCGTGTCCGGTATGGTCTTGACCGGAGCAGACATGATGCTCCCCGCAGTGGCTTCGCACTTGACGGAACTCTGTAGTAGCTGTTCAAGACGCGCCAGCACCTGTTTCAGCGATTGATTATGCACTACAGCCGAGGCGGCAGTGGCATGACCGCCACCTTCGAAGCCTTTCATAATTTCAGCGGCATCTACTTCAGGAATATGGCTGCGGGCCACCAGATAGACATGGTCTTCCATGGCGACCGCCAGAAACAGGGCATCCATATTTTTCATATCCCGCATCAGATGGGCCAGAGAGGCAATATCCCCAACGTAGTGGTTGCAGGACGCATGGGCAATGGAGATGACAACTCCGTTCATTGAACTGGTCTTGATGGTCGTCAGCAGCTGCTTCAAAAGCTCCATTTGCGCTTTGGTCAACTCCGGCGTCAAGGCATCGCTCACAACGGCAAGCCGGGCTCCCTGCCCCGCCAGCCACCCCGCAACACGGTAATCTTCCGGTGTTGTCGAGGCAAACAACAAACGCCCGGTATCTTCATGAATTCCGAGCAGAATCAGCGTAGCCTCTTCGGGACTCAGCTGAATTTCCAGTTCCATCAAGCGGGTGGCCAGCAGCGTTGAGGCGGAACCGCAGGCAGCAATAGTACCGCCGGTTGGCGATATGCTTTCGGCGGTCACCGGATGGTGATCATAAATATGGATTTCGAGGCCGGGGCGACCGATAATTTCTGCGAAGCGACCGATACGGGTGCCATACTGGCAATCGACAATAATCAGGCGGGTGATTTCTTCCAGGTTGATATCTTTGGCGCGGGTGAAGCGGGGCAGGAATTCCGGATGACGCTCAACAAAATCGCGCACCGCTTTCTCCTGCGATCCGGGAAACGACAGCAGCGCGCCGGGATAGAGCTTGAGCGCCGCCGTCATGGCGCCCAGGCAATCGAAGTCGGCATTCGTATGAGTTGTGATTACATCCATTTTGCTCACGATTCGGCGTGAAGTCTTTTTGACCGTTCAGTAGAGCCGGTTTTGGGGACTCATCGTTACCTTAATGAGTCGGCCACTGGTGTGATTATGAAGGATACTCGTAATCAAAGTCTGGTAAGGAATGTCACAGAATAGCTTCAATCCCTTTACGGTGAATGACGTTTAACAACATGAGTGCCGCACCTGTAGGGCG
Source organism: Geobacteraceae bacterium (assembly GCA_025355325.1). Classification (GTDB taxonomy): domain Bacteria; phylum Desulfobacterota; class Desulfuromonadia; order Geobacterales; family Pseudopelobacteraceae; genus JACRCG01. The sequence goes on from JANXZX010000117.1 coordinate 11,578, forward strand.
TTTTGCCCCACGTTCCAATTGCGATATGTACCCTACAGTAACATTGAGACATTTTGCAAATACAGACTGACTCATGTGTGTTTGTTCGCGTATCTTGCGTATGTCCTCGCTTGACAGTGGCTCAATTTCCGGTTTCTTTGTTCCCAGGTGCCGCATGGTTATTTTTTCATAAGCATTGTTTCCCAGAAGGCCGATGCCGTGCATGTCGTCGGCAGTTTCAAGTAATGCCTGTGTCAACGGGCTCGTCTTATTTATTTTTGTTGTCATCGTTTATTTCCTCCAAAATTCCTTCTCTAACGGCATGGTCAAGTTGTTCCGGTTGTGCCGCAAGCCATGCCGCGCCGATCTCTCGCAAGGTTGCCAGTTCATCTTCGTCAATATTACCCCGATCATTTTTAGCAATACCGAACATAAAAACAGCCATTTTGCCGACGCGGTAAGCAATCAACATCCGGTAGCCGCCTGAACGTCCCTGTCCCGTCCGTGCCACCCGCTGTTTGATAACCCCTCCGCCTAAATCGGCATCCACCAGACCACGCTCGGCACGTCCAATTGCATCACGCAGGCCATGGTCGTTGATCCGTTCCTGTCGCACGTAACGGGCGAACCACCTTGTTTTAAATATTCGCACTTCACCTCCATTACCACGAAGAAACTATAACACTATGAATCATAGATTGCAATCCGCATTTTTATAAGTACTGATTTTGGATAAAACAGTAAAGGGGATTTTCTGTGGTAGAATGAAACATGACACTGGAACTGTTTATCATAACCTACGGTTATTTAGCGCTTTTCGTGGGCTGTTTGCTGGAGGGTGGCACTGTTGTAGTAATTGCCGGCGCCCTCTCCCACCAGGGGTATCTGCGGCTTGAGTGGGTTATCGGCATCACCTTTTGCTGTGCCTTCGGTGCAGATCAGTTCTTTTATCAGGTAGGAAAGCGGAACGGCCCAAAAGTGATTGGCCGATTTCCGAAGCTTGAGCCCAAAATCAACCGGGTGCGACTTTTTCTGGTTACCTGGCAGATTCTGGCCATATTGGGGTTCCGGTTTATCTACGGCATGCGCACCATCACTCCAGTCGTCATCGGCATGAGTGGCTTCAAGCCCCGCTCTTTTGTTCCGCTCAATCTCTGCAGCACGTTACTCTGGTCCTGTACAATTGCGGTTTTTGGCTACTTCTTTGGCCACCTGATCCAGGACACACTCACCACATTTGGCAGGTACGCATTAGCGGTTTTGGCAGCTGGCACCGTCTTCATAGTGCTCTATCGCCATTATCGGCGACCGCCGGGAACTTGAGGAGTTCAGGCAAGTGCGTGCCGTTGAATTTACAGCTCCACACTCCCAATCTCCATCGGCTTCAAATGCCAGATATCATTGTTATAATCGGTGATTGTCCGGTCGGTGGAAAACTTGCCGCTACAGGCTGTGTTGAGGATGCTCATACGGATCCAGCGTTCGCGGTCCTGATATGCAACAGCCACACGCTGCTGGGCATCGACAAAACTGCGGAAATCTGCAGCCACCATCCATGGATCATGCGGTGAACAGATCGCGTTAATGATCGGGTCAAAGAGACCGGGCTCGAACAGATTGAAGTGGCCGCAGCGGAGAAGATTCATGACTCCCTGCAAGTCTGTGTCACAGGCAATCACGGCATTCGGATCATAATTGCCGCGCAATGCATCAACTTCTTCACTCGTCAGGCCGAACATGAAGAAATTATCCTCACCTACCTCTTCGCGGATTTCTATATTCGCGCCATCAAGGGTTCCGATAGTGATCGCCCCGTTCATCATAAACTTCATATTGCCGGTTCCTGAAGCCTCCTTGCCCGCAGTGGACAACTGTTCCGACAGATCGGTGCCGGGGCAGATCACCTCCATCGCGGTGACACTGTAGTTGGGCAGAAACGCCACTTTGAGCTTGTCGCCGACAGCCGGGTCGGCGTTTACTACTCCGGCAACATTATTGATCAGTGTGATGATAAGTTTCGCCATCGCATAACCTGGCGCCGCCTTCCCGCCGATCAGCACACAGCGATCAGTCCACCCTGCCGTGTCGCCACGCTTGATTCGATCATACAGATGAATGACATGCAGTATATTGAGCAGCTGGCGCTTATACTCATGAATGCGCTTTACCTGGACATCGAACAATCCTTCCGGGTTGAAATCCACTTTGCATTTGGCGTGAACAAGAGCCGAAAGCTGCGCCTTGTTGGCCTGTTTTACATCATGCCATTGCTGCCGGAATTCCCGATCATCGGCAAGTGCGGCAATCCGGCTGATCTGTTGCAGGTCGGAAATCCACCCTTCACCGATTTTTTCGTTCACCAGCCGGCTTAAACCGGGGTTACAGCGGGCAATCCAGCGTCGCGGGGTTACACCGTTGGTCTTGTTGTTGAACTTCTGCGGCCAGAGTTCGTAAAAATCACGGAACAATCCTTGAATCAGCAACTGAGAGTGGAGGGCAGCCACGCCGTTAACGGAAAAACTCCCGACGATGGCCAGATATGCCATCCGGATCTGCGGAACGTCACCCTCTTCAATGATCGACATACGGCGCATCCGGTCAATATCACCGGGCCAGTGACTGGAGACTTCCGCAATGAACCGGGCGTTGATCTCCAGAATTATCTCCAGAATCCGGGGCAGAAGCTGGCCGAAAAGCGGCAGCGGCCATTTTTCCAGCGCTTCGGGCAGCAGCGTATGGTTCGTATATGCCATCGTCCGGCAGGTGATCCCCCAGGCCGTATCCCAGCTCATTCCCTGATCGTCCATCAGAATGCGCATCAGTTCCGGCACGGCACAGCTCGGATGAGTGTCGTTCAGCTGAAAACAGTTTTGGGCGGCAAAATCGGTGAAATCACCCTTACGCACCATCACCCATCGATCAACAACATCCTGCAGACTTGCTGAAGCGAGGAAATACTGCTGACGCAATCTCAGTACCTTGCCGTTTTCGCTGGCATCGTTCGGGTACAGCACCATCGTGATATTTTCGGCTTCATTCTTGGTAGCAACCGATTCCGCATAGTCTCCTGCGTTGAATTCGCCAAGATCAAAGGCATCGGTAGCTGCCGCTTTCCAGAGTCGCAGGGTATTGACCGTGCCGTTGCGATAACCGGGAATCGGAATATCGTAAGGGACGGCCAGAACATCGCGGCTGTCAACCCAGCGGACCCGCAGTTCGCCATTTTCGGCATGAAACTTTTCACTGCGTCCGCCGAACCTCACCCGCTGGGTATATTCAGGCCGCTCCTGCTCCCACGGGTTGCCGTCGCGCAGCCAGTGATCAGGCTCCTCAATCTGGCGGCCATTTACGATGCGCTGACGGAACATGCCGTACTCATAGCGGATACCATACCCCATAACCGGCAGTTGCAGCGTGGCACAACTGTCCAGAAAACAGGCTGCCAGCCGCCCAAGTCCGCCGTTGCCGAGTCCGGCATCGATCTCCGCTTCTGCCAGATCCTCCAGGTTGATGCCGAGTTCATGCATCGCCTGTGTCGCGGCATCGGTAATGCCGAGATTCAGCATGGCATTACCAAGAGTTCGTCCCATCAGAAACTCCAGCGAAAGGTAATAGCCCCGCTTGCATTGAGATTCGATGTAGGTGTAGCGGGTCTTTTTCCAGCGTTCCATCAGGCGGTCGCGCACCGTCAACGCCAGTGCCTTGTAAAAATATTTGACCGAATGGCAGTACTTGTTCTGACCGAGAGTATAGGTAAAATATCGCCGGTAATCGTAAATAAGGCCGGCAGCGTCCGGCGCCAGCGGAGGGAGCTCCGTCAGGCCGGGCGAAGTGATTATGGTGCGCTTCTTTTTATAAACCATGTGTATGTTTCCTTCGTCTGCATATCGTTGTTTCGGTGCGGTAATGTAATTTTACGATTTATTATCGCTGCTGGAACCGTACACGGTTTTGCCAATTTTGGCAAATTCGAATCAAACTGCCGATCATTCCGTCAGGGCACAAAAGCGCCTGACCGCCTCCGGAATAGCCTCTTCCCGGATATTGCCGAACGCCAGCCGCAGATATCCTTCCAGGCCGGGGCCGAAGACCTCGCCCGGCAAACAGAGAATCGCCGCTTCGTCCACCAAACGTTTTGCCACCTGGCGCCCGCTGCAATCGCCAAATGGATGGCGCACCCAGGCGAAGAATGCACCACTTGCCGTCAGCCGGAACCGGTTGCCGGGTCGGGTGAATTCGGTGCGGAACAGGTCATGTCGGCGAGTCATCATATCCCGGTTTGCCGCAACCCACTGATCAAGCCGCTCGACGCCAAACTTGATCGCCTGCTGCGTTATGCGCGGTTGACAGACCACCATGGTGTCCTGTGCCTTGAGCGCATTGCGGATAAATTCCCGTGACGCAACGAGCTGCCCGGCACGGTATCCGGTCAAAGCGTAGGTTTTGCCGAAGGAAGCAATTTGCACGAAATGATCCCCCCAGGCCAGGTCGCTAAACAGGTCATGCGGACGGAGGCCGCCGGGAATAAATTCATTGTAGGTTTCGTCAAGGATAAGGGCAATATTGTGGCGGCGGGCCACATTAAACAGCTCCCGAATGGTTTCCGGCGGACTGATGGCACCGGTTGGATTGCTGGGCGAGACTACCAGAACAGCCTTCGTTCTTTCAGTAATCAGGCGTTCAATCGCTGCCGGATCGGGAAGCCCCCGGTCAGCCTCGACAAAGGGGGCGTACACCCCGCGAATACCGAGAATATCAAGGGCCATCGGATGATCGAAATAATAGGGCGCCTGCACTACGATCTCGTCACCTGCGCGGCAGAGCGTGACAATCGTCAGCCAGAAGGCCTGACTCGCGCCAATGGTCAGACATAAATTATCCGGCGATAGCTGTGCGCCGTATTTCCTGCCGTAATACGCGCAGATTGCCTCGCGTACCTCCGGCAGTCCCTCGTCAGGCGAATATTTGGATATGAGTGGGTCGCTCAGCAATCCGGACAGATGGTCGGTCAACTCCGGAGCGGGGGCGTAATCAGGCACCGCCTGGCAGAGATCGATCAACTCCCGGCCATCGTTCGGACGGTCGGCCAGCCACTGTTTGACCTCGGAAATGGGGGGGAAATGTACGTTGGTAATTAATGGTGACAGGTTCATATGAGCCTCGATTTCAGAAGATTGTATCAGGCAACTATTCAGCATAGCACAGCCTTGCAATCGTAACCCCTCTGTTCTCCCCTTAACGCAAAGGGATGTGGGAAAAAACATAAAAGTGGTGACTTCCAACTAATTTGTCGAGGACAAGGCTTCCAAACAAAACAGTCAAAAGTGAAAAGGCACGACAGTGTATCTGCCCGTAATCAATGTGTTTCATGGCGCATTTTGTCTTCCACTTTTTTGCTCTCGTCAGCCTGTTCTTTCACCTCTTTGATGGCAGCATCCATCGCCTGACTAAAAGTGCTTACACTTCCACCATCTTCCTCAACAAATTTACGGGCATCTTCAGCCTTGTAAAAAGCCCATTTGGGCATCGCCGTCATAACGCCTCTTTTTGACCCGCCAATGACCCAGGTGGCCGCATTGACATCCATCAGTTGTTTTGTTGTGTAATCGGCAACCTTGAGAGAACTGACCTTTTTACCGTTGTTGCCATGCATTTCCGTAGCTGTGCAATGTATGCTGCACACCGCGACAGAAGTCCCGTCGGCATAGTTTATCAGCATCCGGCTGTGGCTGAACATGCCCCGATCCATGCCGCAGTGGTGGCACGATGGAGCTTGCGTCACATCAGTGAGTGATGATGCACCCGCAATCGATGAACACCAGAAACTGAACCCGCAGACCAGTAACAAAACTAATTTGTTCATGTTGTCCTCCTCAGAAATATTGTCCTATCGCAACTTTCATATGCCTTACCGTCCCGCATCTCGATCTGCCTGCCCCCGAGTTTGGCAAGTTCAGGATTGTGGGTAACCATGACAATGGTAAGTCCGGTGTTTCTGTTCAAGTCCTGCAAAACCTCGCCAATTTCCCCCGACCGCTTGGTGTCAAGATTTCCGGTCGGCTCATCGGCAAGGAGAATATCAGGACTGTTGACCAAAGCCCGGGCTATAGCGGTTCGCTGCATCTCCCCTCCGGAAATCTGGCTGGGCAGATGATTCATGCGGTGCTCCATGCCAAGCATCGTCAGGAGCCGTTCGCTCTCGCCCCTGGCTCCGGATTTATTGTAAAACGCAAGGGGCAGCTCAACATTTTCCCGCACGGTCAGAGTTGGTACGAGATAAAAGTTCTGAAATATATAACCGTAAATTTCGCGGCGTATTTTGGTCAGCGCTTTCTCGTTGAGAAACGTGCCGCCACCGAATATACTTCTGCCCACCAGGTCCAGTTCTCCGGTAGTCGGATTTTCCAGGCAACCAAGAAGGTTAATCAGGGTTGTCTTGCCGGATCCTGAAGGCCCCATGAACGAGACAAAATCTCCCCGTTGAATCGAAAGCGATACTCCGTCAAGAGCACAGATATGTTCGTTCCCTCGACGATAGGTTCGCGTCAGGTCACGCGCTTCCAGTACGGTGTTATTGCCGATCATCCGTCACTCCTTATCGAGTCAAGGGGACGCACCCTACCCGCCTGCCACGCCGGATAAATCCCGCTCAGCAGGCCAATTACCATAATAATAGCCAGCGTGAGCAGAACTGATTTACCATCGATAGAAACAAGCCCGCCGCCGGGACTGTATGGCAGAATACGTCGCACCAGTACATCAGTCCCTCTGGCGAAGAGCAGGGCGCACCCAATCCCGGCAATACCGCCAATGCTACAGATGATGAGGGTTTCAGTCCAGACCAGACGAAAAATATCGCCCGGCATCGCTCCCATCGTTTTCAGGATACCGATCTCCTGTCTGCGTTCAAGAACCGACATGAGAACGGTATTCACCACACCGACCATGGCAATAAGAATAGCAACTATGGCAATGGAAAGTGCCATGACCCGTGCGGTGGAAATCAGCTTCATGATTGTTTGCTTTACCTGAGTGAAGCTTACCACCTGCACATCCGGGAGCTGATATAAATCGTTTTCAAGCTTTGCGCTGTCGGTATTATTTTTTACCTTGATGCCGATGGTAGTGATCTTGTCCGTTCCGGCAATTTTTTGCAGCGCCTTCAGAGGGACAAAGATGGTACCGTCATCCTGAGTCCCGGTCCGTTCCAGAATGCCGACCACCTTGAGAGGTACATTCTTTTCCGGAACCATGATCATATCCCCCACTTCCCGCTGTTCAAGTTCCGCAGCTTCGTACCCCATGACCGCCTCGTCAGAAGTTTCACTCCGGAACCATCCTCCCGTGCGGAAGCGGAAAAACGGCTTCATACCGGGAAACGATGCCGCTTCAACGCCGAAATAACCGGCAATGCCGCCACCATCACCCTTGTCGGGATCAAAGTATGCCTGCATCAGGATCGGAGTGACTTTGTCCACTTCCGGTTTATTTATGATCGAATCAATCATTGACCGTTCGATGTAGCGAAGACCGGTCCCGCCCTGGAGCATCAGGGTGGCAGCTTCATAAGGGCACCCCTTGGCCATGACCATGAGTTGATACCCCATGTTGTCAATGTCGTGATTCAGTGCATTCTCATAACCACGGTTGAAACCAAGCAGACTCGCAAGCACCCATGACGAAAGCATGATGCCGACCAGCGTCAACAGGGTACGCACCTTCTTGCGCAGGAGGTTTTTGGTGGCAATCTGAAACTTGCTGATCATTGGTCTACCTCTTTACGGAGTAAAAAAACTCATCCATTAGAATGAGATTCTTCTTTAATGCCCGCAGCAGCCCGTAAAAATCGGTCATAGCCTCGGGAGCCGGATTGATGATTGAAGCCACCGCGCCTGTCCCTTTGCATGTCACCGTGTCATACAGCTCGAAATCTGCAAGGGAAAGCCCGATAAACTGTTTGCCAAATGTGTGTGAAGTAAACTTTTTCGTCCAGGGCCCCGCCATTCTCTGGATGTAGAATGCTTTGATCGTACCGTGCATATCCAGGGAAACGAATACCTCGATGACACCGTATTGACCCTTTTGGTTCACACCATGGATATAGCCGATTTTCTTCTTGTCTTTGTAGATTTCATACAGCGTGTACGGAACGTTAAGCGGGGCATACAGGACCGGAACTCCGCCAAGCCGGGCCTCGACTTTTCGCAGCAACGGTTCTTTTCCGGGTTGGGAAAACGAGAAGTATGTTTTTGTAAAACTGTTGGATACCGGAAAGAGCCTGGGCACGTCGCTGGATGGATTGTTCAGCTCGCAGTTAACGGCGGCCAGCGCCGGAAGCGCACACCAGGTGCTTATAAACAGCAGGATTGATATGGTTGTTAATACGAATCTGCGCATTGTGACCTTATGCTGTTTGATATCGGATGTCACCGGCTAACCTGACTGCTTTTGTTGACCAGTTCGGGATTGGCGCCTTTGGAAAGCTGGACGATAGCGCATCCTCCGGCTACATAGCGTTTGCCGACACCAAAGCTGATTCGCCCATAGAGCGGATATTCCTGATCCGCCATCATTCCGGTAACGTCAAGCAAATTGTCACGATAGTAATTGCCCTTCAGATCCATCAGCAGTCCTGATAACATCTGGGTGAGCGCCGTTGTCAGGCTTGCCATCTTCTGTACGTCATCCTTGAGCGGAATGTCTCCCTTTTTTATGCGTACTTTGGTGTCGCCCGGGATTGGCTGTTGTCCCATTGCCGTTCTAGGTACGTAGGGAGAAAAAGAATAGGGGTAGGTTAGCAGGGTGACATCCCGGATTGATTCCGGCAGGTTCCATAAACTCTCTCCGAAGTAGCGCCCGGAGAGGAAATACCGTTTCGGCCCATCGTTCCGTTGGCTCAACGATTCTACCAACCGGACGGAAGTTGCGTCATCCCAGACCATCAGCACAGCCGGTTTGTTTGTGGTGAGAGACGATTGCAGCATTTCCGGGTCAGCGGCTTTGCCACGGGGCAGAGAAATCGTGATTGGAGCCTGATGGCCCAGTTCCTGCCATGCCTGCTGAAATCCCTCCGCAAGAGCCTTTGCTTCAGGGGAATCCCGTACGATCTGGACAACCGGTTTTTCGTTGAGAATTCCTTCGTTGCTGTTCAAATAGTGGGCTGCTGTTTCTCCTTCCTGATAATACCCTTTGGACAGATACAGGGTGTACCAGTCAGAGTCGGAGATAACCGGAAAGTCCGTGTTGGGAAACAGGCACGGAATTCTGTTCTCCTCGCAGAATTGGTGAATGGGGCGCCATTGGCCGCTGACAGAGCCTCCGAGCAGTGCAAACACCGGCTCCGTTCGGTTGTATTCCTCCAGCTGGCGGCGCCATGTTTCTGGTGGCCCCTTTAACACCCACGTTGACAACAGTATGTTCCTTGTCGCCAGTTCCCGTGATGCAAACATATTTTCCGCCATGAGGCGGGATTTTGCCCCATACGGAGTGTTGTACACCGTAACCTGCCGGTTCTTCAGGCCGAACGTGTAATTAAATGCAGAGAGCATTGCATCACGTATCTCCGGGCGTATATCCTCGGAAATAACGGTTGCAAAACGAATAGCGGTATCACTTACTCCTGGTGAAAATTGTGCCGAAAGGGTTTTGAGATAAGCAACAAGTGTTCGTGCATCACCATCTTCAAGGTGATACTGCGGCATCGACTCGTTCATTTTCCGGCCATTGGGATCACGACCGTTCCGGAGCGCCTCCACCAGAGATTCTTCGGTATATGCCGGTCGAAGAGGGGGTGCTGATTTTTGTTCAATACCTTTAAAAACCAGCGGGAGCGATCGAAAGAGCTTGGCACCATTGACAGGCGGGGAGTAGATGCCATCGGCAAAGGCACCGAGCCCACTACGCAGATGACAGCTTGCGCAGGCATAGATGGTGCCGGGGACGGCAGAGCCTGTTTTGACAACCGCTTGCAGCGGCGCCCCGGACGGCAGTGCCCCCTCCCGATACATTTTTTCTCCCAAACGGATTATTTCCTGCGAGCGGGTGGATGTTGCGGGGGAATCCGCATATGAGTCTGCACAGCAAAACAGACACAGAAGGATTGCAAAACATGCAGCCAATACTGATTTGCATGAAACTGGAAATCTGTTCATGGTGGTATGTACCCCTCCGGATGCATTACAAAAACCTGACTGGCCATCCTGGCCGTGCAGGAAAATAATCAAAGGTCAAACAGGTACGCGCCCCGGAATATGGTTGTGCCATTTTTCATGAACGTGAAGCGGATTTCCCAATCCCCCGGCATAACGAGTCGAACGGGGAGCAGATACAGACCCTTTGCGGAGAGTGAAAAGTCTTTGTCACCCGAGCTGTGCGCTCCTCTCATTGAAGGCATGTCTGCATCACCTTTCACAGCAAATGACGTGTCACGCTTGCCCTCCGGAGTGAATATCTCCACTCTCATAATGGCCATGCCGAGCTTGGGCGGCTTCTCGAAGCCATAAGTGAAATAGCGGCCATTATCCAGCCGCACCTTTTCACCCGGTTTTGGCATCGGGCGATATTCAACTTTGGAGGGTGGTTGTGGGGCTGCAGATAGTGATAGAGGAATAGAAATTCCAAGGATAAGAACGAGCACTATTTTAAACACATATTTTCCCCTGCGGTTAAACCCCCTGGCTTCCCATCCGAGTCTACCAGAAACTGGTAGACTGCAACGGCGAGCAAGGTTGGCCAGCCACTGCTTGACCTCTAAAATGTTGGGGAAATGGACGTTGGTAATAAGAGGCGACAGCTTCATACTCATCCGGCTCTCCTGAATTGAAATTATACGGATGAATATACCAGAAATAGCATACCCCGCACGCACTAATTTCTTAGCAACCGAATGACTGATAATGCTGTATCTAAATTAAACCGACTTCGGCCGGTTGTATTTCAATCCTGAATTCAACTCCGCCATCCGTATTGTACGCGGCAATTTTACCGCCCATATTCTTCTCGATGATCACCTTGGACATATACAACCCGATGCCGGTTCCTTTGCCCTGTTCCTTCGTGGAAAAATAGGGATCAAAAATTTTAGGGAGAACATGTTCATCGATCCCTCCGCCATTATCCCAGATTGTTACTACAGATTTGCCGTTTTCGCGGAAAGCTCTTATCCGGATGCGCGGTTGCTGCACTTGAAGCTCTATCAGCACATCCCTGGAATTATTAAGTATGTTAAGTATAACCTGAGAGTATTCATTTGGATAACCGACGGCCGATATTGACTCTTTCGTGTCGAGTTCGACAGCAATATTCACATTTTTGAAGCTTGCCGACAGGAAATCAATAGTTCTGCCTACCATGGCATTGATTGAAAATGTTTGTATGTGTTTGTCATTCCGAAACAAATTGCGAAAATCATCAATGGTCTGGGACATAAACATGATGGTGCCCATTGCCATTTCCATCTCGGCATTCATTTCTTCTTCGGTCAGCTCGCCTGCCTCGAAAGAAGTCTTGATGCATTGAACTATCAAGCCAAGATTATTGAGCGGTTGCCGCCACTGATGTGCGATATTGTTGATCATCTCTCCCATTGAGGCATGGCGACTCTGCTGGATAAGCATCTGATCTTTTTTGCGGAGCTCGCCAACAGCCCCGGCAACCTGCTGCTCAAGCGATGCGTTCAGTTTCTCAAGCTGGCACTGCTTAGCCGCCAGAGCCTCCTGGGCCATTTGCCGCTCGCCAATCTCATGTTCCAGATGGCGGGCCTTTTCGTGTAGTTCCTCTTCAATACGCTTACGTTCAGTTATGTCCCGGGAAATACCGATAACTCCCGCTATATGTCCAACGTTATCAAAAAACGGAACTTTGAGCGTTTCTACCAGGATTTTACGACCGTCACGCAGGTCAATCCATACCTCGTAACTGCATGGCCGGGCGCTCAGCATCACCTCCTGGTCGCTTTTTTGGTACTGTTCAGCCATTTCCGCCATACTCGCAAAGTCGTAATCGCTACTACCAATGATGGTATCTTTGGATTGTCCCACGATTTGCTTGGTAAATGATTCATTGCATCTTCGGTAAATGCTGTCACGGTCCTTAAAAAATATGGGATCGGGGATTGCATCCATCATGGTCTGCAGGAAAAGCCATTCATACTCAATCCTCTTTTTCTGGAACTGCAACTCGTCACGCTGTTTGTCCAGGCTGTCGATCATCGTATTGAATGCCGTTGCCATTACCCCGATTTCGTCACCGGCCTCAATAGCGACATGGCGTTCCTGCCCCGATTTGTCCGGCAGACCTTCGAGATGTCGAGTGATTGTATGAAGTGGAGACATAAGGTGCTTCATGACAAACCAGGTGACACAGAGCAGCATGACCATAGCCACAAACGCGACAATACAAAAATAGCGCTTCGCTTTATACAGTGGTGCATAGGCCTCGGACAGCGGGTAATTGGCCACAAGAATCCAGGAAGTCAGGGTAAGGCTTCTACAGGATGAGAGCATCGGGACACCGTAGGAAGTAACCGTTTCCCCACTCCCTTCATACCCATTCACCGCCCGGTCATACAAACTGTTAATACCGGGCGGTACGGCCGTTTTCATGATTCTGCTTTTATCAGGGTGCACTACCATGGTGCGGTTCTTGTCCGAGATGTAGAGATACCCTCCTGCGCCGATCTTTAACCTGGACAGAGCCGCCAGAAAATTTTCTCCCAACAGGTCAAAACTACCGGTCATCATCCCTGCCAAATGCCCCTGCCTGTCAAAGATCGGTGCGGTCAACACGATTGCCGGCTGCCCCGGAGTATGAGTGGAAAAATAGGGATCGGAAATATATGGTTTCCTGCCGGCAACGGTCTTCAGCACCCACTCCCGGGTCGAAAGGTCTTTGCCTCTTCGATGTGCTCTGTAGGGACTCTCGACTATCAGCGTGCCGTTTTTGTCTATGAAAAAAATACCATTGTCAAAAATGGACAGGAGACCAACATTGCTGTCAAGGAAACGCTGGCTCTTTTCCGCATTGGTAAAAGCATCCACGGGCGCTGTCGCGGCGACGGCATTCAGCGCGTTTTGTGAAACCCTGAGCTTTTCATCGATGGTGTTCGCGAGGCTTGAAACATGGGAGAATTGCTGATTTGAGACTGTTTCCTTAAACGTACGTCCGAAGTATGAAAGCGTTGAATATGCCGCTATAATGACAAACAGGATAAACATGGCAGAAACGGATAGTGCCATTTTTGATTTCAGGCTTAGACTTTTGAAGTGATTTGAGAACATAGTGAAGTACCTATTACACTGATTGGAAATGTACAGCGTATTACAACTTCATGCGGGCTCAATACCATGCCCATTTTGCTACTTTCGCAAGATAACAAACAATTCAATAAAGTAAAAGCACTGAACAGAGTGCGGTGTACAACAAAAATGTTGGTGGATTCAATAACAAGCTCACTTCATTCAAAATCAGATCCCTTGACTTTGTATACACACGTAATTAATATAAAGCCGCTCTGCTTGGTATTGCGTTTTCTAGGCATTATATTTTGATAATTTTATCTTACATTTACCATGTAACTATAATTAATTATAAATTAAAATGTTATACTAGTACGTCGCTATACTTATGACAGGAAGCGGTGCAATCTATGATGATAGGAATTACTTTCCTTGGTGTAGGATCAGCATTCACAACACAAGAATACTATCAGTCTAACATTTTGATTACTACTGCAAACGGCAAAAGCCTACTCTTGGATTGTGGATCTGATATAAGGTTCTCAATAAGAGAAATCAAATCTCGTAAAGAATATTCCGACATAGTAATTGACGCTGTTTATATCTCCCATTGTCATTCTGACCATGTTGGCGGCTTGGAGTTTCTTGCAGTCACCAACTATTTTAGTGACAGGCGAGGTAAACTCAAACTTTTTGCTGAAGAAAATCTTCTGTGGAGTCTGTGGAACGAGACGCTAAAAGGCTTGATCAACTGCATTCAGGGCAAATCCATGCAGATTGACGATTATTTTATATGCAATCCTCTTGGGGACAATTCTTCCTTTAAATGGGAAGGGCTCTCTTTCACTCTGGTGAAGATGCCGCACATTGCATACGATGGCGGGACGAAATACAGCTACGGGCTTCTCATTGGTAACAGCAGCACCGGTAAACACACCGTTTTTATCAGCACCGACACCCAATTCCAGCCGGACACCCTATCTCTCCTGGCACCCGAAGTCGAAGTAATCTTCCACGATTGCGAGACCACCCCTTTTAAAACCGGCGTTCACGCTCACTACGAAGAGTTGCTATCCCTCCCGGTCGCTATTCGAAATAAAATGTGGCTCTACCACTATAATCCTGACCCAGCGTATGATCCGGTAACCGATGGTTTCAAGGGATTTGTTGCGAAAGGGCAAGACTTCCTTTTCGACTAGTTGCACCAACAACTATATTGGCAATGGAGGACAATTTCATGACTACCGAATCGATTTCTTCAAATAATGACGATGTAAAATATCTACTCGGTCACATACTTGTTGATAAAAAGATTCTGAATGAAAATGATTTGAATGAAGCGCTTGCTGAGCAAAAGAAATCATCCAGGCCCTTGGGAGAGATTCTTGTAAAGCGGGGCCTGGTTTCCGAGCAGGATATTATAGATGCTTTTACAATGCAGACTTCCCAGCGAGTGGTGCCGGATCAGGACAAATCCCGTCTCGGGCGTTTGAGGAGCTTGCGCATACCAATAAGTATCAAGCTGGCTATGCTGATCACAACTCTCATTGTCGGCATTATGATAATTGCAAGTGTCTTTTTCTATTACAGCCAGAAGGAAGAATTCATTGCGCAATCAATGCGTTTCGGCGGCGCAATAGCTGGCAATCTGTCTCACAATTCTTCCGTTGCTCTTCTGGAAAATGATGAAGCCTCGCTGAATATCCTGCTGGAAGAAGTTTCCAAAATGCAGGACATCACTTATGTAATGATTCTTGACAAGGCTGGAATAATAAGAGCTCATTCAGATGTCCAGAAGATAGATAAACCTTACAGGCCAATTGTCAATCCGGAAACGATCTCAAAAACCGAGAAAAATGAAATATCAAAATACAAGATAGGCCACAAAGAGATACTCGATTTTTCTACACCGGTCATGTTTAACAATACTTTTCTCGGCACCATTCACATCGGAATTTCCCTCGATTCACTCAATAAAAAGATAGAGCGCTTCGGAATTATGGTGTTGATCCTTACCACCGCTCTGACAGCTGTCGGCATCTGGATTTCATTCTTTATTAGCGGCAACTTTTCCACGCCTATTATTGACCTGGTACGAGGTACCAATGAAATAAAGCAGGGGAATTTTTCATACCGCTCAAAAATAAGTTACAATGATGAGTTGGGAGATCTTACGCTTGCCTTCAATGATATGGCTGATGGTTTGCGCAAAAAGGAAATAATTCAAAACGCTTTTGGTCAGTATGTTAATCATGAGATTGTGGACTTGATTTTAAAAAACCCTGACAGTTTTCTCGGCGGCGAAAACAGGCTGATGACCATTATGATGACCGATTTGCGCGGATTTACAGCCATAAGCGAAACGTTGCCGGCCAAAGATGTTCTTAAAATTGTCAATATTTATCTGGAGACAATGACTGAGGTCGTCATGAAGTACAATGGCACTATTATCGAGTTCATTGGCGATGCAATTCTTGCCGTTTTCGGGGCTCCTATTCTTCGTGAGGACGATGCAAAAAGAGCTGTGGCCTGTGCGATTGAAATGCAAAATGCCATGATTGACGTTAATGCCCGGTGCCGCGAATTGGGGTATCCTGAGGTCGAACAGGGGATTGGCCTTAATACAGGAGAGTCGGTTGTTGGCAGTATAGGGTCGGACAAGAAGACCAAATATGGCCTTGTCGGAAGAAATGTTAATCTCACCGGACGTATTGAATCATATTCCGTCGGAGGACAGATTCTTATTTCAGAAAGCACCGCCAAGGCTTGTGGGGCGATACTCAAAATTCATAATACCCTGGAGGTTATGCCGAAGGGGGTGAAAAAACCGATCTCCCTCTACGATGTTACGGGGATAGAGGGTGAATTCAACGTATTTATTCCAGTCAAAGCAAAGGTAAAACTCATAGAACTTAAAAAAGGCATGCCGATCGTGTTTTTTGCCCTTGAAGGAAAGTATGCGACAAAAACATGCTATGAGGGGATAGTAACCCACCTGAACGCAAACGAGGCTCTCATTCAATCTGAAACGATACCTGAGGCCCTCTCTAATATCAAATTCACCATAACCACTGAAGATAACAAAGAAAATGCGCCGGATCTCTATGCCAAGGTTATGGAATCCCCTTCAAGCGGTCCATCGACATTCAAGGTTTATTTTACGTCTGTCCCGTACGAAGCCCGGGATCATCTGAATAAGGTTTTGCAGGAAAGCAGCAAGAGCTGAAAAATCGTGAATTCGCTTTATCTTGCATTTAATGCAGATTGAGCATTCTTTAGAGATAACATCAGCACTATGACCATGGAAAAGTCCAGTGAAGCCGCAATCAGGATCATCTCCGGTTTAGCGGCTAAATGGGCATTGAAGAGGAGAAACAACACGGCAAG
Organism: Geobacteraceae bacterium; assembly: GCA_025355325.1. GTDB lineage: Bacteria > Desulfobacterota > Desulfuromonadia > Geobacterales > Pseudopelobacteraceae > JACRCG01. The sequence continues at coordinate 28,179 of JANXZX010000117.1, forward strand.
AATTTTAGTCAGAATCATAGCTATAACCTGAGGTAGACTACGCTTCAGATCAGCGAGAGGCGCAAGATAAAAGAAACTCATGCATAAAAGGAATAATCCAGATTGCTTGACAAAAAAGTAATTTTCTATACCTGCCTTGAAAAACAGCCGGTAAAACAATTCCGTAAAAAAATAAATAAAGGTACCCAGAATCAGGCTGTGCATCCCGATCAAGAAGACACTCAGCGCGAGAAGCTGTAATTTGACCGGAGCCGAGAAGATTTTCCGTAGTATCTGTCGCAAATCCTTCCCACCCCGTTGTTTAATGGATTAATCCTAAAAAAACATTTGAAACACAGAGCAACTGAGCAACTGAGCAATAACAAAGAAGAATTCATGTTAAAACCAGAAATAATAACTCACCATTTTGGTTATGCCTGTTGTATTCGATTCCTCTGTTGCTCAGTTGCTCTGTGGTTCATTAACCGCCGATTTTTGGTTAATCCGCCTGATGGTTTTTCACCACGTCTACAAAATGATCAAAAACACCAGTATCACAAAAACCATAACCGCCTGATGACCTCGATACACCGCCCGCGAAAATTCATATTTATCAGCCATTACTTTCAGCATGAGAAGTGAAGCAATCCCTCCCGCCAGCGTGATCAGTGGCAATAGCGCCTTCAATGTTCCCAAATTTGGTATTAGCGCATCCGGCAGGGTTAGGGAGCCAAAGGAAAATAAATTGACCATCCAGGGAAGTAGATTGTGGCCATTATAGATGAACTCATGGAGATATATGTTGAAGAATCCGGCAAAACCGAGAAATTGATAGGTGTACCCTGCATGGATGAAATGCCGTTGCCCTTCCTTTTTAAAGGGCAAGCCCGAAGCCGCGAGCATCAGAACAACAAATGCTATCAGGATCGGCAGCCCTTCGACAAGACCGGAAATGGGAGAGTGCGACAGGATTGGTTCGCGAAGGACAAATGTCCGGTATAGTTCTGACTGTGGCAGTTTTACAGCCAATACTGAGGCGGTCAGAAGAACTGCAAATGTGGCTCCGCTCAGTTCCCACCTTTGTTTATTGAGTAATTCCTGCCATGGATAGCGGGCATCAATCCTGACTGAACGATGCTGACAACTCTTCATGCAGGCAAAACAGAGAACGCAATCTTTCGTGCTGGATGCGGCAGAGGGATGAATCCCCATCGGACAGTTGCCTTCTCTGACGCAATCATGGGTTTGACACTGGCTGGTACAGACATTGCTGTTACTGCCGAGCTCAAGCATCGAAATTGTTGAATACTGAGCCACCATTCGCCCCAACGGGCATATGTGTTTACACCAGGAACGCTTGCCAAAGAGGATGGTCGTGAACACAGCCCCGGATAATATAGTCACGAGAAGGACTCCGGTGGCATGTGCCTTGTTGAACATATTAAAGAGGTGTTCTGTCTGGAGAATAAGAATGAAACCAACGACACCAATCCAGATGCCGTACTTGATCAACACCCCCGGCACCGACCGGAATCCCTTTCGGAATTTACCGACATACTCTCCCACTACCGGCAGAGGACAATAGCCGCACCAACTCCGGGCAGAGAAAAAGATTGAAAAAATAAGAAAAGGCCACCATATCGCCCATACGACAAGGTTCGCCAGATTATGTTCCGGTGGACCGACAAGGGTATAGATGATCAGGAGCAGGATAAACGGAACGGTGACCAATTTGAGCCCGGCCGGAATCAACCGGTGGCTGAGCGTATCACGCACAGAAGAGAACTTGAGAATGTTGAATTTCCCCGTAGTGGAAAACGTCGGAAGATTCAGGAATATCTGACTTACGTTAATGACAGGTACTTCGGCAATTACAACAGCCCGTTCAATTACCTGGCGTAACTCGTCGACGTTTAACGGCCAATCATGGTCTACAATTAGATTCATGGCCTCTTTGGAGAAACCTGTAACGTGTCGGCTGAATTTTTCATTGAACTTGCTGACGAAGTATTCTGCTATTACCGGGATGTCCTTTTTTCTTTCCCGTAATGGTTTGAGTTGGAGAATTTCTACGCCTGCCAGGTCCAGCAACTCCTTCTCGATTCCTCCCTCTTCTTTCAGTTTCTCCAAAGGTTGAGCGGTAGTTGCAATCAGGCGGACTTTACTGGGTATCTGCCGATTTCCACCACTGGGAGTAAAGACCCCGGACCGGTAAAACTGAACAAGGAGCCGTTGTACACGATGAGAGAGGAAATCAATGTTTTCCAGAATGATGGAGCCTCCATCGGCGAGTTCCAAATATCCGCGTCTTATTCCCTTGGCATAACTTCCCGCATCAGCGCTATGACCGAACAATGCAGATTCCTGAGCAATTTCAAAATGCAGCACATCCTTTTCATTGTTTCCTTCTCCGCTGTCACGCTGGACAGGAGGGGGATTTGCACAATCAAGGCGATACAGTGGTCGATTCCCGACCGGACCATGCATATGAATCAGACGAGCGGCAAGGTCTTTCCCGGTTCCCCTCTCACCAAGAATCAGTACATTTCCTTCAGCTGTTGCGAGCTTGGCAATTGCAGTATTGGTATCGGTGGTCCACTTCGTCTTGCCGATAAAATGGTCGATATCTGGGTCCTGCCGGGATAAAAACTTGGCAATTATCTCTTCTCGTTCCAGACTTGCGTACTGCTGCCGCACTGTGCTTCTCGCCTTTCTCTGCATGAGCAGGCGAAGAAGGTTCTCATTCAATTTCGGGAAGGTTGTGACCAATTCCAGAAAAACTTCCTGACTGAGTTCGGCAAGACGAACATCCGTCAAAGCTTTAACGTTGGCGGAACGCGGCTCTCCGGTCATGAGCGCTATCTCGCCGAAGACATCACCCGGTTTCTGAGTTGTAAGAACATATTCAACTTTTTCGTCGTTAATCAGGGTTACGTTTACCGTCCCGCTGAGGATCATGAACATGGAATATCCGGGGTCACCGCGGTAGATAATAGTGGTTCCGGCAGGAAAGTGTTTTTCGGCAAGGCGGGGGATAACGGCGGAAATTGTATCGAGAGGTAAATCTTCGAAAATTCCTATTGCTTGGAGGTCATTGGAGGTAATCATAGTAAATCACCAAAGTCGAACATGTTCAAAACAGGTCTGAGTAATGACGCGTAAATTCAGTGTTGTTTTTTCAGCGCACTCTCGAGTTTATTTGCTTTCTCAATATACTCTTTTGCCTTCAGATGACCCGGTTCGAGCACAAGAACCTCGTTCCAGCGGGCGATTGCTTCCTTCAGTTTTTGTTCCCGGAAAAATTTCAGACCCAGTTTGTATAGCGTTTCCACCTGTTTCTTTTGTTCGCTGCGGCATTTCTTCTCATAATTATCAGTATCTTCGAACCCTTTTTTAACTTTTGTAAATGCATTCAAAGCTTTTGAGTATTCACCCTTTTTGTAGTGGGAAACGCCAATATTGTACCAGCAAAGATTGAGGTATCGCTGAATTTCCGGATCGTTGGGAGAGTGCGACCTTGCCTTCTGAAATTCGTTGATGGCTGCTGCATAGTCGCCATCTTCAAATAACGCAATTGCACGATCAGTGGCAGTCTCTTCAACCGTTTCTTCGTACGTTATTTTGACTTTTTCCTGGGTACGCGCAACCGATGCCTCACGTTTTGCCCTGACTTGCAGAGTAGCTTCGGAAGATTCCAGCTGAAGATTCTTTAATTCCTTCATTGCCTCCTGATAATCAGTTCGTATCCGGAGAGCGGCAAGAAATTCCTTTTTTGCCCCCTGCAGATTGGTCTGTTTCAAAGCCAGGCCCGCTTTGTAATGTTCCTCTGCCAATTTTGCCTGCTTTATGATCAGCTTGTTAAGTTTTTCCTTGGCCACACTATTATTGGGGTCAATAGTCAGAGCTATTTTTAATTCTTCTACCGCAATAGCAATATCCCCTTTTTCTTCCGACGCATCAGATTGTTTTATGGATTCATCGGGTTTCTGGGGCATTTCATGGGCGCAACCGCCTGCAATCAGCAAAATTGCGGCCAAAATAAGAACATAGGTTAATCTGATGAATTTGGAATGCATGTAGTCCCCTTTCACCATCAATCCAGTTGAGACGTTTCGAGCAACTTTGAAAAATCTTCAATTTTTTCGCTGCGATAGACCATTGATCTGCTCAGCGAGTAATTATTGTAGAAAAATGCGTTACTTCCTTTTATGACCGTAAATCCGGCCAGATATCCGATGTCTTTCATCGAAGCGACAACCTTATCGTTAAAATTTCCATACGGGTACGCAAGAAAATGAGATTCTATTCCGGTTCTTTCCTTGATAATCCGCCGTGACTCCTTCAGCTCCCTGAAAATATTTTCTTCTGAAATTTTCGTCATATCAGCATGACTTACCGTGTGTGATTCAATTTCGATCACCCCTGATGCAGCCATTTCCTTAAGATCATCCCAAGAGAGAGTAATTGAACTCGGTTTTGACTTCATCAACTCGGTATAAACGAAAAGTACTGCGGAAAAGCCGTATTTTTTCAAGATCGGGTAGGCGATGGTTTTTGTTGACTTCCACCCATCATCAATGGTGATCAGTACAGATTTTTTTGGAGGACGTTGGCGGTACTCGATAAAATCATAAAATTGCCTGAGAGTTATGACGTTATAGCCATTATTTTTTAGATAGGCCATCTGTCGATCAAATGCTTCGGCAGAGATATCAATCTTGTTGGTACTCGTTTTAGGGCTGAACTTGTGATAGCAGAGGACTGGAACGGTTTGGTAGCCTCCAGCCGTCAATCCCCCGGGATTAACCGGCTTAAGCGGTATCACGACAGTCTTGCCAACAGTTATAGGGGCATCTTTATTAAATTCCGAGATCAGGTAACCAAGTTTGCTATTGCCTAAATAGGTTTCCGCCAGTGACTCATAGCTGTCGGAAGCGCCCGCGACGATAACGGCGTAATTTTCGGAAATACTTTTAGGTGCCTTTACGGACTGCGTATCGTCGAGTGGAGCAGCAGGTTGTGGTTGGCCGGGAGTGGTTGCGCACCCCGCCGCTAACAACTGGATGAGAGCGAGAAGAATCAGTGACCAGGCAGGAAATTGTCCCAGGAATATTCGGATCGACATTGAGTAACCTCTCAACTGTTTTCGATGATAATCCTATGTAACTTGGATATTTTGGAGCATGTGAATTTTCGAGTGGTCTGTGAAAAAACTGTTTCGTGTAAAAAACAATGAAAAGCATTCAAAAGACGTGTTGGACTGAAGAAATCAGTTGGGTGGAGGACTCCATACGGAAAAGATCGTGGAGGCACTGTTTTTACAGTATCACCCATTGATTAAACCCGCTGTTACTTTCATGAGGAGCATAATCCATATACATGATAATTGCATATATTGCAATTATTCTATTGTTTCGAAATAGCCGATTATGTTCATTTCAACCGTATCGCCTGACAATCTCACCTTGCACCAGACCAACACTTTCAAACCAAATTCTAAAAGCATGTGGAACCACAATTTTTACAAAAGATAAAGTCATGGTTCCAGTGACAATTTCCCCTACAAAATTCACATTTTATATTGACATGGACATTGACCGACGGTATAAGTTTCCATAGTGTGGAAAAAAGTGGAACATTGTGGAAATTAAGACCAAAGAGATGCCATGTTCAGGGGAATTTTCGAGACAACCATAGACGCCAAAGGGCGCACCAGCCTACCGGCCAAATTCCGGGAAGTTCTTTCCGGTACGCACGGAGACGAGCGCTTTTTCCTGACCAATTCGGTGCCGGTTGATCTGGGCGGAGGCCTGCACAGCTCCGGCCTGCTCATTTTTCCTTACAAGGAGTGGTTCGATTTTGAGGAAAATTTCCGCATCAGCAAAGGATTCACCTCCGAACAGCGCAACAGCATCATGCGGACAATTATTTCTCCGGCCCAGGAATGCAGCGCCGATAAACTTGGACGCTTCCTGATTTCACCCAGTTTCCGCAAGAGTGCCGTTCTTGAACGAGAAATTCAGTTCGTCGGCAAAATGGATAAAATTGAAATCTGGAGCATGAGCGAGTGGGACAAGGTTCGTGCCCAAGATGTGAAGAACTTCCCGAGCGGCACTGAAGCAGCCGCAGAGCTTGGCCTCTAGTGAGCGCATTTCATCACCTCTCGGTTCTGCCGGATGAAGTTATCCGCTTTCTGGAACCGGCTGATGGAAAAACCTATCTGGACGGTACGCTGGGCGGTGGCGGTCACACCGCATTGATCCTTGAAAAAGCCCCGGGCGCCTTCGTAATCGGCATTGATCGTGATCAGGCGGCACTGTCCGCAGCCGGTGAGCGACTGGCAGCACACGGCGGTCAGATCCGCCTCGTACATGGCGACTTTGCCGGTGTAACCGGACATTTGAGTGCTCTGGGTGTAACCGGATTGGACGGTTTCATACTTGACCTGGGAGTGTCGTCACACCAACTGGACACCAGAGAACGCGGCTTCAGCTTCCAACAGGATGCCCCGCTGGATATGCGGATGGATACCAGCTGCGGTGAAACCGCCGCGGATCTGCTTAATAAGCTTCCGGAGCAGGAACTGGAACGGATCATCAGCGAGTATGGCGAAGAGCGCTGGGCCAAACGGATCGCGTCTTTCATCGTCAAGGAACGCGCAGAATCACTTATTACAACCACGTTCCGGCTGGTGGACATCATTAAAGGAGCGGTGCCGAAAGCCAAGTGGGATGAACGGATTCACCCGGCCACCCGCACCTTCCAGGCACTCCGCATCGCGGTAAACAGCGAACTGGACAGTCTGGAGCAGGGAATGCGATCAGCTCTTGACCTGCTGAAACCGGGCGGACGGGGCGTGATCATTTCATTCCACTCGCTGGAAGACCGGATCGTCAAGCACATCTTCCGGGAATATGCTGAAGGGTGCACCTGTCCACGACAACTCCCGATCTGTGTCTGCGGCAAACAGCCACGAGTCAAGGTATTGACGAACCGGCCGGTGACGGCAAGAGAGACGGAAACAGACGAAAATCCACGGGCGCGCAGTGCCAAATTGCGGGCAGTAGAAAAGTTGTAGTTCAAACCAACCCCTCCCGACCTCCCCTTATCAGGGGAGGAGCTTTGAAGCCTCCCCTGATAAGGGGGGATTGAGGGGGGTTAAAATTCGAGGTAACCATCATGGCACAAGCGAGAACAGACTATACCAAAGTCGCCGCACCGCGGGTCCTTGGCGGGATAGCGGTCACACCGCACCGGATCGATATATTCAAATACCTGATGATCTGCATGATCGTGTTTACGATTGTCTCCGTCTTCCATGTCTGGTCGCGCTTCAAACTGGTTGACCTCAATCTGCAGATTTCCGAGATCAGCAAGCAGCTGAGCGATGCGGGACAGGAGCAGAAGCGCCTGAGACTCGAAGCGGCATCGCTGAAAGCACCGGCCCGCATTGAAGCGATCGCCAAGAATGAACTGGGCATGGCGCTCCCGACCGAACAACAGGTTATCCACGTAAAATGAAAGACGAACGGGAAAAATGGGCGCGGATACGGATCATCATGATCGGGACTATTTTCGGCCTGCTGTTCCTGACGGTGGTCGGACGGGCGTTCT
>JANXZX010000118.1 GCA_025355325.1 Geobacteraceae bacterium
CCAACCTGCGCCAGAGGGACATCGAGAATCTTGTCGCCGATCGTTTTAATCTTGGTCAAGGTGACTTCCATGCCGGGATAACGCTTTTCAAGTTCAGACTTTACCCAGTTGGCCTGCCAGAGAGCCAGTTGACTGGCGCGAGTTCCGATACGTAACTGTTTGGGGGGCATAATTTTCTCCATGTAATGTGTATTTATGTTCTAAAGAATCACCGGCAAACGTTCTGTAAGTCTGATTTCCTCTGGTGTTACCAATGCCCGATAGGCAAGTGCCTCAACACCGTTTTCCACCGCCAGTCGCAGCAGTCGTCCGTACTCCGGATCAATCATGTCCGCCGGGGAAACAGAGATGCCGTCTCCGCGCTGAACGGTGAAAAATATCACGCCACGATCGCCTTCACGTACCACTCGCATCAATTCCTGAAGGTGCTTCTGACCCCGAGTGGTAACGGCATCCGGGAACAGGGCCCGGCTACCCTCGACAAGGGTGACATTTTTGACTTCAATAAAGCAGCGTCCCAGACCCTCCAGCAGCAGGTCTATGCGGCTGTGTTCACCGTAGGGCACCTCGGGACGGATGGTGTCGTAACCCTGTAGTTCTGTAACGGTTCCGTTTTCTATCGCTTCACGCACCAGACGGTTAGGCAACCCCGTATTGATGCCGGCCCAGAAACCATCTGCCTCTACCAGCTTCCAACCGAACGGATATTTCCTTTTCGGATTGGGATTACGGGATAAAAACACCCGGCTGCCGGGGTTTGCACACCCCTTCATACTGCCCGAATTTGGACAGTGGACGGTAATGATATCGCCGCCCGCCAGCTCCACATCAGCCAGAAAACGCTTATAGCGCCTGATCAGGGTTCCGGCAGTGAGAGGGGGCAGGAACACTACTCTTCCAGCTCCAACTCCTCGTCATCCCGCTGTAGGGCTTCAAGTTCAAACAACTGCCGCAGGGCATCGATATACAGGTCAACCCTCCCTCCCTGGCCAGCCTGTTTGAGTACAGACGTGGGAGCGTGGAGCAGTTTGTTCATCATGGCCATGGTCAGTGCTTCCAGCCTTTTCTCGGCATCAGGCGGCATTTCTTTCCACCCGGAGATGGTTTTGTCGATCTCAGCCCGTCGAATCTCATCGAAGCGATTACGTAACGCGACAATGGTTGGAGTTACTTCCAGAGTTGACAGCCATTTAAAAAACTGGCCGATCTCCTGATCAATTATCTCTTCAGCTTTCTCAGCTTCCAGACTGCGCTGGGCCAGGTTGGCCTGAACAATCTCCTGTAAATGATCAACGGTGAAGAGGTAGGCGTTCTCCACATTGTCAACCTTGGGATCAATATCACGCGGCACCGCAATATCAATAAAGAAAATAGGCTTGAAGCGTCGCTTTTTAACGACTTCCTCGGCATCCTTCGGCCCAATGATACAGTGAGGGGCGCCGGTGGATGACAGTACTATGTCGGCCCGATGGAGATGCTCAAAGAGTGCCTCGAAGCGGATAGCTTCTCCGCCGAACTCTTCCGCCAGTCGCTCCGCCCGCTCGAAGGTGCGGTTTGTTACCATCACTCCCTTCGCACCGCTGTTAAGGAAATGCTTGGCAGCCAGCTCGCACATTTCCCCGGCTCCGATCAGCATGACGGTCTTGTCGGATAGATCTCCAAGGATTTTTTTGGCAAGTTCCACGGCAGCAAACGCAACAGAAACGGCAGAAGAAGCTATTTTCGTTTCCGTGCGCACCCGTTTGGCGACTGAAAAAGCTTTATGAAGAAAGCGATTGAGGATAATTCCCGACGTTTTAAATTCTGCGGCATAGCCGTAGGAGGTTTTGATCTGCCCCAGAATTTGCGGCTCGCCGACAACCATCGAATCCAGACTTGATGCTACCCGGAATACGTGGCGGATGGCCGCCTCGGCATGGTAGCTGTACAGATGTGATTCGAGTGTCTCGAACGGCAGGTGGTGATAATCAGCCATAAAGCGTTTTATTCGGGCTATGCCGCCGGCAATATCCCGGGTTGTGGCGTAAATTTCGACCCGATTGCAGGTGGAGACAATAACTCCCTCAACAATACCCTCGAGATTGATCAGGTCGCTGAGCGGCTTTTCAATCTGGTTGGGAGAAAATGCCACTTTTTCACGGATTTCAACAGTAGCAGTTTTGTGGGAGAGGCCGACGACAATGATATTCATGATTGAAAACAGTCCGGAATTATAGATGAATTACTGGAAGCAGTGCTACCAGGTGATACTATGTTTCATGCTCAAAAATGTTATCAGCACCACGATGAAGCCGAGGATTGACAGGATTGCGGCCCTTTTTCCCCGCCAGCCGATGGTAAGACGACCGTGCAGAAGGGCGGCATAGATAAGCCAGATAATAAGCGACCAGGTTTGCTTTGGATCCCATATCCAGTAGCTCCCCGTAGCTTTCTCGGACCAGATGGAGCCGGAGATGATCGCAACTGTCAACAGCGGAAAACCGATCGTCAGGCAGCGGTAACTGATCTCGTCCATTGTTTCAAGAGACGGAAGTTTCTGGAAGAGGGCGCCAAAATGTTTGGTTTTAAGAAAATATCGCTGAATCAGGTACATAACGGCAACACCGGCAGCGATGGTGAAGCAGGCGTAACTGGCAAATGCCAGCAGTGCGTGAAACCAGAACCAGTTCGTCTGAAGCACGGGATGCAGTTGACGCACATCCGGATGCAGGGAACTTGAAGCGATCAGCATCATCAAAGCGACCGGCACAACAAAAGAACCGAGCGTTGTCACTTTGAACCTGCGCTCGAAAAAAATAAAAGCGCCGACGATGGCAAGACTGAAAAATGATAGCGATTCCTGCATGTTGGTAAGCGGCAAATATTTCAGCCTGCTGGCCAGGTGGATTGTCGAAAGCAGATGAGCGATGAAACCGGCCACTGCCAGGCGACCGGCCCAACTCGTCAGCAGTGGTGACGTGCGTACCAGGCAGGCAAGATATGCAGCTGTAGCGCAGCCATATAAAGCCACTGTCAGAATGAAAAACATGTGTGTCATGGCATTGAGTCCTTGCGTTCAGTAAGTTCGGCGAGTAAACGCGTGGCAAGCGAGCGTAAAACCTGTGTATTGTAAGTGCTGGGACTCCCGTTCGTCAACAGCTTTTCTCGTTCTTCGGCCAACCGGTCGAGGATGTCCCCATAATCATGGCCAATATGCTCCCCAATACAATCCCGAATATCTGCGGCAAACGTTGGACAGCGACCCCCGGTTGATACCGCTATTTCGAGGTCGCCGCGCTGCAGGACAGCCGGAAAAGCACAGTCCCCTGCTGCCGGATTGTCAGCGACACAGACAAGGATCCCCCTGGCCCGTGCATCGGCACAGACTTGCTCGTTTATCAGCGCATTATCGGTTGCGGCAGCCACCAGAAAAAAATTGTCCAGGTCTGATTCCGTGTACTCCCCCTGTTTGACTGAAAGTGTGCCGGAATCATTCAGTACGGCAATTTCTGTGCAGACATTTACAGCGACAACCCGAACGGATGCGCCGGTTTTCAAAAGTGTGCGGACCTTTCGCAGGGCAACTGAACCGCCACCGACAATAACGGCACTTTTGCCATGCATACTGATATTAAGCGCGAGTGTAGACATTATCCGTTTCTCCTTGGCCGGAAATCATACTCTCCTTGAGCCTCATTTTCAATGGTATGCCGTTTTGCCGAGTTTGCTCTTGATTTTTTCAGTGTCTGGTATATCATTAAAACCAGCTACCAACGCATTCTTAAAGGAGAATTAACAGATGGCCAGTGAAAATGTCCTCGCATTTACCGATGCAAATTTTGACCGGGAGGTATTACAGTCCGATATCCCGGTGCTCGTTGATTTTTGGGCAACATGGTGCGCACCGTGTAAGGCAATTGCACCACTTATCGATACCGTTGCTGATGAATATGTCGGAAAAGTTAAAGTCGGTAAGGTTAATGTCGATGAAAATCAGGCGACGCCAGGGAAGTTTGGTGTGCGCGGTATTCCTACCATAATTCTGTTCAAAGGTGGCGTGGTTCTCGACCAGGTTGTCGGAGCGGTGCCGAAATCACAGATTGATGCGCTGATCGCCAAAGCGCTCTAGGGGCAATGGGCTCCATATCTCCTTTCAAAATTCTACTGACCGTAATAGCCGCATCAATCCTGTCCACAGCAGGACCGGTTGATGCGGCTGTCCGCTCGGGTCAGATTATCCCGAACTTCAAAGTTGTTTCCACCTCCGGCCAAACGTTGTCGCAGGATAATTATCTTGGCCACGTGCTGATACTGGATTTCTTTGCCACGTGGTGCCAGCCGTGCCGCCAGTCTATACCGCATCTGGTGGAGATGAACCGTAAATATGGCAGGCAGGGTCTTCAGATACTCGGCCTGAGTGTTGATGAAGATGGGGAACGTGTCGTCAAGGCTTTTACTGATGAGTTCCGGGTCAATTATCCGCTTGCTTTGGCAGGAAATCCAACTACGGTAGCTTTCGGTGTAAGGTCGGTACCGGTCATGTATCTCATTGATAAAAAGGGAAGGGTTGCCGAGATTTATCGGGGATATTCCGGTGAAATGGCTCGCTCGTTGGAACAGGCTATCAAACGCCTGCTGGCAGAGAAGTGAATTCCTCCGGGTAGGAAACCTGTATCAGACATAACCCGCAGGCCGGAGCTGTACTGCCGGCCTTTTTTCTGTCACCTTCCTGAAACAGGCTGTCTATATGAGACGGCTCAAAACGCCCCTTGCCCACATCAACCAGTGTACCGACCATAACGCGCACCATATTTTTCAAAAAACCTCCACCGATAACATCAATGGTTATTCTTGAATCCTGACGGGTGATCTCTACCGAATCGATCCGTCGTACGGTGGTTTTTGCAACGCAATTGGAGGCGCGAAATGCGGCAAAATCATGGGTGCCGACAAATGTGCGGGCGGCATCCTTCATCACATCCAGATCCAGAGGTTCACGAACCTGCCAGCTGTACAACCGATCAAGCGGGGAACGGATTGATGAATTGATGATGGTATACCGGTAATGCTTGGCATGGGCCATGGTAATCGGTTTGAATCCGTCCGGTACAATGCGTGCGTCCTGAATGGCCACATCGGCGGGAAGAAAGCGGTTTACGCCTTCCACAAAAGCCTGCAACGGGAGACTCCGGCTCGTTACAAAGGAAGCCGCCATGGCACAGGCATGAACGCCGGCATCGGTGCGGCCGGAAGAACGCACCTGGACACGCTCCTTTAACAATTGCTCAAGTGCCTCCTCAACGACCTGCTGAACCGCCAGACCGTTCGGCTGCACCTGCCAACCGGCATAGCGCGTGCCGTCGTAGGAAATTGTCAGCAACACCGTCGGCATGTTACGATGCAGGCCGTTCTGACGTTTGGGTGATTAAAGCTTCCAGCTCAGCCGCTTCGAAACGATATGCCTTGCGGCAAAACTCGCAAGTCACTTCGGCACAGTTATCCTTTGACTTCATGTCCTCCAATTCGTTGCGACCCAGCGTAAGAAGCGCCCGCTCTACTTTGTCCTGACCGCACCCGCACCGGAAAAAGATGTCGTGAGATTCAAGAATAGTGTATGGAATGTCACCAAAAAGTTCCTGCACAATCCTTCCGGCGCCACCTTCTTCCAGAAGTGCTGACAATGCCGGCAGCCCGGCTATCTGCCCTAGTATTTTTTCAATGACCGTGTCGTCAGCCTTTGGCAGTGCCTGGACAAGAAAGCCGCCGCAGGCAGCGATTTGTCCGTCAGCGGCAAGGGTTGCACCCAACCCGACGGCGGTAGGAGTTTGCTCGGAGTCCGTCAGATAGTAGGCCAGATCCTCGCCAACCTCGCTGCTGACCAGCTGCACAACGCCCTGATACGGTTGCCCCCCGACGCCGAGATCCTTGGAAACGGTCAGGAAACCGGCCCTACCGATCAGACCCGCCACATTCCATTTTCCGTTAGACGGTTCGAGGTCAGCGGCAGGATTTCCGACACAACCGCGTACCGCTCCGTCGCTGTCAGCTTCAACAATCATCTTGCGAAGCGGACCATTCCCCTCAAATTTCAGAGCGGTCCGCTGACCATCCTTGAGAAGGGAGCCCATCAATGCCCCGGCTGCCAGTCCCCGTGAGAGTGCAATGCTTGCCGTCGCTGATGTTTGCTGGAGAAGGCAAATTTCACGTGCCAGTGACGCAGCATCGCAGACAAGCACCCGTATTCCGCCTGACAGGCATAACGCCCGAACTATCTGATCAGCCATAATTTTGTAAGACCTCTTTCCTGATTTTCCATTATACATGCCGATCCGTGCACTATACTACCGCAGCGCGCACAAAAAAAGCCGCATCTTTCGATGCGGCTTTTTAAAGTGTTCGCTAAAAGCGAATTACTTTGCAGCAGGAGCTGCTTCAGCAGGCTTAACTTCTTCTTTTTTAGCAGCAGCTTTTTTAGCAGCTTTTTTCTTCTTAGCAGGTTTCTTAACTTCTTTCTTCTCAGCAGCAGGAGCAGCAGCTTCAGCAGGAGCAGCAGCAGGAGCAGCAGGCTTAGCAGCATCAGCAGCGAAAACAACAGCAGAGAAAGAAACAGCTACGAGGGCGGCTACGATTGTGGACAGAACTTTTTTCATTTGTACTACCTCCAAAGGGAATGTGTTTGATTTTTATTTTGCACTACGCGTGCCAATAAATATTATTATTCGTAAAAGACTGTTTATTATAGGTAATTTGTAGGTTTAGTAATAATTGTTCTGTCACGGCTACTTCGTACAAACTATTGTATGCCTTATATGAGGTAAAGAAATCGAACTTATGCCGCACCTGCGGTACATAGTCATTTTGAATCAGCCGTAATACTCTCGATACCATTCAACAAAGCAGGCAATACCGTCTTCGATACTCGTTGAAGGTCTGAATCCGACCGCTTCGGCCAGATCAGACACGTCGGCGCAGGTTACAAGCACCTCACCCGGTTGCATCGGGAGGAAATTTTTTATGGCTTTCCTGCCGAGGCTCTCTTCCAGAACTTCGATAAAACGGCCAAGCTCAACCGGTTGGTGATTACCGATATTATAAACCCGATACGGTGCAGTACTTGTTGCCGGGTCGGGCGTTGCTGCGTTCCAGGAAGGGTCAGCAGCGGGGATGTGGTTCATAACACGAACAACGCCTTCGATAATGTCATCAATATAGGTGAAGTCACGCTGCATCCTGCCATGATTGAACACATTGATCGGACGTCCTTCCAGAATGGCCTTGGTGAATGAGAAGTAGGCCATGTCAGGCCGTCCCCAAGGGCCGTAGACTGTAAAAAATCTCAGGCCGGTGACCGGAATGGCGAAGAGGTGTGCATAGGTGTGGGCAATCAGCTCATTGGATTTTTTGGTTGCCGCATAGAGTGACACCGGGTGGTCAGCTGAATGATGTTCCGAAAACGGCACGGTGGCATTGGCGCCGTACACGGAACTTGACGACGCATACACGAGATGCTTGACACTCGAATGTCGGCAACACTCGATAATATTAAGAAAACCGGAAATATTACTTTCGATGTAGGCGTGAGGGTTTTGGAGAGAATAACGGACTCCGGCTTGAGCACCAAGATTGACGATATAATCAAAGTCAACCGTGGCAAACAGACCTTCAACCGCCGAACGATCTTCCAGAGCGCCCCTGACAAAGGAAAAACCTTCCAAATCAGTAAGAATCCTGAGACGGCTCTCTTTAAGCGTGACATCATAGTAGTCATTCAGGTTGTCAAATCCGGTAACCTGATGACCATCAGCCAGTAGCCGCCGAGCGAGGTGAAATCCGATAAATCCGGCTGCGCCGGTAACAAGTATTTTACTCATGATGTTTTCCTGTCCAGGCTCCGGTACTGAATTGCCTCGGCAATGTGCTGTTCATGAATGGCTTCACTCCCATCAAGATCGGCAATCGTACGTGCTACCTTGAGAACACGGGTGTAGGTGCGTGCAGAGAAGCCGAGTCGATCAGTTACCAGTTCAAGCATGCGGTTGCCGCTGGCATCCAGTTCGCAGTATTTTTTGATAAAGCGGGGAGTCATCTGGGCGTTACAGTGAATTTTAGTCCCTTTGTAACGTTCCAACTGAATTTCACGAGATCGCTCAACCCGTTTGGCGATGGCGACGGAACTTTCGGCTTCACTACGGTCTGCCAGATCACGGTATTTGACCGCTGGTACTTCGATGTGGATATCGATCCGATCCAAAAGCGGACCGGAGATGCGGGAACGGTAACGATGGATGCTGACTGGTGTGCACGTGCAGGGGTGGGTCGGGTCTGAAAGATAGCCGCACGGGCAGGGGTTCATTGCTGCCACCAGCATAACCCGCGACGGATAGGTCAACGACAGCAGCGAGCGGGAAATGGTGACACGACCATCCTCAAGCGGTTGGCGCAGGACTTCGAGCACGTTTTTCTTGAATTCGGGGAGCTCATCCAGAAAAAGTACCCCGTTGTGAGCCAGTGAAACCTCTCCCGGCTTGGGGGTCGTGCCGCCACCGATCAGGCCGACGTCAGAGATCGTGTGATGCGGAGCGCGAAACGGGCGGACCGCCAGCAGTGCCCGCTCCTTTTCCAGCATGCCGCTGACACTGAATATTTTGGTGGTTTCAATCGCTTCATCAAAAGACATCTGCGGCAGGATGGTCGGGATCCGACGGGCAATCATCGTTTTGCCTGACCCCGGAGGGCCGATCATAAGGAGGTTGTGGCCGCCGGCGGCGGCAACTTCAAGGGCTCGCTTGGCATGTTCCTGCCCTTTTACTTCACTGAAGTCTTCGCCGTATTCGCACCCGCTGGAAAAAAGCGACTGCAGGTCAACCCGATGCGGTTCAATAGTCTCCCGACCACTCAGAAATTCGACCACTTGGGAAAGAGACGTAGCCCCTATAACGTCTATTCCTTCAACAACCGCCGCTTCAGGTGCGTTTTCAAGCGGCAGAACAAGGCCGGTCAGGCCGGCTCGTTTGGCGGCAACCGCCATTGACAAGGCGCCTCGGATCGCTTTAAGACCGCCATCCAGCGACAGTTCCCCGAGCAGAATGTACTCGTGAAGCCTCGGTCCTTTAATGACGCCGGTAGCCGCCAGAATGCCGATAGAGATAGGCAGGTCGTACGCAGCCCCCTCTTTCTTTATATCGGCCGGGGCCAGATTGGCGGTGATGCGGCGAGCCGGGAAATCGTAACCGGAGTTTTTAAGAGCAGCCTTGACGCGGTCCTTACTCTCTTTGACTGCGCCGTCCGGCAGTCCGACCGTGGCAAAGGCTGGCAATCCGGGGGCAAGATCAACCTCCACATCCACCAGAATGGCATCGATGCCGATCAGAGCACTGCTGAAAACTTTTGCGAGCATGACTCCGCCTTAACTCTTATTCAGCATGATGAAGCCCATCTGACGGCCTGAATCTTCCTTGTCCCTGCGATACGAAAAAAATTGTTCGCTGTGGCAGCAGACGCATTGTTCAGAGAGCTGAATTGCCTCCGCTTGAAGCCCGGCCAGTAGAAGAAGTTCACGATTTGCAGCAGCCAGGTCGAGGTGCCACTTGCCAGGGCTCTTTTGCTCGGAACATGCCTCCCAATCGATACCGCTCTGCACGAAGTCTTTCCTGACCGGTTCGTCAACTTCGTAGCAGCATTTCTGAATGCAGGGGCCGATCGCGGCATAAAGCCGGGCCGGATTCGAACCAAATTCCGATTGCATGCCGGCTACAGTTTTGGCAACCAGTCGGGCTGCAGTACCTTTCCAGCCGGCGTGAACAACTGCAATGACTTTCTTGTCGGGATCACAGAGCAGGATTGGAGCGCAGTCCGCTACGCAGACGCCGATTATGACATGCGGTTGATTGGTAATAACGGCATCTCCCTCAACGGAGAGAAAATGGCTGTAATCTTCATTTGGCTCGTTAATCACCAGGATGTCACTACCATGAACCTGTCGGGGGGTGACGAGTGCTTCCTGGCTGACGCCGAACGCCCGGGCCATCAGGCTGCGATTGCCCTCGACATTCGCCTGCTGATCCTGGGTGTTCATGCCAAGGTTGAGCGAATTATAGGGAGGTCGCGAAACGCCTTCATGGCGGGTGGTAAACCCTTGCGTGGAAAATGGTGATCCCGGGAAAACTACTTCAACATACTGGATACGGCCGATACGATTAAGCTGCATGGGTACTTCCTCCAAATTCCTTTTGCCTTCTGTGCTGAATTACGCTTTACTGCTATTTGTGCGCTGTCGCCATATGTAGACTCCTACTAGCATGGCACAGAACAGGACAACCCAGACGAGCGCTTTGTGAGAATACTGAATGATCAACTGCTGATTCTCGCCGATAACATAGCCGATCAATGTCAGGATAGTGCACCAGAGACCGGCGCCTAGCAGCGTATATAGGGAAAACTTGAGATGATTCATGCCGGCCACACCGGCAGGAATTGAAATCAGGTGGCGGATTACCGGCAGAAGGCGGCCGATAAACGTGGATATTTCGCCATGTTTCAAGAAAAAACGCTCCACCCGTTCAAATTTATCCGGTGGAATCAGCACATATTTGCCGTATTTGAGGATCAGCGGCCGTCCCAGATAGTGCGAAGCGAAATAGTTGGCATATGCGCCGATCAGACTGCCGACGGTACCGCACAGGATGACGACTACCATGTTCATTTTGCCTTGGTAAACCAGGTATCCGGCCGGTGGCATGACCAGTTCGCTCGGCACCGGAATGATGGAGCTTTCCATTGCCATTAAGAGTAGAATGCCGGGGTAGCCCATGGCACCGATGGTGTCAAGCAGCCACTGAATGAGGGTGTGTATCACGTAAAGCTCCCTTCAAAAATAGTACGGTTGCCCTTTATACCCCAACTGGGCCATTCGGGCAACAGCAGATAGGATATTTTATGAAAGAAATTTATACCAAGTTGTCTGCTATCGGGCTGGGTCACAAGGAAGCTGGAGTTCGGGAGGGTTTAGCAATTGCCTAGGAATTTATGGATGCATCTGTAACCCTTGACTCCGGTCTATACACGATGCCAGCAGTAGGGGGCTATTATCTGATTCCGCCGTTCGGAATACACTAGCTGGCGGTTGAGCTGATTGCACAATCCACGAACGAGAAAGAGAGGCACGACGATGAAATGGATAACAAGGGGAATGCTGCTGTGGTGTCTGGTTCTCACTGCCTGCGCTGCCAGCAAGCCAAACTTTGGTGATGAGTTTGAACGGAGTGTAAAAGCGTATAATCGACTGCTGCGATGGCGTGAAATCGAAAGTGCCGGTGTGACTTACATTGACCCCGAACGCCAGGACCAGTTTCAAAAACAGGCTGAGTCTCTAAAAAAGCGGGGCATTACAATTACCGATTACCGCATAATCTCCACTCGATATCTTCCCGAGAAGCAGACAGGGAATGCGTTGACGGAATTCGACTATTATATTCTGCCATCAAGCCGCATCAAGACGATAACTTACCCTCAAGAGTGGTTCTATCGTGAAAACACGAAAAGCTGGAAGCTTACCAGCGGACTGGAACTCTTTGAATAGGCAAAGCGGATGACACTTCATCAACAGATACAGCAGTTTTCCACGTACCTTCAAACAGAGCGGGATGTTTCACTCCACACTTTGGCGGCCTATAACAGCGACCTTGCCCAGTTTTTGACGTTTGTGGTAAGTGAGAAGGGTGACGCTGCTTCGGCTCAGGATGTTGACCATCTGCTTCTCAGGCGCTATCTGGCGGGACTTTCAAAAAATACAAAAAAAAGCTCAATTGGCCGTAAGCTGGCCGCAATCCGCTCCTTTTTCCGGTTTTTACTGCGGCGGGGCATTATCATAAAGAATCCCGCCGAATTGGTCGCTACACCAAAAAAGGAGCAGAAGCTCCCGTTTCATCTCGATATCGATCAAACCACCGCTCTGATGGAAGCGCCGGAAGATGAAGAAAAATATGGCCTGCGAGACCGGGCAATTCTGGAATTGCTCTATTCCAGCGGTCTCCGTGTTTCCGAGTTAACCGGCCTGGATATCGGGGAGCTCGATCTTGCGACCGGTATGGTGCGGGTAAGCGGCAAGGGGGGGAAGGAACGCATCGTCCCGGTCGGAAGTCGTGCGCTGCTGGCAGTACAGGAGTACCTAAGCGAGCGGGGCAATGATGCCGACACGAAGGCTCTTTTTCTTAACACTCGTGGAGGAAGAATCAATCGTCGCAGTGTTGCACGGATCGTTGATGCCCATGTTCTGAGGATCGCGGCCTTCAAGCGGATCTCGCCACATACGCTCAGGCACACGTTTGCCACCCACATGCTTGAGGGGGGTGCCGATCTTCGCGTGATCCAGGAGCTGCTCGGGCACGCATCGCTCTCCACCACCCAGAAATACACCCACGTCACCATTGACCGGCTGATGGAAGTTTATGACAAGGCCCACCCGAAAGCGCATACAAAATAGCGGTGCCGGGCAGAGAGTGATAATGCTCCCGCCATGCACCGCCTGAAAAAGGGCAAAAAAAAAGCCCCGGAGATTTCCGGGGCTTTTTGGGTTAAAACGAAGTCAGCCTTAAATTCTTGTTACGTTCGCGGCCTGAAGCCCTTTCGGACCCTTTGTTACTTCAAAAGTTACTCTATCGCCTTCTGCAAGGGATTTGAAACCTTCGCCTGCGATTGCGGAAAAATGGCAGAATACATCTTCGCCACCTTCCTGCTCAAGAAATCCAAAACCCTTGCTGTCGTTAAACCATTTTACTGTTCCGTTTACCATGTGCTTACTTCTCCTGATTCTTCTTAAATGATTTGTCCGGAAAAAACCGGACTTTCGTCAACATAGCAGTATCGTTCAAACGATGTCAAGCAAATTAAATTGCCGCCTATCATATTTATTTTCTGAACCCCGTCGCCGCCATAATAATCTCCCTCGCCTGAACAAGAGGATTTCCGGCGCCTTCAACCCAGTTGATGGCAACTCCATGCGTCTCCATTCGTCGAAACCAGTTCCCCTGGCGTTTTGCAAAATTATGTATCGCACTGTTCAATTTCTGAAACATATCGTTCCTGTTCATTTCATCGCGCAGATACGCCCCCACATATCGGTACTCAAGTCCGTAATAATCGAGCCGTTCCCACGCGATGCCACTCGTATGAAGGCGCTCGACTTCTTCTATCATGCCGTTGTCGATGCGCTCCCTCAGGCGGGTGGTTATACGCTGGCGGAGTACCTCACGTTCCCAATGAATCCCGATAACAACCGACCGCACCGAGGGGAGCGGCTCAGGGTCTGCGCTATTCTCCATCTCCCCACGGGCAATTTCAATCGCTCGAATCGTACGATCCCGATTCAGCAAATCGGTGCTGTTGTGCTGATCCGGCTTGAGACGCCACAACTCTTCTATGAGTTCCGTATCACTTTTCTTCGCCAGTTCAGCACGCAACGAGGCGCTGTGCGGGACCTCAACCATGCGGTAACCGCGCAAGGCGGCATCAAGATACATGCCGCTCCCTCCGCACAAAACCGGTAGTGCTCCGTGTGCGGAGATCTCGGTACACGCGCTCAGAAACCTGCGCTGAAAGTCGAAAACATTGAATTCCTCGCCCGCATCAAGGATATCAATCAGGTGGCACGGCACAGGGCCGTATTCATGGAGATCCTTGCCACTGCCGATATCCATGCCCCGAAAGACCTGTCGTGAGTCAGCGGAGATGATTTCACCGCCAAACTCCCCGGCCAGGGCGACAGCCAGGCGGGTCTTGCCGGATGCGGTCGGGCCGAGAACGGTAACCATGTCAATCGGAATCTTTGGTTCAGTCATCGTGCAGACCCCTATAGACAGCTTCAGCTGTTGCCGGATTCATTCCGGTGACGGACCGGATTTCTTCAATGGATGCCGATTTGAGATTCTGAAGGCTCCCGAAATGCTTCAGCAGTGCGGTTCTCCGTTTCGGGCCGATACCAGGTACCGCTTCAATTCCGGAGATGCCAACCTCTTTCCCGCGTAATTTCCGGTGGTACCCGATGGCAAACCGGTGCGCCTCGTTCCGGATAGCCGCCAGCAGAAGCAGCGGCGCAGAATTCTGGCGTAGCACCACCGGATTTTTTCTCCCCGGCAAAAATACCCGTTCATCGCTTTTCCGGACAATATGGTCAGCGGCATCACTCTGAACGCGGCTCTTGGCCAACGACACCAGATCAAGGGATTCAAGCACACCAAGTTCGGCAAGAATCGCCTGCACGGCATTCAGTTGGCCAATCCCGCCATCGACAACAACGAGATCAGGCAAGTCATTTCTTTCTCTGCCATCAGCACGAAAACGCCGTAAAAATACTTCCCTCAACATGGCAAAATCATCCTGTCCTTCAACGGTACGGATGCGGTAATGGCGGTATTGCTTTCGGTCCGGTTTCCCGGATGTGAAGACAACGCAGCTCCCCACTGAAAAACGCCCCTGAATAGTGGAGATGTCGTAGCACTCCATTCGCCGGGGAAGCCGGTTCAGTTGCAGGCGTTCGACGAGTTCAACCAGCACCGATTCAGCAGCGGCCTTCTCCACATCGCGCTCCTGACCGGCAGACATGGCATTCTTCCCCGCCAAATCGACCAGTTCTTTTTTTGTGCCGCGTTGTGGCAGCAACAGTGAAACCTTACTTCCTTTCAGTTCGCCAAGAAGTTCGGCTAATGCTCCTTTATCTTCGATATCCAGCGGCAGTAAAATCTCTTCCGGAATAAAGACTGCGCCGGTGTAGTACTGCTGCAAAAACGCCGAAACGGCCGCAGCATCATCCAGTTCCCACGCAATGTCAAACAATCGGCTCCCCGAGAGGACTCCGGCGCGAATGAACAGCAGGGCCACTTCAATCCGGCGGCCTTTACGGTAAAAACCGACAACGTCACTATCGCCGCCACTCAGCACGACTTTTTGCTTTTCAACCGTCACCTCAATGGAGCGAAGCAGGTTTCTCCACCGGGCCGCCTCCTCATAGAGCAAATGTTCTGCCGCGTCGGTCATGCGTTTCTTGAATTCAGCGATGAGCAGCCGCCCTTTCCCCTCAAGGAAAAGCACCGCCCCGTTAACCAGCGCCGCATAGGCTTCATGTGTTATCAGCCCATGACACGGGGCACTGCATTGACCGATCTGGTGATAAAGGCAGGGGCGTTGCCGGGACATGCAGGTAGTAAGCGGATAATGGCGTAACGGGAACATGCGGATCATCTGGCGGAGCACCTCACGTGCTGCGGAGCCGGAAGAGTACGGGCCAAAATAGAGCGCCCCGTCTCTGGGGCGTTTTCGTACGATGGTAAAACGGGGAAACTCTTCGCGCAGATCAACACGTAATGAAAAGTATGTTTTGTCGTCTTTCAGATTAAGATTGTAGCGTGGATGGTGCTGCTTGATAAGAGTGTTTTCCAGCAGCAGCGCCTCTTTTTCCGTATCGGTCAAAACAATGTCTATGTCGGTTACCTTTGCCATCAGGAATTTGATTTGGTAACGAGAATCGCCTGCCGCCTTGAAGTATGAGCGTACCCGCTGCCGCAGGCTCCGGGCCTTGCCGATATATATTATTTCGTTGTCCGAATCGCGCATCAGGTAAACACCCGGCGAAGTCGGAAACTGCATTATTTTCTCTTCAAGGTTCATAGCGGGCAATCCTACCTGTTTGCATCCGGAATGGGAAGAGTCTTTACAATCGAAGAACTGCCTATTAATGTAGCATTTGCCTATTATCACAGCAGGCGCTGGTGGTGCGTTAGATGTTAAATATGCTGTATAATCGTGTAGTTACTAAATTTTATGAATTGGCCACATTCTTGCTTTGCAAACGTCGCCCAATGACGGGCAGACAGACACCAACGGGGGTAATTCTGTATGGAAACCATGTCAACGATGACAGGTCTCAAGAGTAGTGCTGATGTTCTTTTTCTGATGTTGGGTGCAGTAATGGTATTCGCGATGCATGCCGGCTTTGCTTTTCTTGAAGTCGGAACGGTACGCAAAAAGAATCAGGTCAATGCACTGGTTAAAATTCTCACCGACTGGGCTGTTTCAACAGTCGTCTATTTTGTCATCGGTTTTCCACTCGCCTATGGGATCTCATTTTTAAAACCTGCCGATGAACTACTTGGGAAAACTCAAGGGTACGATCTGGTCCATTATTTCTTTCTGCTCTGCTTCGCCGCCTGCATCCCAGCCATTATTTCCGGCGGTATCGCCGAACGCGCCAAATTCTGGCCGCAGGTAACCGCAGGAGCAATTTTTGCCGGACTCTCCTACCCACTGTTTGAATCGTTTATCTGGGGACAGAATGCCTCCCGCTTACAATCAATCTTCAAATCGATCGGTGGCGCCGAATTTCATGACTATGCCGGATCTGTAGTTGTCCATTCAATTGGCGGATGGATTGCCCTGCCGGCTGTTCTCATTCTCGGGCCGCGTATGGGACGATATGTTCGCGGCAAGTCCCACCCTATCCTGGTCAGCAATATTCCCTTTCTGGCACTCGGATCGTGGATACTGGCGATTGGCTGGTTCGGCTTTAATGTCATGAGTTCCGGGAATCTGGAAAAAATATCCGGCCTGGTGGCGGTCAACTCTTTAATGGCAATGGTTGGCGGTATCATAGCCGCGCTCGTCGCCGGAAAAAACGACCCCGGCTTCATTCACAACGGTGCTTTGGCCGGGCTGATTGCGGTCTGCGCCGGTAGCGATATCATGCACCCTCTGGGAGCTTTTGCCGTCGGGTGTATTGCCTCGGTAATTTTTGTCTACGGTTTTCATTTTGAACAGGAAAAACTTAAAATAGACGATGTTTTGGGAGTATGGCCGCTGCACGGGGTAATCGGCACCTGGGGAGGAATTGCCGCAGGCATATTCGGGCAGAAATTTCTCGGGGGAATCGGCGGCGTGAGCTTCGTTTCTCAACTTGCGGGGAGCCTTCTCGCGGTTGCTTTTGCCCTGGCCAGCAGCTTTATCGTCTACGGAGTCCTGAACAAGACCGTTGGTATCCGCCTTGATCAGGAAGATGAGTTTAACGGTGCAGATATATCGATTCACAATATTGGAGCGTATCCGGAAGACAGTATTCGGTGATGCAGTGAGCTGTTAAAAGCGGTTGCATGACCAATGATAAACTGGCGTTGCGTGGATCCACAAAGCCCCCTTCTTCACAGTTGGGGGCTTTGTTTATTACATGCGTGACTATCCGGTAGAAGTCTCTGTTCGAACTTATGTCGTATAAAAGTCAGCTTTCAGGTTCTCACGGCACGAGATTGCGGGGTGCTCCCGAAACAAAAGCCTCCACATTGCTGATGAGCTGTTCCGCGAGTGTCTGCATTGATTGTTCGCTGACCCAAGCCATGTGTGGGGTAATTATCAGATTCTGCTGATGAATAAGGAGCAACGGACTGCCGTCAACCGGCGGCTCCCGGCTGAGGACATCGAGTCCTGCTCCGGCAATTGTTCCTTCCTGAAGAGCCTTTGCCAATGCGGATTCATCGACTAGCCCTCCCCGTGCGCAGTTGATCAGCAGAGCGTGGCGCGGCATAGCGGCCAGTTCGGCTGCGCCGATCATCCGGCGGTTGTTGTCCGTCAGGGGGCAGAGCAGCACAAGCACATCGCTGTGAGCCAAAACTTCTGAAAAAGGGGTGCGTCCTTCCCGGAATGATGCGGCATTCTTATGCTCGGCAACCAGGACCTTCATGCCGAAGGCTTCAGCCAACCGTGCAACTGACTTCCCGAGTCCGCCATAGCCGATGATGCCGAGCGTTCCGCCGCTCAGTGACTGCGGCATTGGCTCCAGCATCAACGTATAATTGTTTGACCGCTGCCAGGCGCCGCCCATGACCAGTTCGTGATAGCCGGTCAGATTCCGCCGTAGGGACAGGATCAGTGCAAATACGTGCTCTGGCACCGAGACCGACCAGTTGCGCACATTGCAGACCGCAATGCCGAGCCTGCTGCATGCAGTCACATCGATACCGTCAACTCCGGTGGCCGCAACGGCTATCAGGCGCAGCTTCGGCAGTTGGATTAACTGTGCTTCTTCGAGAGGGACACGATCAGTAATAGCGATAGTTGCATCTTTAAGCCGTTCCACCACCTGCTCCGGCGACGTGTCCGGATATTCCTGCCAATGATGTTCAAACTGCGGCTTCCTGAGTTCTGCCCGAAGGGCGCTCCGATCCAGAAAAACTATACTTTCCATTAACGTTGATCCCCCCTGCTGCGAGCAAAATGATTGAGAACCAGGCCACCTGCCATTGCCGCGCCTGAAACGGCAAGGCCGATCAACAGCGGCGGCATTGTTGTCCCGATGATGCCGGCGGCAATCACCGCCAATGGTGCCGTGTAGATTGAAGCTGCTCCGCCGCGCCTGCTGGTTCGTTCGCGCAGAAATACGGCACCCAGCAGCGGGAAGCAGAGTGTCGCACCGCGCAGTCCCATGGAGAGGAAGCTCCATTTCATAATCGCACTGTCCAGATTGAACAGGAGGATTGCCAGTGCCGCCAGAATAACTCCGAACGTGATCAGGCGCATGACCATAAGTTCGTATTTTTCATTCAGCCGCAGTTTGGCAAGGATATCAACCTTCAGTGTTGTCCCAACCCCCAACGTTAAGCCGGAGGCTGTGCCAACTGCGGCAATCAGCAGGGCGGCAAAAGCGATCCCGGCCAGTTCGGAAGGGAAATATTCAAGGAGAAACGCGGGGAGGGCGCGGGCGCTGTCCAGCGACGGGTGCTGATTGCGCATGAACAGTCCGACGGCAATGCCGAGAATTCCCAAAGGCGGGATCATGACGGCACTGATCAACGCTCCCCGGCGGGCGGTGACGCTATCCAGGGAAGAGAAAACAGCCTGGAGATAGGTCTGGGTCGAAATGACTCCCACCAGCATTGAGACCAGATCTGAGACCCCTTCCTTTACTCCGTAGCCGAACAGGCTGAACCAGGGGAAGGCGGGGAATGTGGACGACAGTTGGTTCAAGCCGCCAGCTTTGGTAACCGCCACCATGCCGGCACCGGCCATTGTGCCATACAGAAGGAGGAGTTTTGCCATGCCGAGTGGACCGGCGCTGCGCATCCCACCGCCAAGAGCAAAAAACGCCACCAGCACCGACGAGATCAACGCGCCCTGCATCATTGAAAAGTTAAAGAGGGTGGCAAGGAGAGCACCACAGGCCATCAATTGCGCCACGACATGGATGAACATGCCGAGTGCGGAGAACAGGCTGGCGCAGACCCTGGCCCGTTCTCCGTGGTAGCGGGAGATGAATTGGGGGATGGTTTCGACCATGCCATGGCGCAATGCAGGCGCCAGGGCGAGGCCGAGAAAGAGGCAGGCGAGGCCGGAGCCGAGGGTGAACCACCATGCGGACAACCCGTAGAGAAAGGCAAGCTGCACAGTGCCGACCGTTGACGCACCGCCGACCAGTGTCCCCATGATCCCGCCGGCAACGCTCCAGCTGCCGGATTTTCTGCCGGCCAGGGTAAAATCAGCTGCGGAGGAGACCGAGCAGGCGCCGGCGGTTGCCAGCACCAGCATGGCGAATATGGTCACCAGAAATGTAACGATGAAGCTGGCAGAAACGAGCGTACTCAGCAGTCTTCCTCCGGCACCGGATTTATTTTGTTACTTCGTGAAGCGATTCTTCCAGGATGGTGAGCCCGCGCTCCAGCTGCTCGTCGGTGATGACGAGCGGCATCAGGAAACGAACTACATTGTAGTGACTGCCGCAGGAAAGGATAACCAGTCCCTTGTCGTAGCACAGCTTGGTCAGTTTTTTTACTTCATCTCCGGCCGGCTCTTTGGTGACCCGGTCACGCACCATCTCCAGCGCCAGCATCGGCCCTTTACCCCGTACTTCGCCGATAATTTCGAATTTTTCCTGCATTGCATCGAAGCGCGTGCGCAGCTTCACGCCCAGTTCCTCGGCACGTTTGAGCAAGCCATCTTCGAGGAAAATTTCCAGAACGGCCAGTGCTGCGCGGCAGGAAAGTGGATTTCCGCCATACGTGCCGCCCAGTCCGCCCGGATGCGGAAGGTTCATGATGTCGGAGCGACCGGTGATGGCGCTTAACGGCATACCGCCGGCAAGGCTCTTTGCCGTGGTGATAATATCAGGTTCAACCCCCCAGTGGTCAATGGAGAACAGTTTGCCGGTTCTTCCCATGCCGGTCTGGATTTCGTCGATGATCAGCAGGATGCCGTGTTTCTTGCAGATTGCGTGCAGTTTGCCGAAGTATTCATCCGGTGGGGTGATGAAGCCACCTTCCCCCTGGATCGGTTCGACGATAATGGCAGCGGTCTGTTCTGCTGCTACGTTAAGATAGAAAAACTCTTCGATAAGATCGGCGCAGGCAGCATTGCATTCAGGATGCTTCAAGCCGTAGGGGCAGCGATAGCAATATGCGGACGGCATCCGGTACACTTCCGGGGCAAATGGCCCAAAGCCGAGCTTGTACGGTTTGACTTTGCTGGTCATGGACATCGTCATCAGGGTGCGGCCATGGAAACCATGCTCAAAAGCGATGACTGCCGGACGTTTTGTGGCATAGCGTGCAATCTTGATCGCATTCTCATCCGCTTCGGCCCCGGAGTTGGCAAACATTGTCATCTTGTCGAAATTGCCCGGTGCCAGCTCATTCAGTCGGGCGGCCAATTCTATATATGCTTCATAGGGAGCGACGTGGAAACAGGTATGGATGAATTTTTCCGCCTGATCCTTGATAGCGGCAACAACTTTCGGATGGCAGTGGCCGACATTGTTTACCCCGATGCCGCCGGCAAAATCGATCAATTCACGTCCATCAGCATCAACCATGATAGCGCCGGAGGCCTTGGTTATAAAGGCAGGATTCAATAGTGAAACCCCCTGCGGGACATGTTTGTTGCGTAACTCCATTAATTGTTCGTTGCGAGTCGTCATGGGAAAATGCTCCTTTGCAAAGTATGGTCTGGTACGGCTTGACAGTGTTGGCTTCACTTCATGGCCGAATGACTCTACAAAGATCATACCAAGCGAATGGATAAATATATCCGGTTTGTGCGCATAACGGCTCTATCTGCCGCATGTAAATACTTTACCAGCATAAAACGGAGGGTTTTCATCTGTGTGGATAGTCGTTTTTGGCTTCGGGTGTGCCCTTAGAAACTATTCCGTATTGCATAATCAATGCAATTATGCATAGTATTGTTGAAAAGCACACGCCATGCTTTCTCTAAAATGTAAATAACCGATTAATATAAGGTGGTTGCCATGCAAATAAGTCAAAATCCGATCCAGTCAATTGCTGTAACAAGCGGTGATGATTCACTCCAGTCCGTAAGTTTTTACCAGGCAATGGTAAATGCAATGGATGTCGGCCTGCTGGCTGTCAACACCTCAGGTATGACGATCCTGGCAAACACGGTGGTGCGGGAAAATTTCAATATCTGCCAGGGGGTGCATCTGAATGATGCCCTGCCGGAACTCTGGCCGAAGGTTGCCCAACGGCTCCGGGAACGGTCTCGCAATGTTGAGCTGACGGTGCGCGGCACCGAAAAAAACTATCTGGTCAGAGTCAGTTCAATTCTCCACAATCAGGAACAGGTCGGAGCCGTCTGCGTGTTTGTCGAGAGTACCGAGCTGGAGGAAATGGCCAAGCAGACGAGCTTTTTCCAGGAACTGACCAGAGAACTGGATACTATCATTGACTCCTCATCTGACGGCCTCTGGATTTGTGATGCCGATGCCAACGTAATCCGCATCAATCCGGCATCGGAGCGGATCAATGACATCAAGGCGGCAGACGTGATCGGCCACAATATGCATGACCTGGTTAACGAACGGATTTTCGACCGGTCGGCTACTCTGGAGGTGTTGAGGAGCGGAGCTGTGGTAAACATGCTCCAGCAGCGACTGGGGCGCAAGCTGATCACTACCGGAACCCCGGTATTTGACGCATCAGGCAAGATTATACGTGTCGTGGTCAGCGAGCGGGATATCACTGAAATCGACAGCATGCAGCGTGAACTGGAGGAACAGGAAGCTATCAAGGACCAGTTCCGCAATCAGATTCTGGAGATGCAGAAACAACAACTGAGCTCCCGCCAGGTAATTGCCCGGAGTCCCTGCATGGTCAAGGCTCTCCAGCAGGCCTTGCGGGTCAGCACGGTGGAATCAACGGTGCTGATTCTCGGAGAATCCGGGGTCGGCAAAGGGTTGTTCGCTGATTTGATTCACAAAAATTCAGGCCGGGCGGATAAACCGCTGATTCGCATAAACTGTGGCGCCATCCCGGAATCGCTGATTGAATCGGAGCTGTTCGGCTACGAAAAAGGGGCGTTCACCGGTGCCCAGTCCGGTGGAAAACCGGGCTATTTTGAGTTGGCCGACGGCGGAATTCTCTTCCTTGACGAAATTGCCGAATTGCCGCTGACATCGCAAGTCAAGTTGCTGCGTTTTCTTGAGGACAGCCGTATTACCCGTCTTGGCGGCACTAAGGGGAGGACGGTCGATGTTCGCATCCTGGCGGCAACCCACCGCAACCTGGAAGAGATGGTTTCCCAGGGCAAATTCCGCCTCGACCTATATTACCGTCTGAAAGTTATTCCGCTCTCTGTTCCGGCAGTGCGGGAGCGCAAGGAGTGTATCTTGCCGCTGATCAACCATTATGTGGCGATTTTTTCTGACAGAAACGGTCTTACCAAACGGATTTCCCGTGCTGCACTGGACGCACTGCTCACCTACACCTATCCCGGCAACGTGCGGGAACTGATGAATATTTGTGAGCGGATTGTCGTAATGTCGGAAACGGAACTGGTTGATGTCCAGGATCTTCCGGGTGAGATCGTCGCCGGGGCGGAAGATCCACACGGCGATCCGGGTAATTGGCCGGAGGGCATGTCGTTGCAGCAGGTGCTGGATAAAACGGAAAGGGCAATACTTTCTAGCTCTTTGGAGCGTTACGGCAATCAGTGCAGGATAGCTGAGGCGCTTGGAGTCAATCAATCAACCATTGCCCGTAAGCTTAAAAAGCATGGCCTGATTGAGTAGCTAAACAGCACGTAAGGAGAAGTATGGCTAATATGCATTTCTGCATAAATTTGGTTGTGGAATTCGCCTCTATTAACCGTCTTACCGATAGTGAATTCACAATAAAAGACCACGGTTCTAAAAAGTAAACAAATTCAAAACTACCCTCATACTTTACAGCATAACAAGCGCCACTAAGGTAAATGCCCTATTAACCATGCATATATAAATGCGTTGCCGTATCCTCTGCTTACCTGATAAATCATGCACACGTGCCGAACAGGCGCTGACGATGCCATTTTAATAAAAATATCGTGTTGGCATGCCACCTGCAATCAAAACGTAAAATTCAGTTCTAAAATGCGGTTTTCGTAAAACGGCCGCATATCACAGTAATGGGGAGGTAGATCCATGAATCTCAGACGTGCGGTATTATCAGCTGTAATGTGTATCACAACGCTCTTTTCTGCCACGCAGCTTTTTGCGGCGGACGCAAAAAGCACCTTCAAGGTAGGAGTCATCACCGAGCTCTCCGGTGACCTGGCAACGGGCGGGAATATCACCAAGCGTGGATATGACCTGTGGGCTCAGGAAGTTAATGCCAAAGGCGGCATTGACATCAAAGGAAAGAAGTACAAAGTTGAACTGCTGTATGCCGATGCCCAATCGAACCCCGCAGCCGGAGCAGCGGCCGCCGAACGTTTGATTACCCAGGAACATGTTGATTTCATCCTCGGGCCGTATTCTTCAGGCGTTACCCTGGCCGTTGCCCCTGTTGTAGACAAGTACAAGATTCCGATGATCACCGGTTCTGCAGAATCACCACTGATTTGGAAAAACAAGTTCAAGTACACCTTCGGTACCATCCCTCCAATCAACTTTACCGGCGCTCAGTCCATCAAAACCCTGATGGAAATGAAACCGACCCCGAAAACCATCGCGATCATCGGCTCCAACGACGCGTTCTCGAAAGCAACTGCTGAAGCATACAAAACTGCTGCTGAAGCTGCAAAGCTGAAAGTACTCAAGTTCAGCATCGTTCCGTCCGGTCAGGATATGACTCCGCTTCTTTCCGCAGTTAAGAGCATGAAACCTGACATCATCGCTTTCGGCGGACATGACGAAGAGCATGTCAAGTTCGTCAAGGCGCTTCGCCAGATCGGCTATACACCGAAAGGCCTGTTGATGCACTGCGGCATTACCGACAAGGCATTTACCGATGCAGTCGGCAAAGACGGCAACCAGATCTTTGGCACAACCTGCTGGACCGGCACTGCCAAAACAACCAGCAAGATCCTCTGGCCGAACGCCGCAGCATATGCTGCCGCTTCCCAGAAAGCATTCAACAACCCGGGCGATTACACTCAGGGTGGCTGCTCTGCAGCCGGTATCGCCTTCCAGGTTGCATTGCAGAAAGTTGGCGCCACACCAGGTATGAGTGAAGATATGCGTACCAAGCTGGTTGCTGCTATTGAGCAGGTTGATGTCCAGACTTTCTATGGCCGCGTCAAGTTTGCCACCAGCGGCGAATTTTTCCATGCCAACGTCGGTCTCGTTCCGCTGACGATTCAGATCCAGGGCGACAAGATCGTAACTGTTGGTCCGAAAGCATCCCAGGAAGCAGCACCTCAGTATCCGATGAAAGAGTGGAAGTCCCGCTAAGCACTTCTTAGAGGTCCGGCAGGCGGCAGCGCCTGCCGGACTATTACACGAGAGTATACTACTGGAGGAAATGCAGCATGGAACTCCTTCCCCAAGCCCTGGTTGACGGTATATTACTGGGCGGAATTTATATCACCATCGCCATTGCATTCTCGCTTACTTACGGCGTTATGCACGTCATCGACTTCGCCGTCGGCGAGTGGATCATGTTTGGAGCCTTCACCGGTTTTTACCTCAACAAATGGACCGGCCTCGATCCGTTCATCTTTCTGCCGGTTATATTCGTCATGTATTTTGTAATCGGCTATCTTGTCCAGCCGATCATCCACCGGGTCTTGAGCGGGACTAAAGGGAATCCGTTCCTGATGGGGCTGGTCTTTACCTTCGGACTCGCAATCATGTTCCGCGGTCTTGCTCTGACGGTCTTCGGGTACTATTCAAACTCGATCCCCTCGATGTTTAGCGAAGGCTCCTTCAACTTTGACAACTATGGCATCAGTATCACGATACCCTACGTCCGACTCGTCGGTCTCGTGTATGCCTTATCCATAACCGCAATACTGCATTACATGCTCAAAAAGACCAATTTCGGGCTTGGTGTCCGCGCTCTGGCCCAGCACAAGGATGCTGCCGGATTGATGGGCGTGAACAGCAAACGGACCGGCTCCTATGTGTACGGCATTTATGTCGGCATCAGTGCAATGACCGGCGTGCTGCTTGGCTGCATCCTTTCCATCGGCGCACAGATGGGCAACGAATATACGATCTTCGCCTTCTTCGTCGTCGTACTGGCCGGCATGGGCTATCTGGCCGGCGTTCCCTGGGCGGCGCTGCTGCTCGGCATGGTCCAGTCAATATTCATGATCTATTTCAATCCGAGTCATACGCTGTTGGCTGTCTTCGTCATTCTGTACATCATACTGCTGGTTTCGCCACGTGGTCTCTTTGGCAAGGGGGTTTAGCATGAAGAATTTTACCGCCCGCCAGGGAGTACTGGCTTTCGTTGTTCTTGCACTGGTGTTTCTGCCGTTGCTTTCCAGTGACACTTTTGTTCTCCGCGTCGTTACGGAAGCGGTCATGTGGGTCGGCCTGGCAATTGCGTTTGACGTTATTGCCGGGTACACCGGCTATCTGAACTTCGGCCACGGAGCCTTTTTCGGCCTCGGCGCTTATACGGTAGGAATACTGATGATGAAGGCGGAGCTGCCGTTTGCAGTGGCCCTCCCCGCAGGCGGTGCGGTGGCCGCCCTCGCTGCGCTGATTGCCGGGTTCCCGACTCTCCGTCTCAAAGGGGCCTATTTTGCCATTGCCACCTGGGCACTGTCCCGCGCAATCCAGCAGCTGGCCTTGAACATGGATATCACCGGCGGGCCTGACGGCATGCGCCTTGATGCCTTCCTCAACCCCCAGTTTTTTTACTACCTGATGCTCGGCGCGGTCGGCGGTACATTTCTGGTGCTTTGGTACCTGCTCGAACGTGCGCCGTTCGGCCTGAAGCTGAAGGCGATCCGTGAAGATGAAGAAGGGGCCAAAGCGCTGGGCCTCAACCCTACCATGCTGAAAATGCAGTCGTTCATTCTGTCCGCCATCCCGACCGGAATACTGGGAGGCATCTATGCCTACTGGATCACGTTTATCGATCCGTCATCCACCCTCGGCGACCTGGTCAGTGACCAGGCGGTCGTCATGGTCGTGTTCGGCGGTATGGGCACCCTCTTCGGGCCGGCTATCGGCGCCCTGCTGATATTTGCCTTCAAGACGGTGTTCTGGGCATACCTGTCCAAGTTCCAGCTTCTGTACCTGATAATTCTCGGCGCACTGATCGCAGTCAGTGTCGTCTTTATGCCAAACGGTCTCTGGGGGACGATGCTCAAGCGTCGCAATACGGTCCGGCGAGAACCGGAAGCACCGTGATCCGGAAAGAAGGAATATAATTTATGCATGAACCATTTTTGAAAGTTGATGCGGTAACAAAATGTTTCGGCGGCCTGACGGCGGTGAACAATGTCTCCTTCCAGGTTCAGAAGGGTGAGATCGTTGGTCTGCTCGGCCCCAACGGCGCCGGCAAGACGACCCTGTTCAATGTCATCAGCGGCTACTACGCCCCGACGCATGGTTCAATCACGTTCAGCGGCAGGGACATCAGCGGCATGCCGCCCTACAAGCTGGCTGCGCTGGGAATCGGCCGCACGTTCCAGGTGGTGAAGCCGTTTGCCGGCCTCACGGTATTGGAAAATGTCCTTATCGCCGCTTTCCTCCGTTATCCGAAACGGGCCGATGCAGAGCGCCATGCCTGGAACATACTGGATAAAACCGGCTTGACTGATCGGGCTAACGTGACCGCAGCGGGCCTGACTCTGGCCGGTCGCAAGCGTCTTGAAATCGGTAAGGCCCTCGCCCTTGAACCGACGTTCCTGCTGCTGGACGAGGTGGTGGCAGGTTTGAATCCGACCGAAGCGGACAAGACCGTTGAACTGATTATGCAGCTGAAGAATGAAGGAATGACGATTCTGATCGTTGAACACATCATGCGGGTTATCATGAACATCAGTGACCGATTGGTGGTACTTAATTTCGGCGAAAAGATAGCAGAGGGGACACCGGCTGAAGTATCCCGGAACCCCCTGGTTATTGAAGCCTATCTGGGAGAGGCAGCGGCATGAAAGTACTCGACGTTTCAAATATTTCCGTCAAATACGGTGACATCCAGGCGCTGTGGGATATCTCGTTTTCGGTGAATAAAGGGCAGCTGGTGGCCCTTATCGGCGCCAACGGTGCCGGCAAGACAACCACGTTGAAGGCGATCTGCGGACTGGCGGGTTTGACCGGCGGAACGATCAACTACAACGATAAGGTTATCAGCGGCTGGCCGGTGCATCAGGTGGTTGATCTCGGGATTACCCTGGTACCGGAAGGACGGCAGCTCTTTCCGAAGATGACTGTCGAGGAAAATCTGCTGGTGGGGGCGTACCTGAAGCGTGCCAAAGCCAAGCGGGCCAGCACTCTGGAACACGTCTATACGGTCTTTCCCCGCCTGAAGGAGCGGCGTACCCAGATCGCCGAGACGCTGTCCGGCGGCGAGCAGCAGATGGTGGCGATCGGCCGCGCCCTGATGCAGGACCCCCAGGTTATCATGTTCGATGAACCGAGTCTGGGATTGGCGCCACTGATGGTACAGGAAGTGTTCAATGTCATTCAGGACCTGCATAAACAGGGACTGACCATATTCCTCGTCGAGCAGAACGTTCATCAAACCCTGAAAGTAGCCGATTATTGTTACGTCATGGAAAACGGCCGGATCGTCGGGCAGGGAACCGGCAAGGAACTGGAGGCCGACCAGAGCATTCGAGAGGCGTATCTGGGCTTATAGAGTGGTTTCGACGATTGAGATGAGCACATGCATATATCGATAAAACTGTACGGTTCGTTGTGCATCGGACGATTTGCAACCGCACATCGCGACTACCCCGCGTGCAGTACCATTGCTACCATCGTCCAGGATCTGGGCATTTCACCGGAGTACCTGATACGCCTGCGCAACGGCATCCACGCATCCCTTGATGACGAGGTTCAGGAGGGTGACACGGTTTCCCTCCTGCCGATGCTTGATGGCGGCTGACGGGTCTCACCCCGTCGGGCACCGGAACATGAAACAGCATTGTACTACTCAGGATGAGCTACACAAAACCAGGAGCACGAAATGCGCATACTGACTCAGAACCCCTCCGCAGAACCGTCTTCCGTTATATATCGCCGCTGCACAGTCGATCTGTCAGCCGGTACGTCAACCCAGCAGGATGTGCCCTGCCGGAATCTTGAAGACGTATTCGGCGGTTTCGGCAGATCGTTCCAGATCCTGGCAGAGCGAAAAATTACCGACGCCTACAGCCCCGAAAATCCACTGATCCTCAATATCGGCCTGCTGACCGGCACGACGGTCATGACCGGACTCAGGGCCTATTTCTCTTCCTACAGCCCGCTCAAACAATCGCAAAAAGGTTCCCCTTCCGCCATGTGGTCCGCCGGGAGCGGCAATTTCGGCAGCAAGCTGAAATGGACCGGTCTCGACGAAGTTATTTTCGAGAATCGCTCGCGAACACCGGTGTGTGCGGTGTTCAGCGAGAGCGAAGACGGGCCGAAGTGCGAACTCAAACCGGCCGATCATCTGCTCGGGCTGACCAGTCACGAAAAGATCATGGCGCTGCACAGCGAGTACCCGGATGCCCATTTTGCCGTAATAGGCCCGGGCGGCGAGAATTTTGACACCGTCTACATGGGGGCGATCGTCCTGAGTACCGAAAACCAGCTGAAGTCGGGGGAGGGCAAATCCCGCTTTTGCGGTCGCGGTGGTATGGGAAGCATGATGGGGTACAAGAACCTCATCGCGGTTGTTGCCCGGAGCAGTGACAAGTTCAGCAAAATCACCCCGGACATGCGGGACGTCAATCGTGACGTCATCAAGAATGGCGGTTCTGCCCGGTTTCAGCCGGTAAGCCAGGGGGGACATGGTGGTACCTGGGCAAATATCGATGTGCTGCAGGCGTTTCACGCGGTGCCGGAATTCAACTTCAGGCCCAGAGGGGGCGATGACGTTGAAGGGCTGTTCCGGCCGAATGTGGAGAAAGATTTTGAAGTCAAGAGCGAAGCCTGCATCCGCTGCGGTATCCGCTGTCACAACAACCTGTACAAACGCACCACCGACGGCAGCCAGGGGGCACTGGCGGCAAAGTTCGATTTTGAGCCGCTGATCCTGTTCGGCTCGAACCTCGGCATCAACGACAGCCGCCAGGTCACCGAACTTGTCCATCTGTGCGACTACCTCGGCATGGATGCCATCTCCCTCGGCACCACGATTTCCTATGTCCTCGATTACAACTTCCGGCATCCGGACAATCCGATTTGTAATGACGTCAACTTCGGCCAGTTCGAGCGGATCAAGGAACTGATGGTCCGAACCGGTCGTGGCGGACTCGCAGACGTCGG
>JANXZX010000157.1 GCA_025355325.1 Geobacteraceae bacterium
CTCAGTTCCAGTGTGGCTGATCATCCTCTCAGACCAGCTAACCATCGTAGCCTTGGTAGGCCATTACCCTACCAACTAGCTAATGGTACGCAGACTCATCTGATGACAGAAGGCCCGAAGGTCCCCCCCTTTTCCCGCAGATTCCAAAGAACCCGTGGGCTTATCCGGTATTAGCACCTCTTTCGAAGTGTTATCCCAAATCATCAGGCAGATTATCTACGCGTTACTCACCCGTGCGCCACTAAAGTAAGGAGCAAGCTCCCTACCTCCGTTCGACTTGCATGTGTTAGGCACGCCGCCAGCGTTCGTTCTGAGCCAGGATCAAACTCTCCAGTTTATTATGAAAGTTCGATAACTTGTTCTCAAAAATTTACTTCTGGCAAAAATTTTCTACAAATCACTTTATTACTGCTATTCGGTTTTCAAAGACCAGCGTCGCGGCCGAATCATTCTCGGCGCTGCAACCAGACGGACAACATACTCAAATCAATCTCCGCTGTCAATAACTTTTTTTCCTGACAGCAATCTTTTTTTCGAGCACCCCGGAAACAAAACTGCTGCCTCAAAAGGGACTCGCTTTCTATCATAAACAATTTCATACTGTCAAAAGAAAAATGAATCAAAGAGAAAATAAATGAATCATCAGCATAGACTATTCCTCAAATACTTCATAAAAACCATGTGTTCCAAGCTTGTGTACATTCATAAGATTTGTTGAGCCCCGCGTTTCAATGAGCCCCATTGTGATAACTACCTGGTCCCCATTGCGAAATCCGGAAGCGAGAAGTTTTTTTTCTACTTCATAGATTTGCTGATCAGTGTTTTCCATTGTACCTACTTCAGTGCTTTGCACACCCCAGTATATGGATAGCCGGCGGCGCACTTTCAGCGAGGCGGTAAATGCAATTATCGGCGTTGTTGGCCGGAAAGCCGATATGATTTCTGCGGTGCTGCCGGAACGGGTAAAGACTGCAATGGCCTTTGCTTTAAGAGTTACTGCAGTGCGGCAGGACGATTCTGCAACAGCTTGAGCAACAGTTGTTACCGATCTGTAGGCCACTGCCCCTGTGAGAAAATCTGTGTTTTCAACGTCCTTGGCGATGCTGACCATCGTTTTTACTGATTCAATTGGGAAATCGCCTGAAGCTGTTTCAGCCGACAGCATTATAGCATCGGTACCATCGATAATCGCATTGGCAACGTCCGATGTTTCCGCTCTGGTCGGTCGCGGATTGCGGATCATTGAGTCAAGCATTTGCGTGGCAGTTATAACCGGTTTGCCTGCTTTGTTGCACGCCTGGATGATTTTTTTCTGATAGATCGGCACCTTTTCCGGGTCAATTTCGACCCCCAGATCGCCACGTGCTACCATCACGGCATCTGTTGCTTCCAGAATTTTTTTGAAATTTCGCAGTGCCTCCGGTTTTTCTATTTTAGCAACAACCGGCGTGTCTTTCCCCTTTGCAGTAATAATCCTTTTTATTTCCTGTATATCCTCTGCTGTTCGCACAAATGACAGGGCGATAAAATCAACACCTGCCTCAAGAGCAAAGTCAAGGTCAACAAGGTCTTTTTCTGTAAGACAGGGGGCCGATACGCATACACCCGGAAGATTAATTCCCTTATTATTTTTCAATAGGCCGCCAGCCACGACAACGCAACGAACCCGCTCGCCATCAAGCGCAACGACTTTCAATTCCAGCAGACCGTCATCCAATAGAATCCTTGATCCTGGATGCACATCATGCGGTAATGACCGGTAAATAGTTGGAATAATTCCATCACAACCGAGCACGTTATCTGTAGTAATTACGACTTCCTGCCCTTTGACCAAATGCATGCCATCGCCAGCCATCTTTCCCGTACGTATTTTCGGTCCTTGAAGATCGCCGAGAATACCGACCTGACGATTAAGCTTTTCTGAAACTGCCCGAATTATTCCGATAAGTTTCAGCTTTTGTACATTTTCGCCGTGCGAGAAGTTCAGCCTGAATATATCGACTCCGGCCAGCATCAACTTCCGTATCATCTCTGCAGATGAACTCACGGGCCCGACAGTGGCAACTATTTTTGTTTTACGGGTTAATCTCTGCATGCCTGCTCCTTAATAAATTACATTGCAAAACTTTTATTGTTATCTCGAAAATTACGCATGAATTGCCTCTTTATGCACGTCCAACGCCGCTTCTCTGATCGCTTCCGGCAGTGTTGGATGAGCATGACACATCAGCGCGATATCACGGGCGGTACCGCTAAAATTCATGACTGTTGCCGCTTCGGAAATCAGGTCTGATGCCCGTGGACCAACTATATGCACCCCAAGAACCCGATCTGTTTCCGTATGGGCAAGAATCTTGACGAACCCTTCCGTTTCATCCATGCAGCGCGCCCGGCCAAGGGCGGCAAAATTAAAACGC
Source organism: Geobacteraceae bacterium (assembly GCA_025355325.1). GTDB lineage: Bacteria > Desulfobacterota > Desulfuromonadia > Geobacterales > Pseudopelobacteraceae > JACRCG01. The sequence continues at coordinate 2,418 of JANXZX010000157.1, forward strand.
CCGCTCCGGTACGGAATTCCGGATTCTTTGAGGTATTCCTCAGTCTTCCCTACACTTGCAGCTTCCGGCCAGGTATAGACCACTCCCGGAATAAATTCGTATTCAACCGCAGACGCCATACCCGCCATCTTCTCAACACAGACGACTCCCTCTTCAGAGGCCTTATGAGCCAGCATGGGACCGGCCACCAGATCGCCAATGGCAAACACTCCCGGCAACGACGATTGATATGAGTCATCAACAACAATTTTTCCCGATTCATCCAGAACGACTCCAAGCGCCTCCAGACCCAGACCGCCAGTCAACGGACGTCTCCCGACTGCAACAAGGACTTTATCGCAATCAACCTCTTCGCCTTCAGTTCCGGAATTAAATTGGACAATTGCTTTGGAGCCAATCCGGCTGATTCCGGTAATTCGAGTACTCAACTTGAATTGAATTCCTTGTTTCCGCAATGATCGATACAACAAATCAGCCACCTGGCGATCCATATTCGGCAGGATAGTTGGCAGCATCTCCATCACCGTTACCTGTGCGCCAAGTCGCCTCCAGACTGAGCCCAGCTCAAGTCCTATAAATCCGCCACCCGCCACAATCAGATGTCCCGGCACTCGATCAAAGGAGAGCGCTTCTCGAGAGGAAACCACAACCTGGCCATCAAACGGCATGCCTGGCAAGCCTGATGCCTCGCTGCCGGTGGCAAGAATCACCTTTGGCGCGGTAAGAATAACCGTTGATGGAACAGATGGTTCCAGAAGATTTTGCTGGCCACTCGAAGCGGCGGGATCAGATACCGCAAGTGACACCTTAACCTGATGCTGACCGGCTGCGTTGGCGCCTATAAGGACAGCAGTACCGTGGAGCCGCTCTATTTTGTTCTTTTTGAACAGGTAGGCGATACCATCGGTAAGCTTCTTAACCACATCCTCCTTACGCAGCTGCATAGCATCCAGCTTCAGCAACGGAGGGTCAATTGCGATGCCGTGCAGAGCGAACTTGTCGCGTGCCTGGGCAAACAATTCGCTGGAGTCAAGAAGCGCCTTGCTGGGAATACACCCCTCGTTAAGACAGACTCCGCCGAGCGTGGCTCGTTTTTCCACAACGACGACTTTCATTCCAAGCTGAAATGCCCGGATAGCGGCCACATAACCGCCCGGCCCGGCACCGATAATAATAAGATCGAACTTACTTTCCGTCATATGTATGATCCTCCTGAATAGCAATTACCGGTTAGCAAAAAACCTGATTATAGGTGAATGAGACGTTCATCCTTCCAGCAGTAGCTCTTCCGGGTCCTCAATATATTCTTTAACCTTTTTCAGGAATCCGACCGCCTCACGACCGTCTATGATGCGATGATCGTAGGAGAGCGCCAGATACATCATCGGTCGGACTACGATCTGACCGTCAAGAACCACCGCCCGGTCCTGAATTGCATGCATCCCGAGCACAGCGCTCTGGGGTGGATTGATAATCGGCGTGGAGAGCATTGAGCCATAGACCCCACCGTTACTGATCGTAAAAGTTCCCCCTTCCAGATCCGAGATCGCAAGGCGATTTGTTTTAATCTTTTCCGAAAATGCGCCGATTGCCTGATCGATTTCAAACATTTTCAATCGGTCGGCATTCCGTAACACCGGCACCACCAGACCTTTATCACCGCCGATAGCAACACCGATGTCATAATAATGGTGATAAACAATGTCATCGCCATCAATACTGGCATTGACGAGAGGAAACTCTTTCAGAGCCTCAATGCACGATTTGACAAAAAAAGGCATGTATCCAAGCGCAATTCCGTGCCGCTGTAAAAAACGTTCACGGTGGGCACTGCGCAACTCCTTGACGTGGGACAGGTCAGCCTCATTGAAGGTCGTCAACATGGCGGTCTGTTGACGGGCCGCCACCAGGCGCTCGGCAATTCGCTTTCGAATCGGAGACATTGGACGGCGTTCCTCACGACCGGATGAGTAGGTCGGAGATTCTTCCGAGTGCACTGAAAATTGCCGCACCGGCTCTGCAATTACGGATGGTACTGCGGATAAGACTACGCTTTGGGGAGCAGCACCTTCACGCTCAGGTATTACCGCCATCCGCTCAGCAGTTGGCGCTGAACGCGGGGCAGGCGGCGTTTTCGAGTTAACCTCAATGCGGGAAAACAGATCATCCAGCGTGATACGCCCCCCTTTGCCGCTCCCCGCAACCTCACCGGAAGAAATGTTATGCTCGCGCATTTCGCGCCGCACCGATGGTGAAGATGGCGGTTCGGCCGTATGTCCGGCCAATGCGGCGGCACCTGTTTCGGTCGCGGCAACCTCCGGCAAAGCAGCACTCTCTGCAATAGTTCCTATGATAGCCCCGACAGACACCGTGGTACCTTCTGCCACCGTTATCGTAAGCAATCCGGTAGATTCGGCATTCAGATCAAGCGTGATCTTGTCAGTCTCGATTTCGCAGATAGGCTCATCACGCTTGACAACGTCACCATTTTTTTTAAACCATTTGGCAAGCAATGCTTCACGCACAGACTCGCCAACTTCAGGAATTTTTATTTCCATGACCACCCCACATGAACCGTTTTAATTCATTATTTTGACGGCTGAGAAATACTACCTCATTTCCACCAATTTTCCAGCAAAACAAAGGGCGACCCGAAATGGCCGCCCTTATTGAAACGAAATACGGCTATCGCTACGCCTGGGCTTTCAGGTGCTCTCTGCCAAAAGGGGACATCTTCCGCAGCAGCGCAATAATCGGCGGCATTTCGCGGATGACAATGTCAATTTCCTCATCGGTTGTATAGCGCGAAAGCGAAAAGCGGATCGACCCGTGAGCACAGGTAAACGGTACGCCCATGGCTCTCAGAACATGGGAAGGCTCAAGTGAACCGGAGGTGCAGGCACTCCCCGACGAAGCGCAAATGCCGAACTCCGACAGATGCAATAATATCGCCTCCCCTTCGACAAACTCAAAAGCGATGGAGGTCGTATTCGGCAGCCGCTCTGTACCACCGCCATTAATACGGGCGTAGGGAATCGCCGTCATAAGAGCGTCCTGCAGACGATCACGCATCGCTTTAACGACCGTATTTTCGTCTTCCATATGCTGGGCGGCCAGTTGACAGGCTTTCCCGAGCGCAATGATAGCAGCAGCATTTTCGGTTCCGGCCCGGCGACTCTTTTCCTGATGGCCACCCACCAGAAATGGCCGAAACGGGGTGCCGCGTCTCAGATACAGTACGCCAATCCCCTTGGGCGCGTGAAGTTTGTGGCCGGAAAGAGAAAGCATATCGATGCTTGAATTGGCCATATTGATCGGTATTTTGCCAATAGCCTGCACAGCGTCGCTGTGAAAAAAAGCGCCCTTCGCATGTGCAATGGCGGCAGCTTCCTCCACCGGAAATATAACGCCAGTCTCGTTGTTGGCCCACATCAGCGACACTATGGCCGTATCGTCATCCACGGATGCTTTCAATTCCTCCATATCCAGACGCCCGGCACCGTCAACACCGATTTCTGTGACTCGATACCCTTTCTGACGCAGATTGCGGCACTGGGTGAGCACGGCAGGATGCTCGACGCGACTGGTGATAATGTGCTTGCGGTCTGGAAACACTTCCAACGCAGAACGAATTGCAGCGTTGTCACTCTCGGTACCGCAGGCGGTAAAAATAATTTCGTCCGGTGCAGCTCCAAGCAGATCCGCCACACGCACCCGTGCTTCGTTCACTTTGCTCTGCACCTGACCGCCGAAAAAATGCATCGAACTGGGGTTGCCGTATAATTCGCAGAAGTAGGGACGCATCTCCTCGAATACCGCTTCATCTACCTTGGTTGTCGCGTTGTTGTCGAGATAGACCTCTTTCATTGTGAAACCTCCTCGACCACAATATCCTCGGCCACCAGGTCACGAAGCTTGGCCTCTACCATCCGAGCGGTATTGCCGGAGGAAGCGCAGCCGGCACAGGCTTTGCGGAATGCTACCTGCACATTGGAACCGTCAATATCAATCAGCTCCAGATCGCCACCGTCAGCCCAGAGCAGAGGACGAATATCACGTTCGAGAACTTCCTGAATCAGCTGCATTTTCTTCATATTAGACAGTTTTTCAGGACGCACACGCGGCTTTGCTGTGGCTTCACCTAAAACCTGGGCAATCAGATCTTTGATTTTTGGGATACAGCCACCGCAGGCGCCGCCTGCCTTGGTGAAATTTGTCACCTGCTCGGCGGTTGTCAGGCTGTTTGTTTCGATTACCTTTTTCAGGAACGCATCGGTAATGCCGAAACATTTGCAAACGATCTCCCCCTCATAATCCGGGTAGGCAGGACCATGGTCATGTTCACTGTCATGTTGTGGCATCTCCATGCCGCGATATTTAAATATGGCCACCTCAAGCGCCTCCTGACCCATAACAGAACAGTGCATCTTTTCTTCCGGCAGACCGCCCAGAAAATCGGCAATATCCTGATTGCTGACAGCCAGCGCTTCATCAAGCGTTTTCCCCTTAACCATCTCGGTTAAAGCCGATGAAGACGCGATGGCACTGGCACAACCGAACGTTTGAAACTTGGCGTCAACAATCTTATCCTTATTCTCATCCAGCTTGAGATAGAGCTTAAGAGCGTCGCCGCAGGCCAGACTTCCGACTTCTCCGATTGCATCGGCATCAGGTATATCCCCCACATTGCGAGGGTTCAAAAAATGATCCTTAACTATTGGCGTATAATCCCACATGATCTATATCCTCCGAATTCGTTATGTCTGTTCCTCTATTCTCACTATACTACATTAAAACTGCAGCTTCCTTGCCGCAGGTCAAAATTATCCCAGAATAAATGCTTTGCCGGCGGCCATCACTTCGGCAAGACGCGCTTCGCTGCTCGCTTCGCCATACAGCCTTACAACCGGCTCGGTGCCAGATTTGCGGAACAGCATCCAACTGCCGTCATTGAGCAACAACTTGGTTCCGTCAACCGTGACGATATCCACAACCTTCGTCCCGGCAACCTCGGCAGGAAGCGCATTGATCTTGATGCCGTACGCTTTTTCAAGCTCCGGAGACAGTTTGAGGTTGTCGCGCCGGGTAACGAAACGCCCCACCTCACCATATAAGCGGTCAAGAAGCTCACGGATGCTCTTCCCTTCTCTAGCCACCATTTCGGCAACCAGAAAACAGGCCAGAATCCCGTCCTTTTCAGGAACATGTCCCTTGATCGTCAGACCGGCGCTCTCTTCTCCGCCGATGACCAACTTGTCCTGGCAGATCAGTTCTCCAATATATTTGAAGCCCACCGGAGTTTCATACACCGGAACGCCATGCTTCTTCGCCACGGCATCAATTAGGTGTGATGTCGCTACGCTGCGCGCCACCCCCCCTTCAAGCTTGCGTACCCGAATCAGATAATCAAGCAGCAGGGCGATGATGTAGTTCGGCTCAATATAACTGCCATCAGCATCCAGAATACCAAAGCGGTCGGCGTCGCCATCGGTTGCAAGCCCGAGCTTGATAGCCGAATCGTTCTTGACCAGAGATATAAAATCGGGGATGTGCGCCTCAGACGGCTCGGGTGGCTGCCCACCAAAGTATGGGTCAAGATGATCATTAATAATGGTGTATGGAATGCCACGTGCTTTGAGCGGTTCATCCAGATAACCGCGAGCCGTACCATACAGTGGATTCAGCGCAACCTTCCCCAAACTTTTGATAGCGTCAAAATCGACCTTCTGTTCGAGGGCTTTCAGGTAGTTATCGTGCGGGTTAATCGTTTCCGCCAGCCCTTGTTTGACGGCATCTGCAAGAGTCAGCTCAGTATAACTTTTCGTGCCGATCATCGCATTGGCGCGTCGTTCGATCTCTCCGGTCGTTTCCGGCAAAGCCGGACCGCCCCACGATGGTGAAAATTTTACACCATTGTATTCAGGCGGATTATGACTGGCGGTAAAATTGATGCCGCCGCCGGCACCGCGACGCAGTATTTCGTATGAGATAACCGGTGTGGGTGTATCCCGTTCACAAATATACGCCTTGATTCCGGCCCCGGCCAGAACACGGGCGGACGCCTCAACAAATCGCTGCCCCATGAAACGGGTATCGCAGCCGATCACAACACCTTTATGGCCTTCACCGGATGCTTTAATGGTATCGGCAATGGCCTGGACAACAGTCTTAACGTTATCATAGGTGAAATCCTCACACAGAATTCCGCGCCAGCCTGATGTTCCAAAAGCTATTTGCGTCATTGGTTACCTCCGATTCATAACAGGACATCTTTTGTCGTGTTAGAATAATACACATGAGACCGTCCGTCAAGCGAAAGGAAATAGCACAATTCCAGTTTTTCATTCCCTTCCAAGACCACGCTTGACCTGAATCAACCAACAGTAGTATATGATTACGTTCAGAATTCTCAAAAAAAGGACGAGTGCATGACAAAAGAACTAGCCAAGGGGTACGAACCCCATGATGTTGAAAAGAGATGGTACGGCGAATGGGAATCGAAAGGATATTTCCGCGCCGCCGCCACTTCCGATAAAAAACCGTATTCCATCGTAATCCCCCCTCCCAACGTAACCGGTGCCCTGCACATGGGACATGCCCTTAACAATACCCTACAGGATATCCTCTGCCGCTGGAAACGGATGCAGGGGTATAATGTTCTCTGGATGCCGGGTACCGACCATGCCGGAATTGCTACCCAGAACGTGGTTGAACGACAGTTGGCCGCCGAAGGAAAGGATCGACATGATCTGGGACGTGAAGACTTTATCGAGCGGGTCTGGAAATGGAAAGCTGAGTCCGGAGGTCAGATTATCGGCCAGTTGAAGCGTTTGGGGGCTTCGTGCGACTGGGAGCGGGAACGTTTCACGATGGACGAAGGACTTTCAAAAGCGGTGCGTACCGTTTTTGTCAAATTATACGAAGATGGCCTGATTTATCGCGACAATCGCCTGATCAACTGGTGCCCACGCTGCCATACCGCCCTGTCGGATATTGAAGTCGAGCATGAGGATCACAAAGGACACCTCTGGCACATCCGCTACCCGGTAGCCGGAGAACCGGGACGCTTCGTAACGGTGGCGACCACCCGCCCGGAAACAATGCTGGGCGATACCGCCGTGGCGGTGCATCCGGAAGATGAGCGCTACACGGACTTGATCGGAAAGAGCGTGGTTCTGCCGCTGATTGGACGTGAAATTCCGATCATAGCCGATGAGTACGTGGAGCGGGAGTTCGGTACCGGCGTGGTAAAGATCACTCCGGCCCACGATTTCAATGACTTCGAAGTCGGCCTGCGTCACGGACTGGACAAGATCAACGTCCTCGACGAATCCGGCGTTATCAACGCCGCAGGTCACCAGTACGAAGGGATGGACCGTTTCGCCGCCCGTACCCGCATCGTAGCTGAACTGGAAGAGGCCGGCCTGCTGGAAAAGATTGATGAACATCCCATGTCGGTAGGCGGCTGCTACCGCTGCAAAACCGTGGTGGAGCCATACCTTTCACTACAGTGGTACGTGAAAGTGGCTCCGCTGGCCGAGCGGGCTCTGGATGCCGTAAAAACCGGCAAGACCCGCATCCTGCCCAAACAGTGGGAAAACACCTACTATGATTGGATGGAGAATATCCGCGACTGGTGCATTTCGCGCCAGATCTGGTGGGGGCACCGCATCCCGGCCTGGTTCTGCGATCACTGCGGCGAAGTGAATGTCGCCATGGATGCGCCGACAAAATGTACAAAATGCGGCAGTGACGAACTTCGCCAGGAAACCGATGTGCTGGACACCTGGTTTTCGTCGGCCCTCTGGCCCTTTTCGACGATGGGCTGGCCGGAACAGACCGAGGAACTGAAGACTTTTTACCCAACCGCGTGCCTGGTAACCGGCTTTGATATCCTCTTCTTCTGGGTTGCCCGCATGATGATGATGGGGCTGCATTTCATGGACGAAGTCCCGTTCACCGATGTTTACATCCACGCCTTGGTCCGCGATGCTCACGGCCACAAAATGTCGAAATCCAAAGGAAACGTAATCGATCCGCTGACGGTCATCGACCAGTACGGCACCGACGCCTTCCGTTTCACTCTGGCAGCCTTTGCCGCCCAGGGACGCGATATCAAGCTTGCCGAAGAGCGCATCGCCGGCTACCGCAACTTCTGCAATAAAGTCTGGAACGCCGCCCGCTTTACCCTGATGAATCTTGAAGGGTTCGATCCGGACACCGTCAGCTATGAAACGCTGGAATATTCCCAGGGCGACAAATGGATTCTGCATCGCCTTAACGAAACCGCCAGAATCGTTGATGAAACGCTGACCGGCTACCGCTACAACGAAAGCGCCATGGCGCTGTACCAGTTCACCTGGAGCGAGTTCTGCGACTGGTATCTGGAACTGTCCAAGCAGGACATCTACAACGGTTCACCGGAGCGAAAGCAGGCCACCCGGTATGTTCTCTGGTACACACTGGAAAACCTGCTCCGCCTGTTGCACCCGTTCATGCCGTTCATTACCGAAGAGATCTGGCAGGCACTGCCGGGGACAAAAGCCACTCCGACCATCATGCAGGCCCCCTACCCCGTTGCGTGTGACAGCCGGTCCTTCCCGCAGGACGCCGCCGACATGGAACGGATCATGGCGGTTATCGGTGGGATTCGCAACATTCGCGGCGAGATGGAAGTGCCGCCGTCAAAACAGATTGCCGTAATTCTCTCCTGCGACAGCGAAGATACCCGGCGGTTGATGAAGCACAACGAAAGCGCCATTATCAGTCTGGCCAGGGTTTCCGATCTAGCTATCGGCCATGGCATCGAAAAGCCGGAAGACGCCTCGATTCAGGTCGCCGGAGACGTACAGATCTATGTTCCGTTGAAAGGCCTGGTGGATGTGGCGGCTGAAGAGGAACGCCTGCTCAAGGAGATCGGCAAGATTGAAAAAGAGATCGAAATGTTCTCTAAAAAGCTGGAGAGCCCTGCTTTCGTTGACCGCGCTCCTGCCGAGATTGTCGCCAAGGAACGCCAGAAACTGGCCGATGTCACTGCAAAAAAACTGGTGTTGGAAGAGAGTCTGGAGAAGATTAAGAAACTGAGATAGGTGAATCGCCATGCAAGAGTTCCAGAACGTAGCCATATTCGCCAAAGTCCATGACCCTCGCTGTCTCGGTATCGCCAGCGACCTGATCAACTGGCTGGAAGAGCGCGGCTGCACTCCGATGCCAGAAACCGAGTTGACTCGTCAGCTCGGCTACTCCAAGGTACTTTCAGAAGAAGAAATTCGCGAGCAGGCGGAATTAATTGTGGTGCTTGGAGGAGATGGCACTCTTATCTCGGTGGCCCGGCTCTTCTGCGACAAGGATGTTCCTATTCTGGGAGTCAATCTGGGGAGCCTCGGCTTTTTGACGGAAATCACCGTTGAGGAGCTGTATACCCGCCTGGAAAAGTGCCTTGAGGGAAACCCGCGCGTCTCGGAACGGATGATGCTGGACGTGACCCTTCACCGTGAAGGCCAGGAAATTGAAAGATGCCATGTTCTGAACGACATGGTTATCAACAAGGGCGCGCTGGCCCGGATTGTGGATCTGGAAACCAAGGTCAACCGCCATTTTCTGACCACCTACAAGGCCGATGGCCTGATTGTTTCCACCCCGACCGGTTCCACCGGCTATTCACTGTCTGCCGGCGGTCCGATCATCCACCCGCTGATGAGCTGTATCGTCATCACGCCGATCTGCCCACACACTCTCACTAACCGCCCGATTGTCGTCACCGATGAGTCGATTATCTCGGTAACCGTCACATCCTCCTTTGATGAGAAAGTGTATCTGACGCTGGACGGTCAGGTCGGCTTTGAATTGCGGGAAGGCGACTCTGTCGAGGTTCGCAAAGCTCTGGAGACGACTTCGCTGGTTATGTCGCGCAGTCGCGATTATTTTGAGATTCTGCGCACCAAATTGAAATGGGGAGAGCGCTGAACAGTATGTTAACCGATCTGACCATAAAAAATGTCGCGATTATCAACACGCTGCAGATCGCATTCAGGCGTGGCCTGACGGTGCTAACCGGCGAGACCGGGGCTGGCAAGTCCATCATCATCGATGCGGTGGGACTGATCATGGGTAATCGTGCGTCCAGCGATCTCATCCGTTCCGGAGAGGACGAAGCGGTCGTCGAGGCACTGTTCGACATATCAGGCCAGCCCGAGATCAAGCTGTTACTGACGGAGGCAGGATTCGACGCTGCCGACGAATTGCTGATCAAACGATCCCTGTCGCGAAGCGGTAAAAACAGGATTTTCATCAACGGCAGCATGGCAACCCTCACACTTCTGGTTGATATTGCTCCGCGCCTGATCAATATTTACGGTCAGCACGATTCCCAAACCCTGCTCAAACCGGAAAACCACTTGCGACTTCTTGATGCATATGCCGGCATCGGAGAACTCCGCCAGAAATTCTCTACTCTTTTCGACCGACTTGCATCGGTAGACAATCAGCTTGCCGGACTGGAGAACGCCGAACGTGAGGCTGAACGTCGCCTCGACCTGCTGACATACCAGTCGGATGAAATTGAGAAAGCAGCCCTCAAACCGGGCGAAGAGGAACAGCTTGAAGAACAGCGCCACCTTCTGGCGAGTGCCGGAAAATTGGCCGCTGTCAGCAGCGAAGCTTTTGATCGCCTGTATGGCGGAGATGGTACGCTGTTGGGACAGCTCAGAAGGATTTCCAACTTAATTATCGAATTATCGACCATTGACCACACGCTGCAGGAGACAGCCGTTTCGATTGATGGCGCCTATCTCCAATTGGAGGATGCCGCCCTGACCCTGCGTGACTACGCCTCCCGAATCGAATCGGATCCCGTGGCACTACAGCAGATTGATGATCGCCTTGACCTCCTTGGCAGACTGAAAAAGAAATATGCTCCAACGGTGGCGGAGATACTGTCGTACAAGACGGGAATCGACGGAGAACTGGAACAATTACGCAGCAGAGAGTTGAACAGGCACGCTCTGGAAACCGAACGGGATGCCCTGAAAGAAGAATTGAAGCTTGTGGGGGGGAAACTCACGGCAGCGCGCGTCGCCGCAGCCATCAAGCTGAAACACGCGCTGGAGGCTGAAGCGCATCAGTTGGCCATGAAGGGCGCCATCATCGAACCGACCCTGGAGGCATTGCCCGAACCTCGAACCAGCGGCTTTGAACGGGTGGAATTTCTCTTTTCTCCGAATCCGGGGGAGGTGCCGCGGCCATTGGGAAGGATCGCTTCCGGCGGAGAACTGTCCCGCCTGATGTTGGCAATCAAACAGGTGCTGCCTGACAGCGATGTCCCGACATTGGTTTTTGACGAAGTCGATACCGGTATTGGCGGAGCAACGTCAGAACTTGTTGGAAGGAAACTAAAAAATGTTGCGGCTCGTCAGCAGGTACTCTGTATCACCCATCTGCCCCAGGTGGCGGTCTGTGCCGACCAGCAGCTGCGGGTAGAAAAACTGGTCTCGGACGGCCGGACAACCACCCGTGTCCTTGAACTCAATCTGAATGAGCGCACCCATGAGGTGGCTCGCATGCTGGCCGGAACCACGGTAACCGATTCAGCCCTGAAACACGCCGCCGAATTGTTGGCCACCGGCACACTCAGCTAAACCAAAATTCATCATCGTAACTCTGCCCATCAGATTCAATCTGCTTCGTCCAGTCACCGCCCCTCAGCAGCCACAACCAGATTTCGCCCGCGGTGCTTGGCAGCATAGAGTGCTTCGTCAGCCCCGGCGTTAAGCGCAGTTGCATCTCCAAAAAGCGATAGCGGCGCGACACCACAACTGAACGTGCATGAAAACGCTTCCTCTTTTGCTTGAAAGCTGAGGGTTGAAAAACTCTCCCGCACCTCGTTAAGAAGATCAACAGCCACAGCCAGGCTACAATCGGGAAGGATCACCGCAAACTCTTCGCCGCCAAACCGACCGACGGTGTCAGTTTTTCGTACACGTTGCCTGATAAGACTTGCAAGGGCGATCAGCACACGGTCACCGATCGGATGACCATAGGTGTCATTCACCCTCTTGAATTTATCTACATCGATCATGGCAAAACAGACTTCTTCCTGTTTGCGTTGCGCATGGGCAATGGCGGTATCCAACTGTTCCTTGGTGGCGGTATGGTTAAACAGGCCTGTCATACTGTCCCGCACCATCTGGGAGCGAATGATTTTCATCCGCTCGGCTCGTGAGACAACAGAATTGACCAGGCGTTGGGGGTCAATCGGTTTGGTTAGAAATGCATCCCCTCCAATCACCAAAGCCTGATACTGCTTGTCCAGATCAGTTTCGCTGGAAAGATACACAATTGGAATACTGAAATAGGAACCGATCTGCCGGATGGCTTTGGCCAGTTCCATGCCATTGCAGCCGGGCATGTACATATCCATTAGTATCAGGTCCGGTTTGAATTCAAACAACGGCGCCATAACCTGTAGCGAATCGTTGATCACCAGAGAAATCATTCCTGAGTCCTGGAGTATCAACGAGTGATATTCGGCCAGTTGCGGGTCGTCATCAATGATCATGATCCGGTACGGCTCCGGCTTCACTGCCGATGTGAGCCGGGTAAGGGTCGAGCAGAGCTCTGTCATATTAACCGGCTTGACAAAATAACCACTGGAACCGGCACGTACCGCTGCCAAACGATTATCGAACGATCCCAGTGAGGAAATAAAGAGCGTTGGGATCGGGTTAGGACGACCGGACTGAATAAATGAAATAATATCAGCCCCCCCGTGCGGCTTATCGGGAAAGGTCATGTCCATGACAATCGCATCGGGCGGAGCGCTCTGTACAGCGCTGGCCAATTGATCCAGTTCGCCGAAAGAAAGCACTTCAAAGCCAAAACAACCTATCTGTGTTGCCAGAGTCAATCGTTGATAAGAATCATCCTCACAGAGATAAACAACCTTCCGTTCCCTTTCGCTCGTTCCTCTAGTGGCAATTTCCAGTTCATGAATCTGCAACTCCATTCCCTGGTCGGGATCGATGGAGGATATTTCCTGTTCCATCCGGCCAAACAACTCCAACATCTTATGATGCCACATTCCGTCGGGTAGCGTTGTGCTCTGCATCGCTTCCTTCGTCAGAAGCTCCCCGGCCGTGGCGGCCGAACTCAACATACTCAACCTGAACGACGCACACGCGCCCTTCAAGGTGTGAATACGTCGATGAAGATCTTCCATCGATAACGCGCCCCCCTGGTTTCTATTCACATATGCTGCATAGGAAGCCCGAATCCCTTCAAGCTGTTCAGGAAGCTGATTAATATAAGCATTTCGGATTTTTTTCAGCTTCTCCTCAATAGTTCCTTTTTTCGGGCTCATACGGGTCTTCCTTTCATGTTTCACAGCATAGGGAATTACCAAAACCTGTATCCGAATATATTCGTATTTTTCAGCAACGCGAAAGGAGAGATGCCACCGTCTCCGGTAGTTTTTCCTGAAGCTCCTCATCCTTCGTCAGCACGGCGTCCATTTCCGGATAGGCAGACTTGAGAGGGATAGCATCTTCTCCGGTAAGGAGTACAAATGGCTGTAAATAGCCGTTCTCCCGCAACTCTGTAAAAAGCTGAGCCCCATCGATAAACGGCATATTCATATCCGACACCACCACACTGATGGCGGGATTATTCGCAATTTGTTCCATGGCATCAATAGCCCCATCCGCTATAGAGACGCCGTACCCGGCCGTTTCCAGAATCATTCCCGTCATTTCGGCAGTAAAGCCATCATCATCCACCACCAGAATAGTTGCCGACACGTCACTCATACATGCTCCGTATCATCCGATCAGACTTCGAACGGTTTCTATTAGATTAGATTGGTCGAAGGCTCCCTTGACAATATAAGCGTCTGCTCCGACCGCAATGCCCCGTTTTTTGTCCTCATCTTTTTCCAGCGAGGTAACTATGATAATCGGCACATTCCGATAACGATCATCATCGCGAAGACGCATTGTCAGAGAAAATCCGTCAAGCCCTGGCATTTCTACATCGGTGATAACCAGATCGTATAGCACCTCGCGCGTTTTTTCAAATGCCTCATCGCCGTCCTCCGCTGTGACCACGAAATAGCCGTACGCCTCAAGAATACTCTTTTCAATCTCCCGGGTATTGATCGAATCATCCACAACCAATACCGTTGCAACGCGATCCTCCCTGGCGGCAGGGAGCAACCGTCCCGGCTCGCTGATCTCCCTCGCGTGTCTGATAAGTTCGGAAATTTGAAGGACGTTGATGATGCTGTCCCGCTCCCCGATAGTAACGCCTGATACCATGCGCAGATTTTGCAGATGCGACGGCAGAGGCTTTACCACCATTTCCTCGCGACCGATAATCTCATCAACCACCAGCCCCAGTTGTTCTTCTCCATCCCGGATGATTACAACAACCACTTCACCCGCTTCGGAGGTTGATTCCTGGGGAAGCCTGAGGAGAGCGGCCAGATTTTCAAGTGGAATGATCCGCTCCCTGAGACGGACGGCACGTTTATGGACAATTTCAATAATTTCTTCCCGCTTGACCATAAGCATTTCGACAAGTGAGGTCGCCGGCAATGCGCATATTTTCCCGTTCGTTGAAACTAAAAACAGAGGAAACACGGCAAGATTCAGAGGCAGCCGCAGAAGAAAGGTAGTCCCGCTGTTTTCCTTCGTTTCAACGACTATCGTTCCTTTCAGTTCATCTACAATGCTTTTTCTGACAACATCCATTCCGACGCCACGACCGGAAAGATCGGTAATAATGGAGCTCGTACTGAATCCGGGCATGAAGATCAGGTCGATTATCTCGGCCCGGGCCATTGCGGCCAGCACTTCGGGACCGAACAGCCGCCTGGAAAGGGCTTTCTCACGGATTTTATCAACGGACATGCCCCGGCCATCGTCTCCAAGAGCAATAGTCACGCAGCCGCTGTCATAATATGCGGAAAGCGTAATAGCTCCCTTGGACGGTTTCCCTGCTGTAATTCTTTCGGCAGTGCTTTCCAAACCATGGTCGAGAGAGTTGCGAATCATATGCAGAAGCGAATCGCCGATCCGGTCGATAATCTTCCGGTCAAGCTCGGTGTCTCCCCCCTCCACAATAAAATCAACATCCTTGCCATATTCAAGGGCAAGATCACGTACAGTGCGACGAAGCGGGTCAAAAACCGTGGAGAGCGGCTGCATGCGCAGCCTGAGGGAGGTTCCCTGTAGATCACTGACAAGGTGATCCTGTAGCAGGGACGCGTCTAGCATGGTTCGCACCGACTGGCGCATGGAAAGCTGTAGCGCAGCGCCGGACTCAATCAGAAAGTCACATCCTGCACCGGCATGAAGCTGTTCAGCAACAGCATTCAAATGCCGTGACGTTGCCCGCTCGATCTCACCGAGTTTTGCGACCTGCCTCCTGAGCCTGCCATGTTCGGAAACAATCTCTCCCATGAGCCTGATCAGGTCGTCGAGCTTGGCAGCATCGACTCTGAGATAATCTATCTGGCGTTTTTTTATGGCTTGGAACGGCAAGGCTGGTTCGGCGGCTGTGGCAACAACTGTAGGTGCATCATTGTCAGACCGGTCTGAGTGAAGCAAAGTAATCTCCACTGCCGTCGCATCGTCAACTACCGGCGGCATAGCAACTGTAGCCAACTCAGCACAGAGCATTTCAGGAGCAGTTGCCGTCGTCTCGCCCACTACTATCCGTTCCAGCAATGTCAATAGAGCATCAACTCCCCGAAAAAGAGCATCAGAGACGGAGGTGTCCAATGATATTTTTCCACTGCGTACCGCATCAAGAACATCCTCCATCTTGTGGGCAAGCTCGGTAACACCGGAAAGCTTCATCATACGGGATGAGCCCTTGATGGTATGCGCCGACCGGAACAGACCGTTGACAAGCTCTGTATCGCCGGGCGAATGCTCCAGATTGAGTAAACCTTCGCTTATCCTGGAACAATGTTCACGTGCCTCTTCGACAAAACGTGCAAGAAATTTTGAGTGATCAAAGGCCATGTATTACCTGCTCTTTTAACACGTTGGACATCACCCTTTCGATGAGTCAAGGAGAGACAATTTATGCCGACAGATAACAATAAACTGTTCTGCGTTGTATGAAAGGGGAAAAAAAGCCTGCCCCCGCTCCTTCAGTGATCCGCTTTCAAGGATTTTCAGCGTTGTTTCAAAGCTGTTTCGCGACCGTTTTACATCCTTTTGCACAAACAGTATTTCAGCGGTATGGAAATGGGCAAGCCAACAGGAAGCATCCAGATAAATGGCCTCCCTGAAACGTTTAATCGCTTCATCGTTATTCCCCTTCTGGCGGGCAATGATTCCGAGCATAAGATATGCCTCAAGACAGAGCAAATCCCGGTTCAATATGGTTTCACAAACACTGCGCGCCTCGTCGAAACGTGACGCGTTCATCAGCAGACTCCCCTTAAGAGAGTACGCCTTCTCAAAGCTGTTATCCTGTTCGATAATGGCCGCAATAATATCGAGTGCCTTATCGTACTTATTGAGGTGAGCCAACGTAATAGCCTCGTCAAATCGTTCTCTGACATCCGAGAGCTGGCGTAACCCTGAAACATCAGAAGCTTGTTTCTCCGGCAATCTTGCCTGACGAATAACAGACCTGATCGTAGAAACCGGAACAGCCTGCACAGACTCACCCCGCCACTGTACGGCTGGTTGCGAAATGTGCTTTGAAGATCGGCGTTCCGCAAAAATGATCGGCGGTGTTTTGCGGTAATAAAAGAGCGGACCCTGTCTTATGAGAGAAAGAATTCCGACATCATGATGGAACGTCTCCGAAACGCCGACCAGCAGCAACCCTTCATCGACAAGGAGCTCCGCAAGTTTGCCGAATATTTCGCGCTGCACCTGTCCGGGAAAATAGATGGAGACGTTTCGATACAAAATGATATCAGGCTGCTGCATCCGCACGGGATACGAGGAGTCCAGCAGATTTACCACCTCGAACCGAACCAGTTTTTTTATATAATCCCTGACCTGGTATTTACCGGAACAACTGGGATCGAAGTATCGCTCCAACAGAGACGGGTCCATGCCACGAAACGAATTTTTTCCATACGCACCCTGCTTTGCCGAGGCGATGACAATGGAATCTATGTCCACTCCGACGATGTCAAACAGTCGCTCACAATCCGCTCCGAATCGTTCCCAAAGCATAATTGCAATGGTATACGGCTCCTCTCCTGTCGAACAGCCGGCGCTCACTATTCTGACCGGTTTCGGACTGCGAATAGTCATGAATTCCGGCAACAAGGTATCGATCACCATGTTCAGATGATCCGGTTCACGGAAAAAATATGTTTCATTGACGGTGAGCAGCTCCGTCAACCGGAGAAGCTCATCGCTGTCGCACATCAAGAGAGAGATATAGGCATCATGCCCATCTACGCCACGCACTTTCATCCGCTTGGTTATACTCTTCGAAAGGGCCTGTTCCCGGTCCTTTTCGAAGCTGTGTCCGCACGTACGCAGCAACAGTTCTTTGAAGGCAGCAAGGTTGCTATTTCTGTTCATAATTCCACCACTACCGGACTCCTGCCCGCAGTATCAACTCGGCGGAGATATCTTCAAGAGACAGCACCTTATCGATACAGCCGCGTTCCACCGCAATACGATTCATACCGAAGATAACCGAGCTTGCCGAATCCTGAGCCAAGGTGCCCCCCCCGACCCTCCGGATTGCTTCCATACCGGAAACGCCGTCATCTCCCATGCCGCTCAAAATAAGACCTATTGCTCCTTTTCGATATGACGCAGCAACTGAGGAAATAAGGGTATTACAGGACGGATGATAAATCTGACGGGCATCGCCATGGCCAAGAATAACCACCCCCTGTTCGGAAATCATCATCGAGTGTTCAGCCGGATTGACATAGACGTGTCCTGCGGTGAGGTGGTCGCCATTACCCGCTACCTGAACATTGAGGGGTGTGCCGGCATTCAGCCAATCCACCATCCCTTGTGTGAATCCTGC
>JANXZX010000174.1 GCA_025355325.1 Geobacteraceae bacterium
TTGGTGTTGGTAATATCGCTGACCGTTACCGTAACAATTGGATTTTTAACCAGATCGGCGAGGCGCTTTGTGAGTTCTTTTTTCAGATCCTCCGGTTTTCGCCCGCTGGCAGAGACATCACCCACTCCCGGGACGGTGATCATTCCGTCTGGACGAACCTTTACCTCAAAATTTAGCCGATCAACTCCCCAAACCGAAATTTGCAACTTATCGCCCTCACCGATGATATAGTAACCGGCGTGTGCCATAGAGGCAGCGAAAAGCATAAAAAGCGCTGCTACGATCAAGACTGTCCTGGTTGAAAGCCCCATACTATTACCTTCCTCCGAACTGAGAAAACACGACCCTGATGGTTTTCAAAAAGATGAGCGTATCCAGGAACAGATTCATATGTTTAAAATAATACAGATCATAGCGCAATTTTTCGTAGGACTCTTCAATTGAAGCACCATAGGGGTGTTTTACTTGAGCCCACCCGGTAATGCCCGGCTTGATGAAGTGGCGCTTAGTGTAGAACGGTATCTGCTCCTGCAGTTCGCTGACAAATTCCGGCCGTTCCGGACGTGGGCCGATAAAACTCATATTGCCGACAAGTACGTTAAAAAGTTGTGGCAGTTCGTCGAGACGTGTTTTTCTGAGTAGTTTGCCAATTGGACTGATGCGTGGGTCATTTTCCTGTGCCCAAACAGCCCCGGTGCCCAACTCCGCATCTTTTCTCATTGTTCTGAATTTGTAAAGATAAAAACGTTTGCCCATATAGCCAACCCGTTCCTGACGATAAAAAACAGGCCCCACAGAGTTGAACTTGACCAAAAGACTAATTATCGGAAAAAACGGAACCATGATCACGATTCCGATCACTGATAAAACAACGTCAAATACGCGTTTCATGATTATTGTTAAAGCACTGCTTCTGAAGCCTGAAGAATAGATCAGGTCGTTCATGTCCAGATGTTCAAGCATCAGCTTTTCAGAAACGCTTTCAAAATAGGATGGCGCATCAGAAACATCAACTCCCAGCAACTTACAGTTCAGCAACAGATTTTGGGAATAGCTGTTTTCCAGATCCTGATGATGAATGACCACAAGCTTAGTTGCCGAGACGCGCGTCACGATTTCAAGCAGGTGTTCCATGTTTCCAAGGATCATCTCTTGCGGCACGTAAGACTCCGTTTCACTGCGTTCGGCGTATGAAATAAATCCTTTCAAAACATGATTGACGTCTGACGCAGATTTAATCAGCTTACTGATTTGAAGTGCGGTCTGTCCGGTACCCACAATGATAATGTGCTCAGCAAGATAGGGAAGGTCAAATGCAGTGCGGAACAGCATGTGCCAGCAGAACTGAAAACATACAAACAATAACAACGAAATAGCCAGCACTCCTCGTCCGAGCATCCAGGCAGGGTTGAGAAAAATTATAGCGGAAAGCGCCAGAAACGAGACGAATACAGACATGATAATCTGTTGCAGGAGTTGTGTAACGTTACGCTGTTTTGACAGGCTGTACATTTCAAAAACATACGATACCGTCGCGAGTACCGAGACAAAAAGGATCGGCCTGAATAGCGACTTGGAAAAAAGCTCATAGTGGGCATACTGCAGATCGAAACGGAATCTCAAGGCCAGATAAAATGCCAACCCGGCTAAAACAAGATCTCCAACAAATAATTTTTTAAATTTTAATTTCATGAGTTTATCACAGTGGTGTGTTAAGAAATCAGATCATTCTTTTGCGCGATCATTAAACAATGAAGCCTGGCGTCTATATTAATGTATCGGTTGGTTGCGTCAAAACTAAATTAAGGATTTAATGCCAATAATATCAGCGCAATATATCACGATTGACGAATGCTGTCCAAATAAGTTTGTTTCCCTGTTAGTAGTCTAAAAGCTTGACAACAGTCCAATATGGGTGTAATGTGCCGAGACTATTTTCTGACGGATACCGGTTGCTTCGTAACTTAGATCGATTGAGAATATTTGAACTGAAATATCCCATATGCTGAAGGTGACTGGATCAACCAGTCTAGGGAATCGAGAAAATATCGCCTCTTTGGTGTGTCAACCTAAGGGGCGATTTCAAATGGCGGTGTAGCTCAGTTGGCTAGAGCAAGCGACTCATATTCGCTAGGTCCGGAGTTCAAATCTCTGCACCGCCACCATTAAATAGTCCGGTACCGTCCGGACAAGTACTTAAGCCCCTTGAAAATAGGGGCTTTTTTATTGCCTATGGTCTGCTGATCCATATAAAGCGCTTACAGTTTTTCAATTCGGCGAGAGACGCTGAAAAAATGCGGACTTTTGGTGAGTGTACATATTTATGCTGTTCATCGGTGTTTTTTTCGGTTAGTATTCCAAGCTCTCTTTATAACGCCCTGAGATTTTCGGGGCGTTTTAGCATTAAATTACCAAGTATGGAGGTATAACGTGATTCAGATTGATTTCGATAAAATGGGTGGGCTGATCCCGGCTGTTATTCAGGATTACCAAAATGGTGAAATTCTGATGGTGGCTTTTATGGATAAAAAGACCCTCGACTTGACTTTGAAGGATGGCAAAACCTGGTTCTTCAGCCGTACTCGTAACAAGTACTGGATGAAGGGCGAGGAGTCCGGCAATACTCAGGAAGTTATGGAGGTTCTGACTGACTGTGACGCCGATACTGTCGTTATCAAGGTCAAACAGAACGGACTTGCTGCCTGTCACACCGGCAACAGGAGCTGTTTCTACGTCAAATGGGAAAACGATCAGTGGGTCGAACACTCGAATCCATTGTTTGACCCGAATGAAGTGTATAAAAAATAATAATATCACAGGAGAAGATTTATATGTCTAACGTACTGAATTTCGGCATCCCCAAAGGGAGCCTCGAAGATGCCACAGTCGGTCTGTTTAAGAAAGCCGGATGGCAGATCAGCATTTCCTCCCGTAGCTATTTTCCGGGAGTTGACGATACCGAAATGAACTGCAAACTGATCCGTCCGCAGGAAATGGCCCGGTACGTCGAGCGCGAAACTATCGATGCCGGTATTGCCGGGCGCGACTGGGTGCGTGAAAATGACTCCGATGTGGTTGAAGTTTGCGAAATGGTGTATTCAAAAGTATCCCGCCGCCCGGCCCGCTGGGTCTTGGTGGTCAACGGTGATTCTAAGGTGCAGAAACCGGAAGATCTCCACGGTGCCACTATCTCTACCGAGCTGGTCGGATTTACCAAGCGCTATTTTGCCGAGCGCGACATCCCGGTTAACGTTGAGTTTTCATGGGGGGCCACCGAGGCGAAGGTAGTTGACGGGCTCTGCGATGCCATTGTCGAAGTGACGGAAACCGGTTCGACAATAAAAGCAAACGGCCTCCGCATCGTCTGTGAGCTGATGGAATCGGTGCCGGTTCTGTTGGCAAGCAAGTCCGCCTGGGCAGATCCCTGGAAACGGGCAAAGATTGAACAGATCGCCACTCTGCTTAAATCTTCGTTGGCTGCGGAAGGCATGGTTGGTCTGAAAATGAATGCCCCGGCAGACAAGATCGAGGCGATAACCCAGGTACTTCCCAGTCTCAAAAATCCAACAGTGTCGCACCTCTATAATTCCGACTGGCTCTCCATCGAGAGTATCCTGTCAGAAAAGGATGTCCGCAAAGTAGTTCCCGATCTCATCAAGCTTGGCGCGCAAGGCATTATCGAGTACCCGCTGAACAAAATTATTTGATTTATTAGTTCAGGGATGGCTTCTTACGTACCCTGGAATGTATTAACTACATACCTCTTCATTTACCAAAAGACCCGCTCAACTTTCAAAAAAGTTGCGCGGGTCTTTTGGTTCCGCCCAAATAATCTTTGCATAAAATGGTATTTGTATAATCAAATAGTTTGCTTAGAGTAAATTGTTTTTTTGCTTTATAATACAAATGGATATGAAATAGAATTCTGTTTTGTAATTTACTGTTTTTATGGTATGAAGCTGCACCAATTATGTCTACTGAAGGTTGCAAATACCAAATGGCTTTATCGTTGAATACACAACTTTCCTGTCATGACATCAGGCTTACGTTCGGCGGCGTGACTGCCCTCGATGGAGTTTCCTTCGAAGTGATGGACGGTGAAATATTTGCCATTATCGGCCCGAACGGTGCCGGCAAATCCTCTATGCTCAACTGTATCAGCGGATTATACCGGCCTCAGCAGGGAGAAATTAAGTTTGACGGCCTGACGATCAGAGATCTCCCGCCGCATCAGCGCGCTAAACGCGGCATTGCCCGTTCATTTCAGAACATTGCGCTGTTCCGGGAACTGTCGGTGATCGACAACATCATGACCGGCCGCCACCTGAGCCAACGCGCGGGAGTCATTTCCGGCGGTTTGTTTTGGGGCTGGGCGAAGTGCGACGAAGAGCATCATCGTGCCGTGGTGGAAGAGATTATCGAGTCATTGGGGCTACAGGACATCAGACGCTGCGCGGTTGGTTCGCTCCCCTACGGAAGGCAGAAAAGAGTCGAACTTGCACGAGCCCTGGCCATGGAACCACGCCTACTGCTGCTGGATGAGCCGATGGCCGGAATGAATGCGGCGGAACGGGACGACATGGTCGGATTCATCCTTGAGGCAAATTGTCGCCGTAAGATCACGGTGGTAATGATCGAGCATGACATGGGAATGGTTATGGATATTTCCGATACCGTCTGTGTTCTGGATTTCGGTAAAAGGATAGCGCTCGGCTCACCGGAGCAGATTATGAACGACCCGCATGTCATCAAGGCATATCTGGGAGAGGACGACGGGTTTTTCTGACATGGATTTCACTTTTCTCATGCAGTTGCTCATAAACGGCCTGGTGGTCGGCAGCATCTATGCCTTGGTTGCCACCGGATTTGTCATCATTTTCAAATCCTCCAGTGCGCTTAATCTGGCCCAGGGAGAATTTCTCATGGTCGGAGCGTATATCTGCCTTTACCTGGTGCTTCAGCACAAAGTACCCTTTATTGCCGCCTTTGTCATAACCATGCTGTTTTCTGCGCTGCTCGGAATCGTGATCGAACGCACCACTCTCCGGCCTCTCCTTGGCTCTCCGGTTATCTCGGTCATCATGGCGACTCTTGGCCTGGCTTCGGTATTACGGGCACTCCTGCAAATTTTCTTTGGAGTTGATACCATTCCGTTTCCGGAGATATTCCCCCCGGAACCGGTACATATCGGGCCGGTTCCGGTTTCAATCGGCTATCTGTATTCGCTCTGTTGCGTTGCCGTCCTGTTAACCGCTTTAACAGCATTTTTCAAATACACCAAATCCGGTCTGGCCATGCGCGCTACGGCCTCAAGTCGCCAGACAGCCCTTTCAATGGGCATCAGCGTCAAGAAAGTTTTTGCCATGTCATGGTGTATAGCGGCAATGGTCTCAGCCATTGGCGGCATTCTTCTGGGAGCTATTCGCGGCGGTGTGGACATGTCGCTCGCCAACATGGGACTGAAGGTGCTGCCGGTAGTAATTCTCGGTGGTATGGACAGTATCGCAGGGGCGGTTCTGGGTGGTCTGATCATCGGTCTGCTGGAAAATCTGTGCGGTGGCTACCTTGACCCTTTAGTCGGAGGAGGCGTTAAGGAGGTTGTTCCGTATATCGCTCTGGTATTGATACTCATGGTTCGCCCTTCAGGGCTTCTCGGCTCACGCCGGATTGAGAGGATGTGATGAGGGAACGAATTGCCCTCATGATAAAGGCCGACATGGGCCTGTTCCACTCTAAAAAGAGTCTGGCGGCAACAGTGTCGTTCCTCGTCTGCCTTATGTTTGTTCCGGTGTATGGTTCATCTTATGTCCTGGACGTCGTGAACCGGATCGGTATTGCGGTAATCGCCGCTCTGGGGCTCAACATTCTTACCGGTTTCACCGGCCTTATTTCACTCGGCAACGCCGCCTTCATGGCCATCGGCGCATATAGCGCGTCCTGGTTGGCCATGCGCACCGGCATAAACTTCATTTTTTGCATTCCTGTTGCCGGAATCATAACCGCCGCCCTTGGCATGGTGGTCGGCATCCCGTCACTCCGTCTGCGCGGCCTGTATCTGGCCATGGCCACTCTGGCCGCCCATTTTATCGTAGAGTTTCTGGCCGTCCACTGGGAGTCGGTTACGGGCGGCGTCGCAGGACTTACCATTTCATCGCCAACAGTGGCCGGCTTCGCTCTGGACAGTGACCGCACAGTTTATTACCTCATCATCCCGACCGCTATTTTATCAGTGCTGTTTGTGTCAAATATCTTCCGAACCAGGGTAGGCCGTGCTTTTATCGCCATACGGGACCAGGAGATGTCGGCAGCGGTAATGGGCATCGATGTCTTCAAATACAAATTGATTTCGTTTGCGCTCAGTTCATTTTTTGCCGGAGTCGCCGGAGCGCTCATGGCATGCCAGACCAGAATAATTACCCCGGAAAACTTTCCTATTTCAATAGCCATCGACAGTCTCGCCATGATCATCATCGGCGGACTCTGCAGCGTAATCGGCACGATCTTCGGCGCGGTGTTTCTGACAGCACTGCCTGAATTTCTCCGCCTCGCCACCACGGCGCTCGCGGGCAGTTTTCCGGAACTGATCGGGAAGCTGGCGTCACTGAAGGAGCTGGTGTTTGGACTTCTGGTGATACTATTTCTTATCTTCGAGCCTCACGGAATCTCGGCCATCTGGCAGAGAACAAAAAATCGGTTTTGATTTCTCAAGATCAAACAAGGAGGAACAGATGAAAATTGCACGGTTGTTGATGATGGTAACGGTGATTTGTTCTTGTGCAGTGCAGAGTTTCGCTGCTGATACCGTCAAGGTGGGTGGCCTTTTCGACCTGACCGGAGCCACTGCCGAGGTCGGCAAGCCCTTTCTTGAAGGTGTTCGCGATGCGGTGACCTGGATGAATAACAATGGCGGAGTCAACGGCAAAAAAATCGAGCTGATCAGCGTTGACTATGGCTACAAAACACCCGAAGCCGTGGCGGCATACAAGAAGTTTGTCGAGCAGGACAAGGTCGTCATGATTGAAGGCTGGGGAAGCGGCGACACCGAGGCGCTCAAGGATCAGGTCACCAAGGACCGCATCCCGTATTTCTCTGCCGGTTTTACCGCACACATGAACAATCCGGCCAAGACTCCGTACAACTTTTTCCTGGGCGCCAGCTATTCCGACCAGGTACGCGCCTTCCTCCAGTTCGTAAAGAAAGATTTCAAGGAAAAGGGGAAAAAACCGAAAGTCTGCTTTATTTATCCCAACAACGGTTTTGGAAAATCTCCGATTGAAGCGGGCAAATTATACGCAAAAGAAATCGGCATCGATGTAGTTGATGACCAGATCACGCCTCCAACCGGGTTTCAGGATGCTACCACCCAGCTCCTGAATATGCAGAAACAGGGCGCCGACTACGCATTTATCCAGAACACGGTGAAGTGGTCAGCCATTATCCTCAAGGACGCCAAAAAGCTGGGACTCAAGACGAAGTTTTTCCTCAACAACTACGGCATGACCGAGCAACTCCCGGAATTGGCCAAAGAGGCCGCAGAAGGGGTGTATGGTATGGCCACAACAGTGCCGTACGGCACCAACGTTCCGGGCATGAAAAAAATCACTGATATGCATGCCAAAAACCACCCTAAAGACAGCCACAATCTATTTTACGTGCGTGGCTGGACATATGCCCTTACCTGGGGCGAAGGACTCCGGATAGCTGACAAGAACAAGCAGTTGAATGGTGAAGGTGTGAAAAAAGCCCTCGAATCCATGAATAACTTTGATCTTGGCGGACTGGTGCAGCCGGTTACCTACAGCGGCGCTGATCATCGCTCCAGCACCAAAAGCGTGGTGTATGTGATCAAGGGGGGCAAGCTGGTCAAGGTTGAAGATATTGATGTGCCCCGCAAAAAAGAGTGGCTCGGGCTGTAACTGATGGTACGGATTTCAACACGATTGAAGAGATAATATGCTCAAGGTAGAAAACATTCAGGTAGTGTACGGTGATTCGATGCTCGTTCTGAAGGGACCTTCTCTGGAGGTCCCCGAGGAAGGGATTGTTGCCCTGCTCGGAGCCAATGGAGCCGGGAAAAGCACTCTGATTAAAGCTATTTCCGGACTGCTGGCGTCGGAACAGGGCAAAATCATCTCCGGCACGGTACTGTTCCGGGGGGACAATATCACCGGCATGGCGGCTGATGATGTCGTACGGCGCGGCATTTTCCACGTGATCGAGGGGCGCCGGGTATTTCAGGAATTGACCGTCGAGGAAAACCTGGCCGCAGGTGGCTACACCCGCAAAGACCGCGCCGGCTTCCGTAGTGACCTGGAGTTTATCTACGATTTTTTCCCCCGGCTTGCCGAACGACGGCGGCAATCGGCAGGCTACCTGAGCGGAGGGGAACAGCAGATGCTTGCCATCGGGCGTGGTCTGATGGCACGGCCGCAACTGCTGCTGCTTGATGAACCGTCCCTCGGACTTGCGCCCTTGCTGGTACAGGAGATTTTCTCGCTGATTCGCCGCATCAATACTGAACGAAAAACCGCTATTCTTCTGGTGGAGCAAAATGCCGCCATAGCCCTGTCGATTGCCGATCATGCCTATGTTCTGGAGAACGGCGCCATTGCAATGAGTGGCAAGCCGGAGGAATTAAATGCCAGCGGTGAGGTGCGGGAGTTCTATCTCGGTATTTCCGAGCATGGCGAACGGCGGGGATACAAGGCCATGAAAGAGGAGATGCGGAGTGCGTTTCCAGCCCATAGAGCTTGATTATGGTGATTTGTCAGCCCAGTATAGTGCGCTAATCTTCATCTTTCCGACGACAAAGTCAGACCGCTCTTCCACGAGGAGCGGTTTTTTGTTTGGGGAGAAACACATTTTAGGGTATACTTCGCGAACCTCAAAGTAATAGATGCGCATCCATTGTTACCAATATCCTGCCGTATCAGTTTTAAATTAAACGATATTCCAGATAGATACATAGATGTAGCCTTTTAACAACCAATCTCAGGAAAGACGCTGCCGTAAACGGCTGTGATGGATTACGACGTATGATGATGGACAAGATAGAAGAACTGGAACGACGCTATCAGGAACTGGAAGCGTTGTTGTCCGACCCGGCGGTTATCTCCAACCAGCCGGAGTTCCGCAAGTTTTCACGTGAGCATTCCGACTTGAGTGAACTGGTGGCGGCCTATCGCCGCTATCGGAAGGTGCTGGGCGAAATTTCCGACAACCGGGAGATGTTAGCTGACCCGGACATGAAAGAGATGGCTGAAGATGAGCTGAAGTGTCTTGAAGCTGAAAAAGACCAGCTCGACGCCGATATCCAACTATTGCTCCTCCCGAAAGATCCCAACGACGACAAGAGCGTTATCCTGGAAATCCGCGCCGGTACCGGCGGAGATGAATCTGCCCTGTTTGCCGGCGACCTGTTCCGTATGTACACGCGCTACGCCGACACCAATCGCTGGAAGGTTGAGATCATTTCGGCTTCCGAATCTGAACGGGGCGGCTACAAGGAAATCATTGCTTCGGTAGAAGGACAGGGGGTTTTCGCCAAGCTCAAGTACGAGTCGGGTACTCATCGTGTCCAGCGCGTACCGGAGACTGAGGCACAGGGGCGTATTCACACCAGCGCCTGCACCGTGGCAATTATGCCGGAAGCGGAAGATGTCGATATTGATATCCGCCCGGATGATCTGAAGATTGACGTTTATCGCTCTTCCGGCGCCGGCGGTCAGCATGTTAATACCACCGACTCAGCCGTGCGTATTACCCACCTTCCTACCGGCACTGTTGTTGCGTGTCAGGAAGAGCGGAGCCAGATTAAAAACCGCGCCAAGGCCATAAAGGTTCTCAAAACACGTATCCTTGATACCATTCAACAGGCCCAGGACTCAAAATTGGCTGCGGATCGCAAACAGCAGGTCGGTTCGGGCGACCGCAGCGAACGAATCCGTACCTATAATTACCCTCAGGGACGGATGACCGATCACCGCATCGGCCTGACGTTGTACCGTCTCGATTCGATCATGACCGGTGATATTGCTGAAATTACCGATTCCTTACGGGCGTTTTACCAGATGGAAGCGCTAAAAGCCCAGAGCGAGAGTAACTGACATGCACTGTGCCAATGAATCCTGCCGTCGTCAGAAGTCAGCGTAACCCATTCCGCCATGTCACACGTTCTCGATAATTACCGTCAACTGATCGCCAGGGTTGATGCCCTCTGTAACGGCATTGCAGCTTCCCTGGCTGAGCGGATTACCTGTTCTGCCGGTTGTAGTGACTGTTGCACCTCAATCACGATTTTCCCGGTGGAAGCGGCGGCCATGCGCGAAGCGCTGGAAAAACAGCCCCCTTTTCAAGTCGAGGAAATCCGCAGACATGTTGCGAAGCATGCCGACGGCGAACGCTGTCCACTCCTGCTCCATAACCACTGCCTGCTCTACAATGCCCGCCCGATCATCTGTCGTACCCACGGACTGCCAATCGTCTACACCCTTGATGACCAGCGCAACAGTGACTGCTGCCCGCTTAATCTATCCGAAACCGGTTCCGTATCCGGTTCAGACGTCGTCGATATTGATAAGCTTAATACAGTGCTGGCAGCGGTCAACTCCATGTACCTCACCCAATCCGGCAGTGCCGACTCACCAGAGCGGCTGACTATTGCCGAAGTCATCACTCAGAAACAACGCTGATCTGCACCCATACCCCACATAAAGGAAGTGACATGTCACAAGTAGGCAAAAACAAAGTCGTAACGCTCAGCTATAACCTTACTGACCCTGACGGAAATATACTCGACGAAGGCGAGCAACCGATCAACTATCTGCACGGCGGATATGATGGCGTATTCCTCCCGATTGAAGCGGCATTGGAAGGAAAAGCGGTTAGCGATACGGTGACCGTAAAACTTCAGCCGAGTGACGCATTCGGCGAATACGATTTTGATCTGCTGATGATCGAGCCGGTTGAAAACCTGCCGCAGCCGCTTAAAGTCGGGATGATGATTGAAGGTGATACTGATGATGGTTTCGAAGATGGAGCCGTTTTCTACACCGTAACGGAAATTGCTGATGGCAAGGCGGTGCTGGATGGCAATCATCCGCTTTCCGGTATGGCATTGGTGTTTATCGGCACGGTCATGGCTATCAGGCCGGCAACCGCCGGAGAGATCGAAGCCCGCATGACGGCTTGAACACTGCTGGAAAAAATTACTTCAGGCTGGAGATATAGCTGCGGACGCCTTCAAGGATTCCTTCGGCTGTAATTGTCTGGTAGGCGGGGTCTTTCAGGCGCACTTCTTCGGCGGCGTTCGAGAGAAATGCCGTCTCTACGAGGATACTCGGCATGGACGCTCCGACAAGAACGTAGAAGGGGCCCTGTTTGACTCCCAGGTTCTTGACATCGCTGTACTTGCCCCGGATCTTCTTGTGCAGCGACCTCTGCACTTCATCGGCCAGGTGGGCAGAATCATTCAATTTGTAATTTGCCATCAGATCAAACAGTATCGCCTGCAACACGCTGACCTTCTCAAGTGATGTCCCGTTCTCCTTGGCGGCCAGCTGCGCGACCTTGTCTGTCTTCGCCAGGTTGAGATAATAGGTTTCGATGCCGGCGGCCGCCCGGTTGGGTGCAGCGTTGGCATGCACAGACAGGAACAGGTCTGCTCCCACTTTATTGGCAATTGCGGTGCGTTCCTCCAGCGGGATGAACACATCGGTCGAACGAGTCATAACAACGTCCAGTCCCAACTCCTCCGTGAACATTTCCCTCAGCTTGAGCCCGATCGCCAGCACCACATCCTTTTCCTGTGTGCCGTTCAAGCCGACCGCGCCCGGATCATGTCCACCATGACCAGGGTCAATCACAACGCGCCGGATTTTCGAGATTGTTGTTTTTTTGGGAGGACGATTCTTTTTCTCCGGTACGACCGGTGAATCTTCAAGTTTCGGCACCACAACCCGTTCGGGCATGGAAACAATCGACGGTTCGAGACGCGAAATTTCTGTCGGACGTTCTCCGCGAACATCGATTACCAGCCGCGCCGGGTCTGAGAGGGGGAACACTTTATAATCCTTGATATTTTCCGTATCCAGAACCACCCTTACCACGTCAGGCTTATACTGGCCAACCCGGGCACCCTTCAGAAGACCGTCTCCGATGGTGATGTCCTTGACACTTTTCCCCAAGCGTGTCCGCTTCAGATCGATATAAACCCTTCCCGCTTTGCCGGGGCTCCCCTTGGTAAGTTCATGGGTTTCCCAGACGACATCCCGATCAAGCTCCAGCGAGATCCGTGTGTAATCGGGGTTCGACCAATGTTTCATATCATTGAGCACGGCAGGAAGACGGGTGACGGCTGAAGTTTGAGCGGTGAAGGCAGCGACTTTCTTTGCCTTGGCTGCAAGAGCCGGAAAGGGGAACAGCAGACAGGAAATGAGGATACAGGATACTATGTAAAAGTTTCTGTTCATGGGCAATTTAAAGTCACCTGTTCAATGTGGAAATCAGGGTACCCTTTTAGCAGACATTTCACTATTAAACAACTGAATGGGGAAGATAATTATTCAAAAAACTACATATACAAATTATATGAAAATAGAATATCAACCGCAGGCAACCAACACTAGCCGCTCCGCCCGCCATTACGTGAACCGGATTTTTTGAATTGTTTGGGAGGCGCATTTTTTACGACAATCAGGCGGTCGCCAAGTTTGGCCCCGTTCAGGAGGTCAATCGCCTCCCTGGCTTCCTCGTCGGTTGACATCCTGACGTACCCGCATCCCCTGAATTCACCTGACGCGGGATCGGTTACCATGTGTACCGACGTCACCGTGCCGACTACGGAAAACAGCTTCTTCACCTCATCTTCCGTGACCGAACCGGAAAGCTGCCCCACATAAACTTCAATGCCCATTTCAATTCCTTGTCATATGGTTAAGTAACCAATATTGTTTGCCATTTATTGAGCCAATCAGCGGCTTAAGCGACCACCACCCGTCAGTATCGGAAAGGTGATGACGAACGGACCTGCTGACAGATATAAAGTCCCATTTTACATTTGTCAATCGTGAACGCCCACTCGACTTCTCCGCTTTATAGTTGATTTAATAATTGTTGCCGTGTATACGGGATTTGTTTTTATATTCTAATCAGTGACGGCAAATTTATCGAAACGTGCCTCATGTCCGTCAGGTTTCAATTTCGATTCAGAAACGATAAGTAACCAATACATCGATGGATGGTATCCCGCATGAGCCTATTTGAAAAGATAGAACTCGAAGCAATCGAGCCGCAGGAAACCGAAGATATTCCGCAATCCTCGCGAAAATGGACAGATGAAACCTTCGTTGTTGAATATCCCTGGTCGAAGAAATTAATCGCCATATTTTTCTCACTCCTGTTTTTACCAATGTTTCAGGCCTTTACCGAAGAGGGCCTTTTTGCTTTCGAAGTAATTGTGGCTGTAATTTTTGTAATAGCAGTCTGGTACCTGAGTGACCTGATCCTTACCAGAACCATTACCTTCTCTCCGCACAAGATCGTTAAAAACGGATACTTCTCGCAGACCGAAATCCGGACCGATGAACTGATCATGGATGTTAACGAGCAGAATATCCGTTTTTTTCACGCCACGGAAAAGAATCATCGAGAATCGGTCAAGATCCGACGCTATATGGTTGCCGCTGATGATTGCGCGGATATTCTGAAATACGCGGCAGACATCTACCATGTCACCGGTAAAAGGAAAACAGGTACGGCCGCAACCGGGAAAAAAGGCACAAGCAGCCTCGCTCTCGTAGAATATCATAAAGCGGTATCGTCATACCGGATGACATTGGCCTGTCTCGTAATTTTCTCCCTGATTGCGCTCTTTACCGCCGGGTTTTCTGATAAGTTTTACGGGCTGGCTCCCGGAATTCCCGCTTTCCCCGTCCGCCTGCTGTGCATCGCACTTACAATTTCAGTTTTCTTTCTTCAGAAACGATTGGCTTCCACTGGCGATGTCAAATCAAAAGGTGCTTTGCTTGAAGTGAGACTAAAACAGGCTGATCGCTCTTCCTTTATCTGCGCCGGTGCGGCCAATGGGGTGGCGTTACTCGGCCTCCTGCTCTTTCTTCTGTTTGGCAATCTGTTCGATTTTTACCTGTTCCTGTTGGTAGGCGTCCTCTACTTTTATGATTTTTATCCCCGTTTCTCGCAATGGGAACTGGCAGTCCGTGATAGTGCGCCTGCTCCTTCGGAAGCGGTATCAGTACCCCGGAGGAGATCGCTCCAGGTTTCTCTGGTGCTCATGGGGGCTCTTGCGGTCACGAGTTACGGTGAGAGCAAACACTATGTTTACGCAAACCGCAAGGACTGCGTCGATGACTGGGGAGATGGCAAGGATTGCCAGCAGGCACCGGCCGGCAGCAGCCATTATGGGTCCTCCCATTATTACTATGGTCCGCGCTATGGAAGCGTCGGCGGCAGAGCAATCCGATCAGTCGGGGTTGGCACAATCAGCCGCAGCGGTTTTGGCTCACTCGGCTCGTTCCACGCATCTTTCGGAGGGTAAGGTTTGCAGCGGATATCGATACAGCCGCGCATAGATTGGCAGGAGCGGGTCGAGTCGGCGGGAATGACCTATCATACCATCGACGACGAACCATATTGGGACGAATCCGCCTGCTACCGGTTCACCCGCAGCGAAGTGGATACGCTTGATCTCGCGTCGGCGGAGCTGCAGTCGCTCTGTCTCCAGGCCGTGGAAGAGGTCTTCCGGCAAAATCTGTTCGCCCGTCTCAAGATACCGGAAAGCTTTATCCCCGCCATTAAATACTCATGGGAAATGGATGAACCTTCGATATATGGCCGCTTCGATCTGGTCTGGAACGGTAACGGTGCTCCCAAACTCCTGGAATATAACGCAGATACCCCAACGTCGCTGCTTGAAGCGAGCGTGGTACAGTGGTTCTGGCTTCAGGACACCTATCCCGCCGCCGACCAGTTCAACTCCATCCACGAAAAGCTGATCTCGTTCTGGCAGTGCTGGCCGTACGTGCAACGAGACCCGATCCACTTTGCCTGCGCTTCGGAAAGCCTCGAAGATTTGGGAAACCTCGAATACCTGCGGGACACCGCAATTCAGGGGGGCTTTGCAACTCACCAACTGTTTATGGAGGAGATAGGTTGGGACAGCAACCGGCTCAAATTTGTCGATCTGGAAGGTGACCCGATCGGGACGCTATTCAAGTTATACCCGTGGGAATGGCTGGTGCAGGAGCAGTTTGGTCCCTTTTTGGCTCAGTCCCGGATGCGGATTATGGAGCCGGCCTGGAAGATGATTCTCAGCAACAAAGGGATTCTTCCCATTCTTTGGCAACTCTTTCCAGGGCACGAGAATCTTCTGGAAGCCAGTTTTGAGGACTGCCCTTTGAGCGGGGATCACGTCAGAAAACCGCTGTTTTCCCGCGAAGGAGGCAATGTGATTATCCGTAGCAACGGTCGTGAAGTCTTTACGGACGGTACTTACGGCAAAGAAGGGTACATCTATCAGCGCTATGCGCCGCTTCCCTGTTTTGACGGCAACTATCCGGTTATCGGTTCGTGGATGATCGATGGCGAGCCGGCCGGAATCGGCATTCGGGAAGACCGTACCGAGATAACCACCAATGGCAGCAGATTTATTCCGCATTATTTCGTGGAGGGTTGAATATGAATACGTCAACGATGGTTGAATCACTGGGGGGATTAAACGATTTCTTCCTGCATTTTCTGGCAGCCGTGGTGCTGGTAGCCCTTTTTACAGCGGTATATGTCCGTATTACTCCTTACGCGGAGTTCAAGCTGATTCATGAGGGGAAAGTTGCGCCGGCGGTCAGTTTCAGCGGGGCACTTCTCGGTTTTGTGATACCTCTCGCCAGTGCCATTGCACAGAGTACATCGTTTATCGACATGGTGATCTGGGCCGTGATCGCCCTTGTGGTTCAGATATTGGTGTTTTTGCTGCTGCGTTCCTGTTTTGGTGACCTGTGCCGGGGGATTGCCGCGAATGAGCTGGCCCCGGCCATTTTGCTCGGCGTCCTATCATTGGCTGCCGGTATCCTTAGTGCTGCCTGTTTGACATATTGACCTGGGTTGAGGAAAATGGGCATCAAGTACTAATTCCAAATGGTGTTAAAGTAGACATTCTCAAGACCTCAAAGGTTTTGAAAACCTTTGAGGACCGGAATAAGCCAATCTGAAATTAAAGAACTCGCCCTGTTTGGCGAATACCTGAAAAATGCCCGTAAACGCAAGTCGGATGTTATGTTTTATCTAATTTTAGGTTTGTTTTGTTGACTGGCAACAAGTGCTGTTGTACAGTAAAGCTGTACGTAAATCGGAGGTAACAAAGTATGCTACAAACAACATATACTAACGCTAGGGCTAATTTCGCTGGACTCTGTGACGAGGTAATAGAAAATCGAGAGATCGTCCTTATTCGTCGTCGCAAGGGAAACAATGTAGCTATGATTGCCGCTGATGAACTACAAAGTTTGGTGGAAAGCTCTCACTTGATGCGTTCTCCTAAAAATGCTGAAAGGCTACTTTCTGCGTTGGAACGTGCTCTGAAGGGCTCTGGCACAGCATCTACAGTGAAACTGCTTCGTTCCGAGGTTGGCCTTGAAGGCTAAGCAACGGGATACAGTTTTTCAACCAGAGTTCCGTGAAGACTTGCGTCATTGGGTGGAGACTGACCGAAAAGTCGCGTTGCGTGCTTTTGATTTGATAGAAGCAATCATGCGCGATCCTTTTACTGGCATTGGTAAGCCAGAGCCGCTCAAATACCTTTTATCTGGCACTTGGTCGAGACGCCTCACACAAGAACACAGAATTGTCTATCTTGTTCGTGATGACCGGATTGATTTTCTTCAGGCACGTTATCATTATTGATCTTCACTGTTGCATACGCCATCGAATTTCCTCCTTTTTTTCCGTTCAGCGGGGCCAAGAAAAAGGCTCTTTCAGAATACCGGTGACACTAGACGTTTATGCCGATGTGACGACCATCAGCCAGTTCTACATCCAGAGACAGTTTGCCACCAAGTGCCTCAATGTATCGTTTGAGGGAAGAAATTTTAACTTCGTGGCCGCGTTTTTCAAGATTGGCGACGGATGGCTGCGATATTCCAAGTGCAGTCGCCAAATCATGTTGCGACATCTCCACTGTTTGACGTAATTGAGCTAGACGGAGTTCAAAAATTTCTTGATCTGCCTGAACACGTGCTGCCGCTACGACAGCAGGGTCTATTTTTTTAATTAATTCCGAAAGTTGCTTTGCCATAACTTACTCCAGTTCTTGCAGATAGTTCAGGAATTCGCGCTCTGCAATAGGTATCATGGTTTCGTAAAAATGTTTATTCCCGGTTTTGTCTCCGCCGCACAGCATCACTGCCTGGCGGAGAGGGTCAAAGGCGAAAAATACCCGGTACGGTTTGCCTTTGTGTTGTACGCGGAGTTCTTTCAGGTTCTTTATCCTATCAGTCCCTTTGAGACTGTCAACGTGCGGCCTGCCTAACATAGGACCGTATTGCTCAAGAACCAATATGGCGGCCAACACGTCTTGCTGCTCCGAAGCATCCAAGCCTAGAAACCAATCATCGAAGTATTCAACCGTAACGATTTTCCACACCAAATTTCATTTCCTTATTTGAAAAATAGCTTATAAACTATATAGTGTCAAGACTATATAAATTTACCAGAATCCCCATAA
This sequence comes from Geobacteraceae bacterium, assembly GCA_025355325.1. Classification (GTDB taxonomy): domain Bacteria; phylum Desulfobacterota; class Desulfuromonadia; order Geobacterales; family Pseudopelobacteraceae; genus JACRCG01. Next base: position 17,735 of record JANXZX010000174.1, read on the forward strand.
GGGGAAATCCATGATAAGTTTTGACGGAGAATAAGGGGACTGGCACCAATTGCTCTATTCACTATCAATTAGGTGCCTGTCCCCTTATAGCCCCTTATAGAATACTGTCAAAGGTTTTTAAGGCTCATCGGAAGTCTTCACATTTATCAGTTTTGCAATCTCCCTACTTACGCCTTTCAAGGCGAATCTAAGGTCGCCGTCTTCCCTTATTTTTTTAAAATGCAATACCTCTGTTTGCCTTTTTGTATCAATCAAGCCGCCGCTTACAATTAATTCAAATCTCCGGTCAGAACCGTTACCGCCCAACAAAAGCACATTTGCCGACCCCGTATTAATTTCGTCAATATTTGTTATTAGCTTATATGTCGATTTATCGCAGTCGCCGGATACGGTCATTTTAGTGTAGTACTCCACGTATTCCTTCAGCACAGGGGCGACCTTTCCGGCTACTGCGTCTATTGTGTCCTGTTTAATGTCAACCGGATTCTGATTATCTATTTTTACGGTTGTTGTGGGGGCGATGCACACGGTTCCAGTTCTATTCGCACACCCTGTCAACACCACCAAACACGCAACCATCACAAACCATTTCATAATTCCCCCTTGAAATCTGATTAGAGTTTATTTCCATAAAATTACATTACTTTTTCATTAAACAAAATATTTAAAATGGAGAATAAGTGAGAATAAGGGGACAGGCACCAATTGCTCTATTCACTATCAATTAGGTGCCTGTCCCCTTATAGCCCCCCACTATCAATTAGGTGCCTGTCCCCTTAATCAACCCGCGAATATCAGAGTGAACAACCGTCGAGTATCAGGTTGCCTCTCTGTTTATGCTCTGGAAACATAAATCAAAAACAAACAGCGAAAACCGGTGTTGAGGGACTACTCTTTCCTATTGACTACTGGCGGACATATCAGGTTTTCGGTACGAGCCGGAATTAGAGTGCATACCACAGCACCAACATCGTTCAGATAATAGTCAAGTCTAGCCCCTCGTTCACTCAGCAGCTTTTTTTCGTCTGCGTCAAAAGGCCTCTGACCATAAAAAACTTCAACGCGTCGTTTGTCTCTCCCGCCATATGCTCCACCGGGGGTAATACACAGGCTATATTCACCACCGAAGAATTCATTTCTCAAATCAGACTCGGCAAGACCGTTAAACAATTCCTTGGATTCATCTGAGAAGGTTTGAAAATCCTTGTATCGCTGCAACCGACGTTTTTTTTGCACAGATAATCCCACCTTAGAAGTTTTTTGACAGGTACCATACATCCACTTACTCATCATCTTCCCTTTGCTTAGACAAACGGGCATGGCTTTGACCTGCCGGGTTTTAGGGCAGGTCGTAAGCCTTGTTGGACATTCGGTGTTCTTGCAGTTGGTTACATTTCGGAATTTTTCAATAGCAGCATATGTCCCTCATGGTTCTCCTACTCTGAGGTTTTTATTATGGTGCAAATAATCGGGTATGAGTGATCTGGTTTATTTTGAGCCAGTCCGTCATGTTTTGTACAAGTTCAATGTATGGCATTGTTTTGAAATCAACGGAGTTTTTTCTGCATAATTTTTTAATGTCAGTATGGAATGCACGAAAACGCTCATTGATCTTTGTTCCGGGAGGTATGGTTGTCCTCCGCGAGGCATTGAGGAGCCAGTTTCTTAATGCATGAATTAACTTGTCAGGTGAGTTTTCGTGAGGGGTAATGTCTATGCCTGCAATGTCTGATATAAACTTTTTGTAGCGGTGCTTTTCAACTTCAAGGATTAGACATTGTTTTTGCTTTTGATTCTTCGTTCCAAAATGCTTCGCACTATAAAAAAGACCATACTCGAATGGCATATTGAATCTTGGTAGCCTTGAAGCTGCGTCGAGTTGAACACGAGACAAATCATGAACCCCATAACGGCAGTCATTTATGAGTTTAACAATAGCTCCCAACCTGTCCTGCGTGGCATCATCAACCTCAAGCGAACAACGAGGAATAAAGCCTGCATCCAACACCGTAAAGACACTCGCATGGAACATCGCTAAGTATTTATTGTCAAAGGGGCAATTAATAAAGACCTGATCGCTGTAATTAGGCTTTGGCATGTTTCCTCGCTATACTTACAATCGTTTCAGCCTTGTTGATTGCGTCTAGATATTTTTTCGAAGGAGCTACGGACTCTTTGAGGGCTTTCTGCGATTGTTGAAGCTGCTTCACAAAGTCATCAACTTTCTCAGCAGGCTCTATAACATTCTGTATTGCCTTCTGAAAATTTTTCAACCACTTTGTTATCTCTTTGTTTTCTGAGACAGGTTTTATAACATCATTAAAAATCTTCTGAGTCTCTTGCCATTGTTTTGTCAGATCATGTAATTTCTGAGTAGGCTTTATCGCTACTTGAAGTACTTTTTGAGATTCTTTCAATTGAATTTCTATATCTTGAAACTTCTGCGCTGGCTTTATGGTCTTCTGTAGGACATTCTGAAACTCTTTCATCCATTGCTTCGTTACGTCTTCTGAAATTTGTATAGGCTTCAAGGCTTCTTGGAGAACTTTTTGAGATTCTTGCCACTGATTTGTCAAAGCTTGTAGTTTTTTGTTTGGCTTCACCGCTTCTTGAAAGTGTTTTTGAGATTCTTGCCACCTATCCGTCAAATCCTGTATTTTTTGGGCTGGCTTCATTGCCTCTTGGAGCACCTTCAAGTGATCATGCTGCCACTGATTTGATATGTCTTTGGATTGACTGCCTAGATTAATAGACGCATTCAGCCCTTGCTGAAATTCAAGCCACTCTTTCGATACGTTTTTGGAAAGCTTGACTTGTTTCATGGCCTCTTGTAGTGCCTTTTGAGATATCTGACACTTCTGAAAAGCATCTTTGAACTGCTCATTAGGCTTCAGAGCCTCTCTAGCTCGACGTAACTCTTCTTGCAGGGCCTCGCGCAGAACAAGGCTAGGCTTATCCTGATTTACTGCAGGATGGTCTTTTAGACTTCTCTGTTTTGTCATAACGATTTTCCTCTTCGAATCTGTCTTTTATTGTCGTTCAACGGCTCGGCAGTTGACCCGCAATCCCAGCCTTTTCGGGCTGGCGGTGTCCAACTGTCTTGTTGGGAATCGCATTTTCTGATTATTCAATTTCAAAGAGTTGCCAACAGCGACTCACCAACTTATTATCCGAGCCAAGGGGCTTTCCGAATCTCAATTCTGGTGTTTGCAAGTTGGAGCCCTTTTAAGTTCCGAAGAATTTCTGCAATTATCGTCAAGGCTACTCTATACCAAGAAACGATACCGAAGATTGTCGGTTGATCGCCTTGCCCATATCTGAAGTTTGCAGCCTCTTGCCATCTTGGTAATTTACGTAGAAGCTCTCTTGAGACGCTATCAGAATACGGCAAGGAACGATCATGAAGAAAAAATAGGTCATGTGACTCAATGAAACTGCCTGTTCGTTGTTGAAGTAGCCCTTTATATGCGGACTCACAAGCCATTTGCACTTCCCATTGAGCGCGCCCGAAGCTACCCTCTTTTTCGTATCGTAGAATTAGTGCGCTGGCTGATTCAAGGTGAATAATGACGCCTGCTAAAAGATTTTTTGCTATTTCATCACTTAGATATGCACCTGTTAGACGAGACCATATAGCTCGTAACTTCGATGCAACCTCGGTTGCCAGCTTGATTGCCTCCAATCGTGATTCTTCGTTATAGCTGCTGAGATCAGGTGGATTAACAATCCACGTAGACACATCCTCCTCGCTGAGTACTACATCTGGCCATGTCAACCGAACAGTTTCACCAGGAACACCGGGAGTAGTTACTGTTGTCGGCACTTGTAATTCAAATGGAGTGCTTGCGAAAAGAGCGATTCCTTGGAATCGTCGAGTGGAGCTACTGTCAACTCTCGTTCCATACCGTGCCCGATACCATTGTTCGACATGTTCATAGAGATATTTAAACCAAGTTTCGGACGCGAATTCGGTTAGCTTTCCAGGCTGCTTCGTGCCATCTTGCTCAGTATGAACTTCGGTAACGAATTCTCGAACAAACGTCCATGTAGCTTGAAATGGCCTCATATTAATAGGAAGCCCATCGAGTGCTAGTCCTTCATCTATAAGTTCTAGATGTTGAGCAATTTCTTTTATCAATCTGGTTCTCCGACCAACGGCTTGAGGCTGACCCCCGACTGAAAGGAGAGGGGTCGTGCCGAGAGTTATACCTCGTCACTTTCTCTCAGTTCATCTTCGTCGCCCGCTGAAGAAACTTTGTCCTCTATGTTGTCTATAAGTGTTTCGACAATATTGAGTGTTTCCGAGACAAACTGTTCATCTATAAACGCAAGGGCGTTGCCATCCTTGTCTTTTCCATTCCTATGAACGCAATCGTGACGGTAATCTATAGCCTTGAATAGTTTTCTTCTGTTTTCATGGCTACCAAAGTCGAATTTAATTTGTAGTACTCCATTGTAAAGCGTCGATATTTTAGCAATATTGTGATACATCAAGCCGCTAAGATGAGCATTAATCTTCTTTTTTATAAGATCAGGGTCCGAAGCAAAATCATGCAATGTGAACTTCTCGCTCTGTATGTCTTTGTCAAATTCTAAAAGAGCAAGCGTGTTATCGTTGTTTTTCAAAACTAACGACTTAAATGTGTCTGATAGGTATGTTTCTAATATTGTTATGCATTGAGCAAAAAGCATGCGGTGAGCGACGGCTTCCTGCGATGGGTCGTGCCAATTGGTCGAAAGGAGGGTCTCCACTTCACGAAGTGAATACTTGGCAAAATCATAAAATTCACTATATGGCGTTTCAATATACCAATCTGTATCTTCATGCTCATCTTCAAAATGCGGATAACTGTAGCTTAGGTTTTCATCTTCTTTGCCATCAATGTAGATGAATAAACCACCCATACTATTCATAATATCGAGGACATAAACTTCACCACAACTGTCGCATACTAAATCTTCCTCAGATTGTACGTCACTGTCACTTGCTCTTTCTGCCGCATAGTTCGGTTCAGGGACGTAAATTTCCTCTTTAATTTCATGTCCGCAACTTTTACAGATCAATGAAACATCACTTCTCATTTACATCCTCCTGTATAACTCGTTAATCAACGGTTTCCCTATATAGGTTACTTGTCACTTATATAGGCAGCCTGAATGACAACCTATATTAGGTTGCTTTTAAAATGATCTACCCTGTTTCAATTCGTGTTTCAAGAGCTGTACCTTGAATACAGCGTATTCCGGGAACAGTATATTCAATTATCCGACTTTTGGTTTCTGCCATCATAAGATATGCAAATATATAAATTAATAAAAATACTGTATACGCCGATTTTAATTAGTACCAGATTTTTGGTAGGTATACCAAGGAAAACGACGAATTCTTCCATGAAAAATAGGAATTATCAGAAAGTAATTCACAATTGAGAAATTTGAGTCATCTGTTTGTGTGTGATCTATAGACCAATGTCAGGCCGTGCCTCATACAGAGCATAACCAGGCTTCAACGCAGTGAGACCGCCCAAGAAGTGGCCTCACTTTAATTCATATATTGGGGAAAGCATAAGAGTCGCGTCTACACTTTTCATTTTGTGTAGAATGTAGAATGAAGTCCTAACCCTTCAGCTTTTCCCTGAAATCAAAAAGGTTGTAATAAGGTATAAAAAAGGTATATAAATAGTCATGGAATTTGAATTTAATCCTGAAAAATCCATTGCCAACTATGAAAAGCATGGAATCGATTTCATGCAGGCGCAAGCTATCTGGAAGGATGCTGCTTATATCGAAATTCCGCTCAATACAGTCGATGAAGCGCGTTTTATGGTGATTGGGATTATTGATGGGAAGGTGTGGTCAGGAATAATAACCTATCGAGATGAATCCATTCGGATCATCTCTGTTCGTCGCTCCGGAAAAGAGGAGATTGCTATTTATGAAAGCTGAAGAATTGGACAAAAAATTTGATGAGGGGGAGGATCTCTCTGAATATCTGGATATTTCCAAAGCACGTCGCCCGCTACAGGACCAAAAGAGGGTGAATGTTGATTTTCCACTCTGGATGGTCCAGCAGTTGGACAAAGAGGCAAAGCGCCTTGGCGTACCGCGACAATCAATTATCAAGATCTGGGTTGCTGAACGATTACAGAAAGCGGCCTAATGCCCGGCAAATTTTTACGGTAACTCCCGCGCTTTGGAGCGGGTATAAAGCAGTAGCAGATTACCGAAAGTGAACAAAACCGCACCGGCCAGAGCCACAGCAGCGCCCGGTTCGCGATGAATCTCCAGAAAAGCCACCGGCGGCTGGCCCGGTTCGGCGTGTTTGATGTAGACCCCGTAGCTGTTGCTGAACCAGGGATGATTGGGTGAGATTGTTATCCCTTCCTGCCCGGCTGCCTCTGCCGTAACAAGCAAGGCCCGGTAGCCGAGCGGCATTCCCCCTCCTGAAGGTGAAAAGATGGCGCCGACCCGGGCCAGTTGAACCGCCTTCCCGTCCGGCAGTTGAAAGACACCACCCTCCGGAATTTCGAGCGAACTCTTAAAACCCCACAACGAGCTTTGCAGGTGAGCCAGGACAATCAACAGAAAACCGGCATGAATCAGTTGAGGTGGCAGCCAGGCCAGAATGGAGGTACGGCTGAAGCGGTTGAAGATGCTGTCGGCGCTGCAACAGACAGTATTCAGCACCAGAAGCGCCAGAAAGACAATCGTAAGCCAGAGCCACCAGGTTGTTGCCAGAGAGAATTCACGCAGCCACCCGAAGAGCGGCATGGAATTGAGCGTTGCCGCAGCTTCACCGGAGAGTCCGAATGAACCTGCCGCCATAGCGATACAGACCAGCGCCAGCAGCACCAATCCGATTTCAAGCGATATGAGCAGGTTCCATAGTCTGGTCATTTAAAAACTGTGTGAGCTTTTCATCAGCATGCTCACCCCCAGATAGGTAAACAGCGTCACAGCAAATCCCAGAATTGCCAGCCGGGCCGACAGAACATCCCAGATGGCCCCTTTCAGTCGCAGATGCAGCAGCAGCGCATAAAACAGCCACAAGATCGATGTCCAGAGCTCCTTGGCTGTCCATAACCAGTACGTGCCCCAGGCGTAGTAGCCCCAGATCCCTCCGGCGACCATCGAGGCAGAGAAAAAAGACCAGCCTGCCAGGGCCGTCTTGAACTGGATATCCATCAGCGAACGATCCCGGAACGCCAGCCACCCGCCCGATACAATCGCGCCGATGCCGAACAGGGCATAGGCAAAAAATGCCAATACCACATGCAGCTCAAACCACAGGGTATCCAGAATGGCCGGCATCGGCATGTTCCTGCCCGGAAACATGAGTGCCAGACCGCCAAAGACGCCTGCCATTATGCCGACTGCGGCATTGAACCACACTGCGTCACGCAATGGTCGGGACAGGCGGGTCGCCAGCCCCATGGCGGCAATGGAGACGGCGAAAAAAGC
>JANXZX010000188.1 GCA_025355325.1 Geobacteraceae bacterium
GGAGCCGTTCTCGGTGCGGCAGCGCTGGCCTGGCGTGAATTTATTCCCGGTGACCGTGGTGTCAATGCTTTGACCTCCCAGCGTCTGACCGATGGCGGGCGAGGGAGTACCCTCTATGATGTGACGGTGGAGGTAAAAGGAAATGTTGCGGGCTTCGGCTCCGCTCAGCCAACATCTGTTCCCTGAGCGGAGTCGAAGGGAATCTTGTCTATCTCATGCCAGGCCAGCGCTGCCGCACCGAGAACGGCTCCGCTCCCTTCCGGAAGCTTCGATTGCAGCACCTGAACCTTCCCGCGGTACGGGGTAAAGAGGAATTCCTCCATGTAGCGCCGGGTCGGCACCAGCAGCAAATCACCCGCCGCCGCCAGCCCTCCGGATAAAAAAATCGCCTCGGGGCTGGTGTGCGCAACGGCGTCTGCCAGTTTCATCCCCAAGATACGGGCTGTCATATCGAAAGCGGCCAGAGCAACAGGATCATCCTCGCAGGCTGCCTCATAAATCTGTTTTGATGTCAAATTTTTGAAACCAATTTTCCGCAATGAACTTGAATCACACCTCTGTTCCAGCAGTTCAAAAACGGTACGACAGATACCGGTGGCGGAGGCATAAGTTTCCAGGCATCCCCGCTTCCCGCAGGCACACTCCCGCCCCGCCGGATCAACGGTTGTGTGGCCAAGTTCACCGGCAAAACCGTCAGCTCCATACAGCAGTTCACCATTAACAATAAACCCGCTTCCAAGTCCGGTCCCCAGAGTGATGACAATGGCATGTTTCATGCGTTTTGCCCCTCCGAATAACAGCTCTCCGATTGCAGCGGCGTTGGCGTCATTGGTTACTGCAACCGGCAGATCATACCACTGCCGAAACAGTTCCACCAGATTGACCGAAGTGCCCCAGTTCAGGTTGGGAGGATTCTCGACCGTACCGCGAAGATAGTTGGCATTGGGGGCGCCGATGCCGATGCCGGAAAGTGTGACTGGTGAAGAGAGTGACGAGCGCATCTTTTCGATGGCGTCATAGAGACGCGAGACAAGGACCGCCGCCGGTTGATCGGCAAGTGTCGGCAGAGCTGACTGGCATATCAGAACACCGTGTCGATCAACAATGCCGAAGGAGGTGGTCGTACCGCCGATATCTATTCCGATGACATGTTTGTTTGTTGGCATGGCTGCTCCCGATGAAATACGTTATTTCGGTTAAAGCGGCATATCACATTAATCTGTTTCAACCGCAATACCCGGCATTATAACAGCATGACTTACGGTCACCAAGTTCAATTTGTTCATGTATAATGTCCGTTGTTTGCCCTGAGATGGGAGAATGTCTTTGTTAACATGACGCTAGTGTCATAGATTTGGCGGACTTTGGCGTTTAGTTCACGTTACATATTGTATCTGCCTGATAAATAGAGTTAATTCCAGCTTGGCGCCTTAATTGCTTGTTTTGTCAGAATTTGGGGTACTTGCTATTCAGAGGTACCGGGTACAACGACTGTTATGCCTTATAAAGCGCCGACAAAAATGGTATAAACTTCTAAAATAAGGTTTTGTGTGCTTTAACGGCAGGAGGATTGGTCTCTGTTGTGCCAGGTATCGAATAAATATTGTGTTGCGTTGAAGGAGTAAGAATTATGGAGCAAAATGTACTTGTAACCGGCGCAGATGGCTTCATCTGACGGAGGCTTTGGTCAGGCAAGGCTATGGGCATTTAGTTTATGTACACTCCTTTAAGTCATGGGGGTGGCTTGATAAGGCTTCAGATGACGGGAAAAATAATCTCGAGGTCTTTGCGCGGGGATGTCCGCGACCCGCACGGAGTTCTGCCATGCATGGGTGTGAGGCAGTACTTCATCTGGCTGCCTTGCCTCCCCTGCTCGTACCACTCTCCTGACTTATATCGACACAAATATTAAGGGGGCACTCAACGGCGCTTCACTGGAACCCGGAAGTTACGCTTGAAGATTTTGTGTGATCAGAACTTTTATGAAAATTCCATTTACTGCAAACCCCTGCCCCCTGATTATTACTCTATCAATTACAGGAATCCTGGTTTATGATTGAGGCGTCAGATTAATAGGCGGTGAATTAGTCTAAGCATGTCGGTAGGTTGTGATCGTCCACTGCTGGCGATTGCTGAAATGGATATGAATCATAGGGGGATGTTTTTAAAGCTGTCAGAAAGATTGATGCCGCATACAACAAGATACGACAAGGCG
>JANXZX010000221.1 GCA_025355325.1 Geobacteraceae bacterium
TGAAAACAGCGATGCAAAACTGGTTGAGGAACGGAAAGTTGAGAGATATTGCAGTTATGATCCTGAGCATCCCTTACGCGGGCATCTGCTCAGGAGCATCGCCGATGCTCTTGCCGGATGCCGTGCGGTTGTGACCGCCCAGATGGGCGAACATCCGAAAGGTGAGCTGGAAAAACTCGGTGTCGAACCGTTTGTGATCAACGGCCCGATCAAGCAGACTCTGCTGGAACTGGCAAAAATTCTGTAAATGGTAAAATAGAAACTGTATTAGCTCTGATCATCTGCCGATCCCTTCTACCTAAGGGAGAAGGTGGCCGAAGGCCGGATGAGGGGGCAGCGCTTATTAGCCACTCTTTCCCCTCACCCTGGCCCTCTCCCTCAGGGAGAGGGGATATTTAAGTCACAACGAGGTGATGACCCGTCATGCATAACGGCTCCTTTAACAACTGCAATCTGCCGCCCTGGGTCATCGCCTCGCGACATTTCAATGACAATCCTCAAAAGCTCGAAATCCAGGGTGTCAAAGAGGGAAACCGCTTTCTTTTTGACAAGCTTGCAACGTTCGAGAGTCATGAAGAGCGTGCCCTTACCTTCAACGATTATATGTCGGTGAAGTTTCAACTGCACCATTGGCAGGATCAGACTGACACTGCAAGAAAAAGCATCAAGAACAGCTATCTCCGTTATCTGCGCGGCTGGATGATGGATTCCAATTCGGTTGAAGGAGCTGTTCTGAAACGCTGGGTGGAGAGCCGTATGGGCATTCTGCCCAGCTTCCACCGTGCCCGTATCAATGGCATTCACAGTGAAGCCTATTTTGATTATTCGGTGGATGTAATGAAGGGGAGTGCCCGCACCAACGCTATTCAATCGCAGCTTGATATCCTCTACGAGTACTGCCAGTTCGAGCTGACCTGCAAGTTTCCGTTATCCTCCTCAACCACGCTCTATCGCGGGACATACGACGCCAGTGAACATGATGTCATCGAACAGATCGATAAGCGCAACCAGATCATCCGGCTTAACAATCTCGTATCATTCACGTCCGATGAGGAGCGCGCCTGGGAATTCGGATCGACGGTCTGGGAGGTTCAGGTGCCGCTCTGTAAAATTGTCTTCTACAATGATCTACTGCCTGGCAGCATTCTGAAAGGTGAAGGAGAATATCTGGTTATTGGCGGGGAATACCGGGTCCGGCAGGTTATGTGTACGGTCTGATAACTTCACTGCATCAACTCCCGCCATCCTGTAACACTAACACCACTGCGGAGAGCAGCCAGTCGCTGAATCGTAGCTGAAAGAGATCGATGTATCAATGCTGTTTCCTCCTTAGTGGACATTTTTATGCAATTTCACTATTTAATCGTTAATCTGCAAGAAGTATGTTCATAAAAGGAGTAATTAGACCATGATAGAAACCAATCAAAACGCCGTGAAACCCACACAATAGGGTCGCACGGCGTTTTAACTTTTTACGTGTCATCATTCAATCAGAAGCAAGAAACACAACTATCCCTTGTTTCTCTGTGCCAAAGAAGCTCCGACAAACGCTTTGAAAAGCGGGTGCGGAACCAGCGGCTTGGACTTGAACTCCGGATGAAACTGGCAGGCGAGGAACCAGGGATGATCGGCAATTTCGACCACTTCGACAAGATCTTTGTCTTTGTACACGCCTGATAAAATAAGCCCGTTTTTCGTAAGTACATCCCGGTAGGCGTTATTGAATTCATAACGGTGACGATGGCGCTCCGAAACTTCTGTCTGATTATAGGAATTATTGGCAAGTGTTCCCTTGACGATGGAACAGGGGAACGCACCCAGACGCATGGTGCCCCCCTTTTTGCTGACTGATTTCTGCTCTTCCATCAGATGGATCAGCGCCTCGCCCCCTTCCTGACGGAATTCGCTCGAACAGGCTTCTGTAATACCGCAGACGTTGCGGGCAAACTCAATCACCGCCATCTGCATCCCGAGGCAAATCCCGAAGAAGGGGATTTTTTTCGTGCGGGCATACTCGATCGCCAGAACTTTACCCTCTGTACCACGCTCGCCAAAACCGCCGGGAACGAGAATTCCGTCAACATCATCAAAATGACCGTCAGCGCCATCCCTCTCAAGCTTTTCGGCATCAATATACTTCACGGAAACCCGGCAATCATTGCCGATACCGCCATGAGTGAGTGCCTCGGAAAGAGATTTATAGGACTCCGTCAAATCGACGTATTTGCCGACAATCGCAATACGCACCTCACCGTTACTCGGATGACGGAGTTTTTCAACCACATCCTGCCAGTTGGTCAGATCAGGAGCTTTTGTCCAGATATTCAATTTTTCAACTATCTGGTCATCGAGATGTTCCTTGTTAAGCGCCTGGGGAACTGCATAAATATGCTCGGAATCCACAACCGGAATAACATCTTTTTCCCCCACATTACAGAACAGCGCGATCTTCTTCTTCATATCCACCGGCAAATCACGTTCGCAGCGACACAGCAGAATATCCGGCTGAATACCGATCTTGCGCAACTCCATAACGGAATGCTGGGTAGGTTTGGTTTTCAGTTCTCCGGCGGTGCGGATGTAAGGAACCAGCGTAACATGGACATACAGGGCGTTTCCAGGCCCCCGGTCAAAGCGGAACTGGCGGATCGCCTCCAGAAACGGCAATGACTCGATATCGCCAACCGTACCGCCCACCTCGATAATCGCGACATCGGCGCCTTTGGCGTTTTCAATGATCTTAAGCTTGATCTCATCTGTAATGTGCGGAATGACCTGAACCGTACCCCCCAGATAATCGCCGCGACGCTCCTTGGTGATTACCGAAAAATAAACCTGTCCGGTGGTAAAGTTGCTCTTTTTGGAAAGGACAGCATTGGTAAAGCGCTCATAATGACCCAGATCAAGATCTGTTTCAGCGCCGTCATCGGTAACAAAAACCTCTCCATGTTGAAAGGGTGACATGGTGCCGGGGTCAACGTTGATGTAGGGATCAAGCTTTTGCATTGTTACCCGTAGTCCGCGAGCCTCCAGCAATGCCCCCAGAGAAGCAGCAGCCAGACCCTTGCCGATGGATGAAACAACACCGCCGGTTATAAAGACAAACTTTGTTTTCATGGTTTCTGCTCCTGAATATTGATCGAAATAAGATTCTATTTTAAAAGTTTACGATACAGATCCTGCGCTTTGTGCAAATCATCAGGCGTATCTACGCCGATGGACTCAAACTCGGTCTCAACCACTCGAATTTTGATGCCATTCTCAATTGCGCGCAGCTGTTCCAGTTTTTCGGAAATCTCCAGGAACGTCGGCGGCATGGCAGCAAATTTCAACAGAAAATCACGGCGATAGACATACATGCCGACGTGTTTGTAGCAGAGCAATCTGCCGCAGCAGAATGATTCATCCTTCAGATCTTTCCATTTGTCGCGGAAAAAGGGAAGCGGTGAGCGGGAAAAGTAAAGCGCATCACCACGGTTGTCGGTCACCACTTTGACCACATTTGGTGAAAGGAAATCATGCAGGCATTTGATGCGGGTTTTGACGGTTCCCATCAGCAAACCGGACTCTTCAAGGAACGGCTGAATTGCCTGATCGATCATGGCCGGATCAATCAGCGGTTCATCACCCTGGACATTAACGATGATATCGGCATCGAGGCTGGCCGCAACTTCTGCCAGACGGTCGGTGCCAGTTTCGTGGTCCGTAGAGGTCATGATCGCTTCTCCACCGATGACAGTGATGGCATCTGCAATACGGCGGTCATCGGTGGCAACAATAACCCGGCTGATCAGCTGTGACTTGGCAGTTCTCTCATAGACATGCTGGATCATCGGACGACCATCGATTTCCGCCAGAGCTTTGCCGGGAAAACGTGTCGATGCATAACGGGCCGGGATAACCGCTGTAATCTTCATGCGAGAAACCTTCTAAAATGAGGGAATATATGACGAGAGCGTCAGAGTCCTGTGGTAGGACGTGACAAGTTACCGCAAAAGCAAAGGGGTGTCAAGGTGTGAACAACGGGTGTTCATCTCCTTCACTTATCCACGGAAGCAGCCGTTTTTCCCTTGCCGACGAGAACCACACCTGTTTCAGTGTTCATAATAATCTTCCGGCCGACCCGTCCACCAACATCTTTCGCAACCACCGAAACCCCGAACTCCTCCAGCATCTGAAATGCCAGCGTAGTATTGCGGTCTCCGATCATGAACACTTCCAGTCCGGTTCCGGAAACATTGGCACCCCCGAAAACCTTGGCAACCAGATGTTCACGACGGCAGCCTATGGCCAATACTTTGGCAAGCAGTTTTTCCATGGCGATATTGCCATATTTTGGCGTCGCCAATCCCTCGCCGTTCCATAGCGGTAGCATAAAATGGTTCATGCCACCTTTTCGAACCACGCGATCCCACAGACAGACGGCGATGCATGAGCCAAGAACGGTACTGATCAGATATTCATGGGGTTCGGCAAAGATAGTGCCGGGAAAAAGGAAGTGCTTATTAGCGGGTTCTTCACTGCCCACGCTGTTTACGCCTCGCTCATATCGTCAAAGAGAAACAGGTTGCCGGCTTCAGAAAAAGAATCTTCGTCATCCAAAATTGAACAGGGGGGGATCGATACTGTAAACAGCGTGCCTTCGCCCGGATTGCTGACCAGGGTAATGCTGCCCTGCATAAGATCAACCAGCGCTTTCGTGATGCTGAGCCCCAGCCCGTGACCCAGATGAGAACGAGTGGTTCCGGTATCCAATTGGACGAATCGGTCAAAAATGCGCTTCTGGTCTTCCTGAGCTATTCCGAGACCGTGGTCCTGAATCGAAATATGCAGAGTACCATCTCCGCCAACAGAGAATGAAATCTCCACGATACCGCCATCGCGGCTGTACTCGATAGCGTTTGCCAGCAGATTGGAGATGGCAATGTGAAACTTTTCAAAATCAAGGACAGCAATACATGAATCTTCATCCGCCGAATGAGCCAGATTAAGTGACACATTTCGCTTTGCCGCACTCTGCATAAATGAATCTGTCAACTCACGTAACGCCGATGCTATATGAACCTTAACGCAACACGGACTGACCTCTCCCGCCTCAAGTTCTGCGGCAATAAAAATATTCCTGAGCTGGAAATTAAGGTTGGCGGCTTCCGCTCCTATCAACGAGGAGAGCGAAGTAATTTCCTCATTTCCGGAACCAATTATGGAAAGTTCACCGGCCAATCCCATGATCGCGTTAAGCGGATTATTGATCTCGTTACGGATATTTGACAGGAAGTTGCTTTTAAGGGATTCGGAGCGTTCAAGGCGTTCATTCATTTCAAGCAGTTTGCGGTTTACCACACTCAGATCGGAAAACGCTTTTCGGCTCATGGCAAAACGGTTTGATAATTCCTCAATCAACTCGTCATCTGTAATGTTCATTAACAGCTCCCTTCGGTAATACTGCTCCCGGACTCAATCAGATTGGAAATTTCACTGGAGAGGGAATCGGGATCAAACTTGGCCACGAACCTGTTGGCACCGGCCTGTTCAGCTTTAAGTTGATTGGAAGGATTACTCATGGAGCTGTGGAGGATAACCTTGAGGTGTTTGAAACTCTCATGTTCCCGCAAAGTACGGGTAAAGGTAAAGCCATCCATTCCGGGCATTTCGATATCGGAGATCACCAGATCAACGTTTCCGTGATCTTTTTCCAGGTATTCCAGCGCCTTGTCGGCCGACATCACCGCTGTGTTGGTAAAACCCATTTTATCAAGCACCGATTGCAGCAGCAAGATAGCCGTACGCGAATCATCGACGACAAGCACATGCCGTCCGCCGCCTTTTCCCTCGGCTCCGGACATGGCTACAGAGGTGAGATCCATCTCTATGCCGACAACAGCAGCCAATATCGATTCAATATCCAGCAGCATGATTGTCTCGCCGCTGTCCGAATAGGCAATGGCAACCAGCGACTGGGCATTCACGCCTTCCGGCTTGTGAATATCCTGCCAACTGCGCGTCAGAAGCGTATCCGGAGCATGAACGATAAAAGCGGTCAACGCGCGGTTATATTCACAGATAATGATATACGCTAATTCATTACGGAAATCCTTGGCGGGAAGACCGACTGCCTCAGACAGGTCGATAACGGCAAGCGCCGCACCGCGAAAATCAAGCGCACCCTTCACTGCCGGATGAGAATTCGGCATACGGTCAATCGTGTGAGGACATTCGAGTATTTCAATTATCTTGAAAACATTGATAGCGTAGAGTTGATTGTCCGTCAGGCGGAAGGTCAGCATCTCGATCTGGTTTGATTGAGAAAGGTTCGTGCGTTGGAGCGCCTCGTCAAGTGATGTTGCCATATAATCTCCCGGTTGGAATTGAATCAGACGGCTTTATTTTCAGTTTTGTGCCCTCAGCTGCACAACCGCAGCACTTCACCGGCAATATTCTGTAGCGGCAGAATTTTGTTGACGCCACCCAGCTTCACCGCTTCATGCGGCATTCCGTAGACAACACAGGTTGCCTCGTCCTGAGCAATCGTGATGGCGCCTCCGTCATGCATCTCCTTCATACCATGGGCACCATCATCCCCCATGCCGGTCATGATGACGCCAACGGCATTTTTCCCGGCATAACGGGCGGCCGAGCGAAAAAGCACATCCACCGAGGGGCGGTGACGCGATACGAGCGGACCGTCCTTGATCTCAACGTAATAGCGGGCGCCGCTCCGTTTGAGCAATACATGGTGGTTGCCGGGGGCTATCAGCGCCCTGCCGCGTACAACCGTATCGTTGTCTTGGGCCTCTTTAACCGTCACGCGGCAGATTGAATCAAGCCGTTTGGCAAAGGCGGCGGTGAAATTTTCCGGCATATGCTGAACAATAACAATACCGGGGGTATCCTCCGGCAACATCTCAAGAAAAACCCTGAGTGCTTCTGTACCGCCGGTTGAAGCCCCCACAACAACCACCTTCTCAGTGGTCTGAATCATCGCCTTGGAATTAGGCTTTTCCATTATGACATCGGCGGAATACTTCGGTGCAACTTCCTTCATGGTATGCATCGCCCGCATCGGCCCTAACCGGGCTGCGGCTGCTCCTTTCACGGCATCACAGATGCGCACTCTTGACTCTTCAATAAATTGTTTCGTGCCCATCTTCGGTTTGGTGATGATATCTACCGCACCGTATTCAAGAGCCTTGAGCGCCGTTTCGTTGCCCCGTTCGGTAAGGCTGGAACACATTACCACCGGGATCGGATGCTGGCTCATCAGCTTTTGCAGAAAGGTTATCCCGTCCATTCGCGGCATCTCAACATCCAGAGTGATCACGTCAGGAACAACCGTCCTAAGCCTTTCGGCAGCAAGAATCGGATCTGCTGCGCTGCCGACCACCTCAATGCCCGGGTCCGAATTAAGGATATCACACAATGTCTGGCGCACCAGGGCAGAATCATCAATCACCAGAACTTTAATTTTTTTCATTGGATTATATCCTCATTGAACAGGTGCTTTCCTTGACGCATTCGACGCATAAACACGTCTCCGCTCCGGGTACAGAAAAACAGTTTGCGACCGCGCAGTCCGCCGGTATCACGGGCGGAAATTGTCAGCCCAAACGACGCCAGCACCTCTTCCGCTTTTGCTATATTTTGTTCGCCGATGGTACGTTTTGAGGATGTATGTTCGCCGACAGCCAGAACCTGTGCTCCGCCAAACAGCTTGATTACCAGATCATTGCCGACATGATTTTCAGTCAATTTATCAAAAATATGCCGCAAAGCGGTATCAACATACCGCAGGTCGGCACCCTGCCGTCCATTCTCGGGCAGCATCGCATGACATATAGCGCCGAAACCGCTGGATGCAGAATAGATGGTTACTGCCACGCACGATCCCAAAACTGTTGATATCAGCATCGGCGTGCGGGTTACCAGCACCTCGCCCGGCTTGAGGTACATGTTGTGAGTATGTGAGGCAATAAGCTTCTTCATATAGGATGAAGCTCTTGCAAAAGTATCAAAATCAGTCCCCCCTCCCTCGACGGGAGGGGGTTAGGGGGTGGGTGAAGTTGCAACATGCTAAATTTCATGGCAGTCTCCCCCCCACCCTAACCCTCCCCCGCAAGGGGGGAGGGGACTTAAATGGTTTTTTTGCAAGAAGCTCAAATAATTAAAATTGATCAAAAGGCGAAAAACAATCCCGTTGTCCCTGCCCCCTGTACTTCATTTGGCATCACTTCCGATACACTGTTGACGCAACAGCCTTAAAATCAACATCAAGGCCGCTCAACGTCTCGGAATGGCCGATAAACAGGTACCCGCCCGGCTTCAGCTGTTTATGAAATTTCCGCATCAGCGTCTGCTGGGTCGGTTTATCAAAGTAAATCACTACATTTCGGCAGAAGATAATGTCCATCTTTTCGGAAATGCCAAAATCATCATCCATGAAGTTGATCCGCCGGAAGGACACAAGTGAGCGAACCTGCGGAGCAATGCGCACGAGGGATTTCGTTTTTTCCCGGCTGCGCATCAGATATTTTCTTTTGAAGTTCAGGGGAATTGGATCGGTTCTTTCTTCCGGATAGATGGCTGTTTTGGCGGTCTGCAACACCTGGGTACAAATGTCGGACGCCGTAATAGCCACCCGAAAATCAGGCATTCCGGCAGCAAACTCGGACAGCACCATCGCCATGGTATACGGTTCTTCTCCGGTCGAACAACCGGCGCTCCAGATTCGCACCGGTTCACGCACGGAATTTCCACGGCTGTCGAGAATAGCGGGCAATGCCGTCTTTACCAAAAAATCAAAATGGGCAGGTTCGCGAAAGAAGTCCGTCTTGTTGGTGGTTACTACATCAATCAGATGAATGAGTTCAGACGCCCGGCCCTGCTGGCTGAAAACGAAATCAGCATACTCTTCAAACGAAGCGATAGAGTTGGCCTTCAGCCGTTTCTGAAGACGCGCCTCCAGCATGGTTTTCTTGACTGGCGGCATCTTGATGCCGGTATGATCATATATAAAACCGCTGAACCGCTGGAACTCCCGATCAGAGAGTGTTGCCGGCAGGCGGGGTTTCATGCTGTCGCGGGGATTTGTCACTTCATTGTCCTTTCGTGATCAAAACCCATATTTGGCTGAAGAAACAAGAATCATGGAGCAGGAAGGCAAAAATCATCCCTGCGTCAGGTCGATTAATTCATCCTGGGAAAAAACTTTGTCAATATCCAGGATCATCACAAAACGGCTGTCAACCTTGCCCATTCCCCTGATGAAGTCGGTATTCAGCTTGGTTCCTATATGCGGTGCCGCCTCAATGCTCTCCGGCTCCATTTCAACAACTTCCTGAACCGAATCAGCCAGGGCACCCAGCACCGTGGTATCACCGTCCATATTGATCTCCACCACGATGATGCAGGTATTCACCGTCTGCTCGGTCTCACTCATACCGAATTTGAGCCGCATGTCAATAACCGGCACCACGCTGCCGCGCAGGTTGATAACGCCGCGCATGAAATCAGGGGTCTGGGGGACTTTGGTTATATTTGTTATTTCGAGTATCTCGCGTACTTTCGCTACATCCAGGGCAAAGATCTCTTCATCAAGCTTAAAAGTCAGATATTGAACCGTTTCAGTTATTCCAGCGACACTCATAGAGGCTCCTTTATCAATAGTTTACGGAATATATCTTCCATTAACCCATTAACAATCAATATTTTTCGAAATCGTCATCCATATGATCAGGTCCGGCGTGACCAAGCTCAAGATTAATGCCGCCACCCGGAGCCCGTTTAGTCACGGCGCTTTTTCCTTTAGCACCAGCATGGGCAATCTGAATCTTTTTCACCTGTTTTGCCGCCTGTTGACGCGGAGCGCGGGAATGCCCTCCCCCGTCGATTTTGAAGAAAGCAACCGCATCACTCAACTGCTCGGCCTGACTGGAGAGTTCTTCCGAGGTTGAGGCCATCTCTTCAGAAGCCGAAGCATTCTGCTGGATAACCTGATCGAGCTGCTGAATCGCCTTGTTGATCTGCTCGGCGCCGGTATCCTGTTCCTTGCTGGAAGCGGTAATTTCCTGAACCAGTTCGGCGGTTTTCTGAATGTCCGGCACCATCTTGGTCAGCATTTCGCCAGCCTGTTCGGCAATCGCCACACTACGGGTCGAAAGTCCGGATATTTCACCGGCGGCTGATTGGCTTCGTTCGGCAAGTTTACGCACTTCAGAGGCAACAACAGCGAAACCTTTGCCATGCTCACCGGCACGGGCAGCTTCAATAGCGGCGTTCAAAGCAAGCAGGTTGGTCTGACGGGCAATCTCTTCGATAATTGAGATCTTGGTGGCAATTTCCTTCATGGCGGCAACGGTCTCGATTACAGCCTTGCCACCCTCTTTGGCATCGACCGAACTCTTGATCGAGATTTTCTCAGTCTGCATGGCATTATCAGTGTTCTGGCGAATACTTGAGGCCATTTCTTCCATGCTGGAGGAGATCTCTTCGGCGCTGGCAGCCTGCTCCGTCGCACCCTGGCTCATCTGCTGGGCGGTGGCGGAAAGCTGCTGGCTGCCGGAAGAAACGTTGTCTGCTGCCGACATGACATCGCCGACGACATGTTTCAGTTTATCAACCATGGCGGCAATTGCAGCCATCATCATGCCGGTTTCATCCTTGGATTTTGATTCGACCGTTATCGTGAGATCACCCTCAGCAAGGGCATTGGCAACACTGACCGCCTCGTTGATGGGACGCACGATGCCGCGCGTCAGGAATACTGCGGTAAAAATTGCGATAATCAGGGCTCCCCCGCCAAGACCAAGCATTGTAGTGCGGGCAGATACATATTCTTTGAGTGCTTCATCAAAGCGCTTCTTGTTTCGTTCAATCTGGTAATCCTTAAGTTTGTCTATTTCGGTAATCCAGGCGCGAACTGCGGGACGCGCTTCCTTGTTCATAAGCGCCAACGCATCACTATCCTTGCCAGCCAAAGCCAGTTCAAGAACTTTGCTGTTGAGCGGTCGGGCTTTCTCAGTGGATTCCTTTACCTTGGCAATTTGTTCATGCCCTTTGGTGTCATCTTTTGAAGTCAGTTCTTCAAGTTTCTTTATTGATTCGTTATATATTTCCCGCTGGTCGCCAATACGCTTCTGGTACTCCGCCCTTTTGGAAAAATCACTATCGAGAAGGGCATTGCGCAAGTTAATTGAGACCTCCTGCACCGACTGTAGCATGTCACCCGCCATATCAATACGGACATTGTTGACCTTGACAATCCGTTCCAGGTTTTTCTGGATATCGGTCATGCCGCTCAACCCTTCCCAGATCAGAGCCACCATAATCACCAGCAACACACCAAAACCGAGCGTCATCCGTTTACCGATTTTCATATTTGCAAACATACGTTCCCCCTTTGAAAAATTTTCCCTGATGAATGAACATCAAGTATTACGGGACTATACTTCCGAATGCTCCAACTGTTCGATCGACTGCAACAGCACGCCCATGTCCAGGATCAACGCTACCGTTCCGTCACCAAGAATTGTAGCCCCGGAGACACCTTTAACATCGCGATACATTTTACCAAGCGACTTGATAACGGTCTGATGCTCGCCCACCACATGGTCAACCACAAAACCGACCTTTGTGCCATGGATATCGGCAATCACAATCTGCTCAATTTCAGGCCGTGCATCCTTTATGCAGAAATGTTGGCGCAGCGGAATATACGGAATAATGGCACCGCGAACATTTGCGAGGTTTCTGCCATGGGAATTTTTGATATCTTCGCGGGTCAGCTCGACGCACTCCTCAATCGCAGCCAGCGGCAGAACGAAATGGTCTTTGCCGATTTTGACCAGCAGGCTGTCGATGATCGCCAGCGTCAGAGGAATTTTCAGAGTAATAGTCGTGCCGGTTCCGCGGACGCTATCAACACTGATAGACCCGCGCAGCCCTTCAATGCCCCGCTTGACGACATCCATACCTACCCCGCGACCGGAAACGCTGGTTACTTTTGCGGCGGTGGAAAATCCGGGAGCAAAGATCTGGGCATAGATTTCCCTGTCAGAAACTTCGGCAGTCGCAGACAGCAAGCCTCTTTCAATAGCTTTGGCACGGATGGCGTCGCGGTCGAGACCAGCGCCGTTGTCACGGATGGTGATCAATACGGAGTCTCCGGAGTGTTCAGCTCCCAGATAGACGATGCCGGTTGACGGTTTACCGGCTGCCCTTCGTGTTTCCGGCATTTCGATACCGTGATCGATACTGTTGCGGATGATATGTACCAGCGGATCGTTCAGTTTTTCGATGACGGTCTTGTCCAGCTCCGTTTCGGCACCGAATGTTTCCATTTCGATTTCTTTGCCGAGTTCATTGGAAAGATCGCGGACCAGACGCTTGAATTTACTGAAGGTACTGCCGATCGGCAGCATGCGGATATTTAAGGCAGTGTCGCGCAATTCGTTGGTAAGGCGCTCGACTTCCTCGGAAATGGCTATGAAGGTGGAGTCACCTCCTGCCATTGAAACCTGAGAGAGGTGTGCCTGAACGGTTACCATTTCTCCAACCAGATTTATCAGTTGATCCAGCCGTTCAGCCGGAACGCGGATACTGGCAGCCGCTTCCTGCGGCGGAGCTTCACTGCGTTCCTTGCGCACGCTTTTAACGTGCTGCTGTTCAATCAGAGCCGACTGCACTTTTTCCGGCGAGACAATGCCTTGTTCAACGAGCAGTTCACCGAAGCGTTTTTGCAGCATCAGGACTTTTTGCATTTCAACCGGCGAGAGATCACCACGTTCGACAAGAATATCGCCCAGTTTTTTGTAACCCTGTTCGCGGTCGATCAGGCCGCTGCTGTCAATCAGTTCGATCTTGAGTTCGCAGTCGTCCTCAACGAAGATAAAGACGTCTTTGATGGCATCTTCACCACGGGTGGTTGTCAGGATGATATCCCAGTAGATATGGCAGTTTTCCGGAACCAGTTCGTCAAGCGTCGGGATGTCTTCAAATTGGGCAACAACATGGGCTGTGCCCAATTCGCGGAGCTCATTGATTAACGAAATGGGGTTGGTGCCGCACATAAGGATCGACGGGATGGGACGGAAGCGGATGCGCCAGGTGCATTCATTGGCCAGATCGTCTCCGGACAGGTTCGGAAGGTCTATGGCCGGCACATCACTGGAGCCTTTCTGGGGCAGATCCGATTTCGGAACCAGCTGCCGCAGGCCGGCTATAATTTCGTCCCCTTCGCTGCGATCAACTTCTTCGCCGGTGGGAATATTCAGAAGATAAAAAATGTGATCGCGGGATTTGAGAGTCAGGTCAAGAAGGGGTTTGGTGACAGTCATCTTGCCGTTGCGCACCATATCAAAGACAGTCTCGACTTCGTGGGTAAAGCCGGCTATTTCGTCAAAGCCGAACATGGCTCCGGATCCCTTGATGGTGTGCATGGCACGGAAGACACGGTTAATCAGGTCGTTGTCATCAGGAGTTTCTTCCAGATCAAGCAGGGATGTTTCCAGTTCGGCGAGCAGCTCTCCGGCCTCTTCCCTATACGTTGCAATGGCTTGTTCCATCATGGTTTCACCCCAGTACCTTCTTGATCACCGCGATTAGTTGCTCAGGCTTGAAAGGCTTGACGATCCAGCCGGTGGCGCCTGCGCTTTTACCTTCAATTTTCTTGGTGTCATTCGATTCCGTTGTCAGCATGACAATAGGAATGAATTTGTTCAGGGTCCCGGCGCGAACTCCCTTGATGAGGCCGATACCGTCCATGTTAGGCATGTTAAGGTCGGTAAGCAGCATATCCACTTTCTGCGAACCTAACTTGGTGAGAGCATCACGACCATCAACCGCCTCAATTACGTCATAGCCGTTCTGTTTTAGCGTGAATGCCACCATCTGCCGGACACTGGCCGAGTCATCAGCCGTCATGATTACTTTTGCCATTACGAAGCACCTCCAAACCAAATACAGGTAGAATTGTTGTTATGTTTACAGATTGTGCTGCGCTCAGCGCCGCTGCTGGTGATGATATTTGCCAGAGCCTGCGGAAACGGGCCATGATAAGTAAATATCTTTCCGGTCTGTGCCGCACTCCGGCAGGCAGAACAGAGCACCTGCAAGCCGGTGATGTCGATTTCAACAGCCGGCTCAAATTCAATCGCAACGACGTGCGACGCATCCAACGACTCGCGGACAACACGAGAAAAGTCGGCGGCGGTTTCAATCGTAAGGCGGTCACCACTGGTAACGGTTATTTCACCGTTCTCGCGGACAAAACTGTTAAGCGGCATGTCTGGCTCCTGTTAGAACAAATCTACATTATCACCGAATTCCGAATCATCAACGACATCGACTTTTGCGGCACTCTGAACGACAAGCGACTCCTGACCGCTCCGTTTGCGGGCCAGGGCTTCGTGAATATGCCGCTCACTCTCCATCGTGTAATGTTCTTCCATGTGTCGCAGGTTTTCCTTGAACTCGCTGCTGGCCGGTTCAATCTGGCGCGACTGGGCAACTATCCGCTCAAGATCGCCAAGTACGCCATCAGCCATAATTTTTGTACGTTCATGTACATCAACTCCGGCGGTCGCCTCTTCAACATCCTGCGTCAGACTGAAAACCTGCTCGTTCAGATCAGACAGGACCGAAAGCATCTCGGCGTTCATCGGGCCCATAGTCTGCAGAATTTCCGACAATTCATCCTGCATTGTGGAGATGCGTACACCAAGCTGATCCTCTTCATTTTCCACATCGGACAGCAGATGCTCCGTTACCCCATGAATTTCAGTAAGTGTCACGGCAACCGAATCTGTCTGCCGCACAGCTTCGTCCGAGAGTCGTTTAATCGCTTCAGCCAGCACCCCCAAAGCAGCCCCCTCCGGTCCGGTAAGCGCCGCCTTGATCTGAGAATTGAGGGCAATCAGATCAATTTCAGATCCGATGGCCTCAATATCGGTAACGAATGTGGCTATTTCATCAATCGTCTGGGCCACTTTTTTCATAGTGGCAGACATATTCCGGTCGGCCAGGGCGCATGAGGTCAGCACGGACGTTACCGCAGTCATTCCCTGGCTCATTACCTCAACGAATGACGAACCGGACGAACCGGTTGACCCGGTAATCGCAGCTGATTCGTGGGCAACAACAGCCTGCTTCCTGGCTATGTCACGCAAATTGTCAACAATGGCACAGACTGCCGAGTACAATTCGCCGGAAGCAAAGCGGAGTTGAGCCTCCTGAAGTTCGCAGACGTCACCCGTTTCGACGATCACCCTCCGCAAGGCATTATCAACGGCTTCAGATGTGTTTGCAGTGCCAAAATCGACGCTCAGGCGTTCCAGAGCTTCGACAACATGCTCAAGCTGCTGACGGGTCATATCGTGCATCTGCATGGAGGTAACGACATCGCTGATACTGTTGGTTACATCGACGGAAATTGTTGCGGCGGTGGTGCCAAACTGCGTACACCGTTCGTTGACCGACACCAGTTCATGCAGGTTGGCTCCGGTGTTACGAAGAATAGTCTTTACCTTGGCATCCTGATCAACCCCGGTCGAATGGACCGAGGTCAGATTGTCTGCAATCATGTTCATCAGCAGTTGCCTGTGAGACAAAATCGCGGCCGACTTCTCGTTAACCTGATGAGACAAATTTTCCACATCCATGGCAAGGTTGACAAATCCGCTGCCGAGCTCGCCCAGACGCGCACTTTCAATTTTGGTGGATATGCTCAACATACGTAGTGTCTTGTTCATCTTCTGGAAACCTTCAAGCGGTTCGGAAAGTTTATCCAGAAGGACTTGAACATTCTCCAGAGTACCGCAACTGTCACTACTGCGTGACCGGGCATTGTCCAGATATCCTTCCATATCCGCCATAATTTGCCGCAACCGGGATGTCAGCGTAACAACAGCATCCCCGGATACGACCGTCACCAGCTGATTAGCCATTCGGGAGATATCAGCCGAGCGTTGATAAAATGATTGCAACCTGGAACCGATCTGAAGAAACTCATCTTCCGTCGTACCGGCCATCCGCCGCAGTGTATCAATGGCAGGAACAACGATGTCCCGCCATCCAGCCAACTGATTATAATTCCCGCTCGGGAAACTATTGTTAAATGTCATGGGGTATCCCTACTCCTGAAAAAAAGAAACGAGTGCCTGGCACATCACTGTACCAGCTGGAGCTTGCGCAACTCATTGGCAAGCTTGTGCCTGCTGAGCGGTTTTACGATGTATGCATCGGCCTCACACTCGTTAAACGACTTGATCACCGTATGCGGATCATCCAGAGCAGTGGTCATGATCACCTTGACCGCAAGATTATGAGGAATCGCCATCTTTCTCTCAAGGGTGCGGATACACTGAAGCGCCTCAAGCCCGTCAACGACCGGCATCATAATATCCATAAAGATAACATCGTAGGGACGCTTTGACTCATGCGCCAGCACAAAGGAGTCTATCGCCTCCTGACCGTTCACGGCAATATCGCAGTCAAATTGGGAAGAAAGCAGCTCCTTCAGGATTCGACGGGACAACAAATGGTCTTCTGCAATCAAACATTTCACAAGCGGTCTCCTTTAATCACGGAGCGATTATTTTCAAATTCAGGGTAAAGCAACTGCCCCCCCCCGGCACATTCTCAGCACGCAGTTTACCATTGAGAAGCAGGGCGTTTTTCATGGCTATGGCAAGGCCTAACCCTACACCTTCATATCTGCGGGTAAAGGATCCATCCCCCTGAACAAAGGGCTCAAAGATCCGCTCCTCCATTCCGGCAGGGATTCCGATGCCGGTGTCGGACACCGCAAACAACAGTTCACTTTCACCACCGGATTCCAGATTGGACACATCCACAGTCACACCGCCCTGCCCGGTAAATTTAAGTGCATTGCCCAGCAGAATATCCAGTAGCCTAGAAAGCTGCTCTTTGTCGGTCCAGAGACGGTCAGGTACATCAGTGGCAATATTCAAAACCAGTGAAAGCCCCTTTTTCCTGAAATCAGAAAAATACCGGGTGACAAGGCCATTCAATAGTGCCGACAGATCGATCAGGTCGTACCGTGCGGTGCTGGAACCGGCACCGGTACTGCTGTTGAATGCCAGTAATTTATCAATCAGCGCCAGCATATTGTCCGCCGACTGACGCGCCATGGAAAGAAACTCTGCGGCTGCTCCGGTCAGATTCTCTTCAGACAATAGTTCGAGAGAACCAATAACGCCATTCATCGGAGTACGCATTTCATGAGATATGGTAGACATAAAGGCGCTTTTGTCGGTGGCAGCCTGCTGAAGCATCGTCCTGGCAAAATCAAGTTCGGCCATGGATTCTTTCAGTTCGGCAGTTCTTTGGGCCACCGTTTCTTCCAGCTCGGCACGATAATTTTTTTCCATTTTCTGCAGTTTTGAATAGTTGACCGCCCGCGCAATAACTTTTCTGAGGTAGTCGAAATCGAACGGCTTGCAGATGAAGTCAAATGCGCCGTTTTTAATGGCATTGACTGCCATTTGCAGTTGCGCATGACCGGTCATCAGAATAACCGGAATATCCGGCCAGTAATCGTGAACCCGACCCAGGAAAACAATCCCGTCCTCGCCCGGCATCATGACGTCACTGATAACTGCATCAAATTGTTCCACCGCCATCAATTTGCACGCTTCTGCTACATTTGAAGCACAGGAGGTACGGAAGTTGTCCCTCTGAAGACAGAGTGAAATCATCTGGCGGATCTCAGGTTCATCATCCAGGATCAGAATATTGGGGTTGTGCAGTTCTGCGGATTGTGCGGTTTCAGTCATGGCTTGATCCTCAAACAACCCCTCCCCGCTCCCCTTATCAGGGGAGAGCCTTTAACCTCCCCCCTGATAAGGGGGGATTGAGGGGGGTTGGTTTTAAGAAACCTCTACTTGAAATCTTTCTTTGTCGAAATCACAAAATCCTTCTGTGCTGCATCCTTCTGATGACACCCGAAACAGGTAGTTACCGGATCAAGGCCGCTCGGCTTGCCATCTGCGCCAAACGAGGCAAAAAGCCACCCGCCGGTTGCTTTCTGACGCTTATCCTTCTGCATCAGCACAACCATGTTTTTTGGACCATCAACAGCAGGGTTATCCTTGATATTGAAAAATTCAACAACAATGCGGCTTCCCTCGGCAAATTTGTTATCAGCCAGATATCCGCTCTGCGCCTTTTTGTCGGCGTAGATATAGTGTATACCATAAAAGAGCGAGCTTTTGTCAGTGACAATTTTACGCTCACTCTTCTTCCACGCGGAATACCCTTTCGGAAGAGACGGAGAAGCCGCCTCGGAAACGACTGCGGAAAAACAAAAAGACAAAGCAGACAAGAAAACAAAAAATGATTTCATTATAAAGCTCCAGCAACAGAATTGTATACGTGGACTATATCAATTATTAGTTTTTTTGTCACGTGCTGATGCCTTTGCAGTGCCCAATTTTTGCGGTTCACCGGCACAAGATGTATGCTTCTCGGATTGGCTGGCCTGCATGAGCTTGTCCGACAAAACCGCCGCATGTTCCGCCGAAGTACGAATGAGCGCAACACACTGCAGGAGTTCAGCGTTAGCAGGATCATCCCGGTCGATCAAAGAACAGGCACCCATAACCGTTGTCAGGATGTTATTGAAATCATCCGCCATTCCGCCCGCCAGGGTGGTAATTGATTCCGGCATCACATGCAATGGCGGGCCTGAAGCTCGTCTCTGTTTTGTTTGCTTGTTTTTCATGGCTTAATCAGAGATTAAAGCAATGCGCAAAGGCTTTGTGAGCGTTTGGCACTGCTTTTACCCCGCCTCTAGAATTTTTCAAAATCATCGTCCATATGATCGGGACCGGCCTGACCAAGCTGCAGGTTTATACCGCCGCCAGGACGCTTGGCCTGTGGCCGGGCTGTCGCAGCACTCTTGGCATGGGCAATCTGAACCTTATGTGTCGGCTTGCGGGCAGCACTCGCAGTTGCGCGGCGCCCACCCTGGCTGCCGATATTGAAGAAACTGATCGAATCCTGTAGTTGTTCTGCCTGGCTTGAGAGTTCTTCCGAGGTAGAGGCCATCTCTTCGGAAGCCGAGGCGTTCTGCTGGATAACTTGATCAAGCTGCTGAATCGCCTTGTTGATCTGTTCGGCACCGGTATCCTGTTCCTTGCTGGATGCGGTGATTTCCTGTACCAGTTCGGCGGTTTTCTGGATATCCGGCACCATCTTGGTCAGCATCTCACCTGCCTGCTCGGCGATCGCCACACTGCGGGTGGAAAGAGTAGATATCTCCCCCGCAGCTGATTGGCTCCGCTCGGCCAGCTTACGGACTTCAGAGGCAACGACGGCAAAGCCTTTGCCATGCTCACCGGCACGGGCCGCTTCAATAGCAGCATTCAGCGCCAAAAGATTGGTCTGTCGGGCAATCTCTTCAATAATGCTGATTTTGGTGGCGATCTCTTTCATTGCAGCGACCGTTTCAACTACCGCCTTGCCGCCATCTCTGGCATCGACGGAACTTTTGATGGAGATCTTCTCCGTCTGCATCGCATTGTCAGTGTTCTGACGGATACTGGAAGCCATTTCTTCCATGCTGGAGGAAATTTCTTCAGCACTGGCGGCCTGTTCGGTGGCACCTTGACTCATCTGCTGGGCGGTGGCGGAAAGTTCCTGACTGCCCGAGGCGACATTATCGGCGGCAGCGGTGACTTCACCGACAATACTGCTCAGCTTGGCAACCATTTCGTTGAGAGCCTGTGCCAACATGCCAACTTCGTCCTTCTGGTCCAGGTCGATCTTCTGGGTCAGGTCACCTGCAGCAACCGCCTGCGCAAAAGTCACCCCCTTACGGAGCGGACTGCTGATGATGTTGGATATTACCAAGCCAAACAAAATTGCGAGGATGATGCCCGCCACGGTAAAGCCGATCATCAGATTGCGTGCGTTGGTAGCAACAGTCCCGTTTTCTTCTTCGGTCAACTTTGCCTGTTTGAGCTTGGCGTCCTGTAGTTTGTCAAGTAATTCCTGCTCATGGAATGCGGCCTTTTTGCCAATGGTGGAGAGGAGAGCCATTGCTTCGGCATCCTTGTCCGCCATCGCCAACGGCGTCACCTGATCGATTACCTGAGCATATTCCTCACGACTCTTTTTGAATTCTTCGAACAGCTTACGCCCTTCATCGGTCAGGATAGTCTTTTCAAAGGCCGCAGACTTTTCCGATATTACCGCTCGCAGTTTTTTGATCGTTTCAAGAGCTGTCTGCTTTTCTGTCGCGTTATTGGTCTCCACAAGATCACGCATATTGATGCGAATACGTTGGAACGAAGTGGACATCTCTCCCAGATCACTTATAGGTATTGTTATTTTGACATACATCTTTTCACCGTTGTCATCGAGTACCTTAAGCTTCATGATCCCGACTACACCAATAGTTGCTGCAATCATTGCCACAACAATAAATGCCGACAAAAGCTTTACACTGATCCTAAGGTCATAGAACCATTTCATAACAAATTCCTCCGTTTCTTATTGAATTGAGGAAAATGTTTACATTAAGTGTGCCAAGGCAGAACAATGCGGGTTAGAAGTGAAAAGAGGTGGGATTTTGAAGAATTATCCGAATAGATTCGTTGAAAATACGGAATGGCATAGTGCAACATGTTACACATTTATGCGTCACACGTTACATATAAAACGATACATGTTACACATCTACTACTGTAAAAATTATACTGTTACCTTTCGCAACGACAGTTTATGCTCACGCATAAAGGCCTGCTCAATATCGGTAGCCTTAACATTCAAACCGGTCATCGACAGATAGCGGAGTCCGCCTTCGATACTGTTTTCTATTACACTAAAAGCCCCATCCTTCTGTTCGTGTATCATTTCGGTCGTATCACCAAGAGTAAGTTGCACGTTTTCATACAGTACGGCTTTTGCATTGATTTTGGCATTGGCAGAGGGATCTGTGGTATCTCGTATAGCCAGAATACTCACGGTCAGATCTGCGCACGCCCTCTGTATCTCTGCGGCCTCAGACGGTGTATGAGGTTCTTTCGCTTTATTCTGGAGATCTGTAAGTTCAGCGAACAGTTGTTCCAATTGACCGACAACACGGTAATCGGCTCCGGCGTGGAGGCGGGTATGTACGGAAGCGCCAGAACCGAGCTTTCTCGCCTCTATGCCGCCAAGCGCAATATATGAACCGCCGGAAATAGCACCCTTGTCGGCAACGATCCGGCCAAGCGTCCTGATGGTGCAGTTATGGATTTCGACGTCAACGATCACATCACCGGCGCACTCTACCACGGCATCGTGAATAAAGTGAGCCCGCAGTGTCCCGCCGCAGACGATGCGCCCCCTTTCCTGGCCATCCATGCCGCAGAAAGCAATATCGCCGTCACTGATTATGTTACAGGCGCCGATATTTCCGGTGACGGTTATCCCCTTGGTCGATGTAACGTCGAAATTATCCAGGACATCGCCACGCACTTCCGTAACGCCTTTAAAATCTATCGAACCGACCCTGAAGTTGACATCTCCCTTGACAATATACTCTTCCTCAACGGAGATCTCCCCGGCAGATTGGCAGAAGCGTCCCGTTGCGGCAGCAATCAGGAGAGTGCCGTTCTCCTCGGTACGGATATTCTTACCGATAGTTACTTTCAGAGGCTTGCCAGCCTGAGGAGCTATCGTCATACCCGTGATATCCCTGCCCGGCGTGCCTGCTCCGGCAGGAATAATGCGGCCGATTTCTTCGCCGGTCGCAACGTTGACGAACGTTTGTACAATATGCATGTCAACATCAGTCGAAACTTCTTCTCCGGCATGAACTGCCGCCGAAGAATTCACCGACAGCGCGATGCATTCATCTTCTCCTGCAACAGGCGGTGTTCCGGCTACCAGCAGTACATTAACCTGCTGTTTTCCGGCGGCAGCCTTGACAAGAAAATCATCAAACGCCTCTTGATCAATCCCTTCACGAACGTTGTACTGTTTCAGATAGGTGAGCAGCTCATCACGGGTTATCATGGAGCCCTGATTATGGGGAATGTAACTGCACCGGCACTCCAGACGGGTATCCGGTATTTTCAGATACAGACTGAAACCAAGTTTTTTAATTTCACTCCCGCCGGTGGCGGGCTCGGCATCAGTCTGCGGCGAATCAAGTTGATCTGTCATGGTTTTCTCCTCGGTGCAACATCAAATTACCCGGCCTCTCCAAGCTGTCGATAAATCGTCATACGGCTGATCCCGAGCAGCCGCGCAGCACGGGCCTTGTTGCCGCCGGAAGCTGCCAGCGCTTCGACCAGAGACATCCCTGCAGATGCGACAGACAATGACCGCACCAGTGGTTTCAGCGCAGAGGCAGTCTCGGGCACTCTGACCAGCAAATCCTGCGGCAGATCATCGACTGTTACTATGGAGTTTCTGCAAACAATAAAGGCATGCTCAATGGCATGTTCCAGTTCACGCACATTTCCCGGCCAACTGTAGGCACGAAAGACTGTCAAGACATCGTCCGAGACGGCAATTATCGCCTTGGAGAGTTTGCCGTTAAACTTGGTAATGAAATGTGCCACCAGTAATTCAAGATCATCATGGCGGTCTCTCAACGGCGGCAAATCAAGACGAACGACATTCAGACGATAATAGAGATCCTGGCGAAAATTACCCTGGCTTACTTTCTCGGTCAGACTTTGATTGGTGGCGGCAACAATTCGCACATCAACTTTCACCGGCGTTGAATCACCGACACGTTCGAATTCACTTTCCTGAAGCACACGCAACAGCCGCATCTGGATCGCCGGGGAAATGTCTCCGATTTCGTCCAGAAAGAGTGTGCCGCCGTGTGCCTTCTGAAAACGTCCGATCTTGTCAGAAATTGCTCCGGTAAAAGCGCCCCTGACGTGACCAAACAGCTCACTCTCCAACAGATGCTCCGACAGTGCCGAACAGTTAACCTTCACAAACGGCCCCCGTGAACGGACTCCGCAACCGTGAAGCGCCGCTGCAACCAGCTCCTTGCCGGTGCCACTCTCACCGTTAATCAGGACGGTCGTGGGAACACCTGCCAACGACTCGATCATTGTGTAAACCCGCTGCATCGGTTCCGATGAACCGATAATTCCGTGAAATCTCCCCCGTCGCAGTAATGACCGCTCCAGCTCGACCAGTTCGGTTTCATCACGAACAACCGCCACCGCACCACTGGTAGTGCCATCCGATTCTGCCACCGGTGTCGCACTCAAGCTGACAATACGAAGCTTCCCCGAAGAGGTGCGGCACTCGACTCGGCGGAGCTCACGAGGAGTGGAACTCCCAAGTGCTTCCTGTAACGCTGCCCGGCATACACCGCCACAACCAAAATCAATAGTTGAAGCATCAGTGCCGATCTGATCATGCCGGTATCCACAGAATTGCTCTGCCTTAGAATTAAAATGAGCCAGCCGCCCATGCATATCAATCATGACAATGCCGTCGGTGACCGTCCGGAAAATGGCGTCAAGATTAGCACGGTACCGTTCCCGTTCGTCGCTCAGCGCCTTCATGCTCAATGCATGACGGGTCACCGCGATTAACGTTTCATAGCGTACCGGCTTGGTAATATAGTCAAATGCCCCCAAGTGAACCGCTTCGACAGCCGATGCGACCTGCGGAAAACCGGTGAACATGACAACCTGGGTAGAAGGCGCAGATTTTTTTATTGTGCGCAGCAGATCAAGGCCACTCACTCCGTCGGCCAGCATGATGTCGATAAACGCCAGATCGAAACGGGAGTTCTCTATCATTTCCAAGGCTTCCTCAAGCCGGGAAGCGGACTCAACCTGGTATCCCTCTTTTTTGAGGAGCATTCCCAGGGTAAAACAAATCCCTTCTTCATCATCGACAAGCAGGATGCGGTACAGCGGTTGCGGTATCGGCACAGTCATTACCTCGTTGGTCTGCTGATTCAGGCATACTGTCACTGTTCACGTACAAACTTATATATAGTATAATTTCGCCGTTACGCAAAATAATTATATTAAAATCGGCATCAATATTGACCTGACCGAAAGAGTAAGGTACTTTACCGGACAGAATTGACAGAAGGAAGGAAGCCTCCCGACATGCAACGCCCATCCTGGGATCAATATTTCATGGACATCACCAGTCTGGTGGCAACACGTTCATCCTGCCTGCGCCGACAGGTGGGTGCGCTACTTGTCAAGGATCGCAACATCCTCGCCACCGGTTACAACGGAGTTCCATCCGGGATCACCCACTGTGAGGCGGTAGGCTGCCTGCGCGAACGACTCAAAGTTCCTTCCGGGGAACGTCACGAGCTCTGCCGTGGGCTGCACGCAGAACAGAATGCCATCATTCAGGCCGCCAAACACGGCACAAACATCGACGGCGCCACTCTATACTGCACCACCATGCCCTGTATTATCTGCACCAAAATGATCATTAACGCCGGAATTACTACCGTGATCTACGGCGAAGGGTATGCCGACGACCTGGCCCGCGAAATGATTGCTGAATCGGGGATCACCATTCATCACTTTAACCCCGATGACGGAGAGCACACTGCATGAAATGCCCGTTCTGCAACAATATTGACAGCAAAGTCGTCGATTCCCGCCCCGACAAGGGTGGCTCCGCCATACGACGGCGGCGGGAGTGCGAACAGTGCAGCAAGCGCTTTACGACATTTGAAAGGATTGAAGAAATGCTCCCTCAGGTGTGCAAGAAGGATGGCCGCCGGGAACATTTTGACCGTTTGAAGATCATTAACGGCATTGTTAAAGCCTGTGAAAAACGGCCGATTTCCAAGACCGAAATCGAATCGCTGGTGGATCGGCTTGAGACACGGCTTCAGGAATCGACCGAGCGGGAAATTTCCACAACTACCATCGGCGAGTGGGTCATGAAAGAACTGCACGGCATGGATGAAGTCGCCTATGTACGGTTTGCCTCCGTCTACCGCTCATTCCGCGATATCAGCGAATTTATGCAGGAATTGCAGGAGCTGCTCAAAAAATGACCCCCTCGGACAGCACATACATGCAGCGGGCTTTGACGTTGGCTAAAAAAGGTGTCGGAAAAACAGCTCCCAATCCGGTCGTCGGCTGCGTAATTGTCAAAAATGGCGCCATTATCGGCGAAGGGTGGCATAAACGCGCCGGAGGGCACCATGCCGAAATTCATGCTCTGGAGATGGCAGGAAAAGCGGCAAAGGGAGCAGATGTCTATGTGACGCTCGAACCCTGCAGCCACACCGGCAAGACTCCGCCCTGCTGCGATGCCCTGATCCGGGCCGGAGTCAAACGGGTCGTAGCCGGCATGAGTGACCCGAATCCACAGGTTAACGGCGGCGGCTTACGTGCTCTACAGCTGGCCGGGATCGAGACTCTCTGCGGCGTTCTGGAAGAAAAATGCCGCGCCATCAATCGCCCCTTCCTGAAATTCATAACGACCGGCCTGCCATATGTCACCTACAAATGTGCCATGACGCTGGACGGCAAAATTGCCTGCTTTACCGGCCATTCCCGCTGGATCAGTTGTGCTGCCTCTCGCAAAATTGCCCATCGTATGCGGGCTGAAAACACAGCTATCATGGTTGGCGTTGATACCATTATTGCCGACAACCCGCAGCTGACCGTTCGTCATACTGCCGGGCCCAGCCCGCTGAGAATTATCGTTGACAGCCGTCTGCGGACACCGGAAAGTGTCGCGGTATTAAGCGGAGAAATGGGCGGGAAAACTATAATTGCCACTACGGAAACGAACCCGAAGGTACATGCCCGCTACCTTAAAACCGGCGCCAGGCTTTTAGTTTGCGAAGCAACTAATGGCTCGGTTGATCTGCGTGATCTCTGGAGAAAACTGGCTGAGCTCGGCATTCACTCCGTTCTGCTGGAGGGGGGAAGCCGTTTGGCGGGAGGAGCTCTCAAACAGGGATTGATCGATGAATGTGTGTTTTTTTATGCACCCAAGGTAATCGGAAGTGACGGATTTTCCCCCTTTGCATTCACCGGCACCGAAGACATGGCTCAGTCTGTTCAGTTTCACACTATCGGAATGCGGCGTGTAGGCACGGATATCATGGTTATTGCACGCCCGGAGTATTCATGTTCACCGGACTGACAGAAGACACCGGACGGGTGGTTTCCTTTCATCGACGCGGCGAGGCCGGAGTCCTGACCGTGGAAACGGCCCTGCCAACAGCGGATTGTGCCATAGGTGATTCGATTGCAGTCAACGGAGCCTGCCTGACCGTTATCGAAACAAGCGGCACTACTCTGACCTTCGACGTATCCCCTGAAAGCATGTCCCGTACGTTAATCGGGAAACTCGGCAGCGGCAACCGCGTCAATCTGGAGCGGGCTCTCAGACTGGGTGACCGCCTGGGCGGTCACATTGTCAGCGGCCACGTTGACTGCACGGGACGTCTGGTCCGCGCCGAAAAATTATCCGGCAATCACCAGCTACAGTTCACCCTTCCGCCCGAACATGCCCGCTATCTGGTGGAGAAGGGCTCCGTCACGATTGACGGCATAAGCCTGACGGTAAACGCTGTCTCCCGGGACGGTTTCTCCGTAAACATCATTCCCCACACATATGCCACCACCACGCTGGGTACCTTGAAAGTCGGGGACTCTGTCAACATTGAATCCGACATCATAGGAAAGTATGTAGAACGCTTGACCGCCCCCTGGAAGCCTGAACGGGGCTTGAGTATGAAAACATTGGCAGAAAACGGCTTTATCTAAACATAGAAAGGTACACCATGTCCGTAGCAACTATTGAAGAAGCAATTGAAGATATCCGTCAGGGAAAAATGGTCATCCTGGTCGATGATGAAGATCGTGAAAACGAAGGAGATTTGACGCTGGCGGCTGAAGCGGCCACTCCGGAGAACATCAATTTCATGGCAAAATATGGCCGGGGCCTGATCTGCCTGACACTGACGCCGGAAAAATGTGATCAACTGGGGCTGCGCCCGATGGTGCGCGACAACACCTCCCCTTTTGAAACCGCATTTACGATATCCATCGAGGCCAAACATGGCGTAACCACAGGTATCTCGGCTGCTGACCGGGCTCACACGATTGTAACCGCAGTTGCCGATGACGCCAGTTCCAATGACCTGGTCAGTCCCGGCCATATTTTCCCGCTCAGAGCCCGCAAAGGCGGCGTCCTTGTCCGTCTGGGACAGACTGAAGGTTCGGTTGATCTGGCGCGTCTGGCAGGCTTGAAACCGGCAGGCGTCATCTGCGAGATCATGAATGACGACGGCACCATGGCGCGCATGCCGGAGTTGAAGGTATTTGCCAAAGAACACAATATCAAAATCTGTACGATTGCCGATCTGGTGGCGTACCGGCTCAAGAACGAACGGCTGGTACGCACCGTAGCCGAAGCACACCTCCCCTCCTCATTTGGCGGTGAATGGCGGGCCATCGGCTTTGAAAACGAACTCGACCATCTGGAGCATATCGCCCTGGTAAAAGGGGATCTGAAAAAAGACCAGCCGGTGCTCGTCAGAGTTCATTCGGAATGTCTGACCGGCGATGTTCTCGGCAGTCAGCGCTGCGATTGCGGCGATCAGCTTCATCGTGCCATGGAACAAATTGCTGCGGAAGGATGCGGCGTCATACTGTATATGCGCCAGGAGGGGCGCGGCATTGGCCTGGTCAACAAGCTGAAGGCGTATGAGCTTCAGGATCAGGGGCGTGATACAGTGGAAGCAAATCTTGAGCTCGGCTTCAAAGCAGATCTGCGCGACTACGGAATCGGAGCCCAGATCCTGCTGGCACTTGGTATCACCAAGATTCGCCTGCTGACCAATAACCCGAAAAAATTGATCGGCCTGCAAGGCTACGGCATAGATATTGTCGAGCGAGTGGCAATAGAATCGGTACCGACTGACAACAACCGGGACTATCTTGAAACCAAACGCAACAAGATGGGACACCTGTTGGGGAACCTGTAATGAAAATCCTGCTGCACACCTGCTGCGGCCCCTGTGCCATTTTCCCGCTCCGGCAACTTCGGGTGGACGGGCATGAGGTGACCGGCTTCTTCTATAACCACAATATTCATCCCTATCAGGAGTATGTGAAACGGAGAGATACCGCCGTTCAAATGGCGGAGCAGCAGTCACTGCCGCTGATTATGCGGGATGATTATGATCTGGAGGGCTTTCTTGCCCAGGTTGCCGCCGAACCGGATACACGATGCAGCTATTGCTATGCGTCGCGTCTCCGGGCAACGGCTGAGGAGGCCGCCAGGGGAGGATTTGAGGCATTTACCGCTTCGCTGCTCTACAGCAGATACCAGAAGCATGATGAAATCAAATTATTAGGCGAGCAGATTGGCAGTGAATATGGTGTGGAATTCTTCTATCAGGACTTTCGCTCAGGATGGCAGGAAGGAA
This sequence comes from Geobacteraceae bacterium, assembly GCA_025355325.1. Taxonomy (GTDB): domain Bacteria; phylum Desulfobacterota; class Desulfuromonadia; order Geobacterales; family Pseudopelobacteraceae; genus JACRCG01. Next base: position 28,409 of record JANXZX010000221.1, read on the forward strand.
TCCGGCTTTCTAAAGAACAGGGTCTGTACCGCCAGCAGTACTGCGGCTGTATTTACAGCGAGAAAGAGCGGTATCTGCCCAAAACAAAAGCGGCATGAACGGGATGGGACGCACCCTTATAATTCTGGGGCTCATTCTTCTTGTCGCCGGACTGCTTTTTTCCTTCGCACCAAAGCTTCTCACCTGGTTCGGCAGGCTGCCGGGCGATATTTCAATTAAACGGGAAAACTTCAACCTTTATTTTCCACTCACAAGCTGCCTGCTTCTCTCGGCTATCCTATCGTTAATCATGTGGCTGTTCAAAAAATAGACAACAAAAAAGCCCGTGTTGCCACGGGCTTTTTTGCGAACATTGTAAACAATGTCAATTAGGCATGGATAGCGCTTACGGGGCAGGTATCTACGCATGCTCCGCAGTCGATGCAGGTATCGGCATCGATAACACGCTTAGAACCCTGCTCGCTGATTGAGTTAACAGGACAGGAATCCTCACATGCTGCACAGTTTGTGCAATCATCAGTAATTGTATGGGCCACAATTTCACCTCCTTGTTAGATTAGCTCGCCAATCGGAAAGCGGAGTTTGATTTACCACACCGTTTTTTAAATGTCCAGCAAAGAAATCTGCCGGTCGGCAAATCCTCCCGTATATATTTTGTTGAATTCATTTCTTGTTACGTGTATATATCAAAAACAGTTTTATTCTAGCTAGTTATTTTAGTTTAGGTGTTATTTTTTTACTGATATTATAACCAAATAACCGTTTATTTTCGAAGGGGGTACACATGATTATCATGGCACTAAACTGCGGCAGCTCATCGGTGAAATACCAGCTGTTCGACTGGCAAAAGATGGAGGTTGTCGCAAAAGGCATGGTAGAACGCGTTATTATAGGCGGATCGTTTATCATGCATGAGATTCCAGGCCGTGAAAATTATCATCACGAGCAGGACTGTGCCAATCATCAGGAAGCTATCGATCTGCTTATCAAAACGGTTACGGACCCGGTTCACGGAGTACTGAAAAACGTCAATGAGATCTCGGCAGTTGGTCACCGGGTCGTCCATGGTGGTGAAAAGTTCACCTGTTCCGTCATGATCGACAAAAATGTGCTGGATGCCGTTAAAGAAGTACAGCATCTGGCTCCTCTCCATAATCCGCCTAACATTGAAGGAATTGAAGCAGCCCAGGCATTAATGCCGACCGTCCCGCATGTTGCCATTTTTGACACGGCGTTTCACCAGACCATGCCGGAGCATGCCTATATCTATCCGCTCCCTTACGAGTGGTACGAGCAGCATCAGGTTCGCCGATACGGATTTCACGGCACGTCACACCTGTATGTCTCCAAGCGCGCAGCAGTACTGCTCGGCAAGAATCCGAAAGAGACCAACATCGTCACAATGCACATCGGCAACGGCGTTTCACACTGCGCCATCAAAAATGGCGTATCGGTAGACACCACCATGGGTCTCACTCCGCTTGAAGGAGCGGTCATGGGTACCCGCTGCGGTGACATCGATCCCGCCATTCCGGCGTTCATGATGATGAAGACCAATCTCTCGGCAAAAGAAATAGACAGTATCCTTAACAAGAAGAGCGGTGTAATCGGCATTACCGGTCGCTTCACTGATCGCCGTGACGTCATAGAACACGCTGAGGCGGGTGACAAACGCTGCCAGCTGTCACTGGATATTGAAGCATACCGCTTAAAAAAATACATCGGGGCATACATGGCTGCGGTCGGAAAACTTGATGCGGTCGTATTTACCGCCGGTGTCGGAGAAATGGGTGCAGCCATCCGTGAGAAAGCAATTGAAGGGCTTGAGCACATGGGCATCTTCCTTGACCGCGAGCGCAACAAAGGAGCCATGACCCGCAAACGGGAAACTCTGATCACCACCGACGACTCCCCGGTCAAAGTTTACGTAATCCCGACCGATGAAGAGCTGGTGTTCACAGAGGATGTCGTCGGAATTCTGAACGGCACCTACACCGACCATATGCACTTCCAATATTCATTCGCAAAGCCTGAATTTGTCAGGAAATAAGTGACGGATTCGTTATAGGATAAGCACAAAAAAGCCGGCGTCCTGCCGGTTTTTTTGTGCGAAAGCCACAGTAGTCAAGAGTTTAAAACGTCTTGGTTATCTCCCGAACCAGCGACGTCGCATACGACCCCTTCGGCAGCGCAAACTCAACCGTCACCATATCCCCGGAAGCGTTCCAGGAAAGATCCTCAACCGGTACCCGCAGCGGCCTCCGCTCCCCTTCCATGCGCAGAACTCCCGGCACATCAAAACCAGAAAGAACCAATTCCGACTGCTCCAGAATTTCATTTTCCATTTCCAGCACCTCACCTTCCGGACGCTTCATTTTACAACCGAACATCGGACCGCTGGCTGATATTTCAAGCGCTGTCGCCCTTCCCTGCTCTGTTGCAGCATCTTCAACCAGAAAACAGGCGCCATTTACGTGCTTGCAGGCAAGATCGCCGGTAATTAGCTCGTCAATATGATCAATCCGGCGCGACACCACCTGATCGAACAGAAAAGATTGTGCTGCTGACAGATAAATTTTTTTCAGGCGTGGATGGACTACAGAAAACGCCTTTTCGTACTCTCCCGGACGAGTAGCCAACCGCTGTAGTACGTCACGTTCACTGCGGCAATGACGCGGGAACAGGCAGAGCGCCTCATTAACATCCCCCTGTTGATATGCACGGATTGCGGCGGACCACTCTTCGTCCCGCACCAAAGCCGGATCGCCAATCAGACAGTCCACACAACCCCGCCAATCCCGCCGCAGCATGGCAGCACCGATCAGATGCGAATTCCCTTGCGCACCATAGCGCTGATAGCCAAAATAGTTCGGCACTCCCCGTTTTTCGAGAACACCCAGAATTGCCGGAACCTGCCGGACGGAATCTTTCGAAACGCCGCGAATGACGATCTGAAAACGATTTCCCTTCAAATGCCCGATCTTAAGTTTATTGGAGTGACGTGCTGCCGAAAGGACTCTGATATCATCCAACTGCAAAGAAAGGGCTTTCTCTACAGAAAGCCATTGAATAGAAATCGTCTGGCGCGTAACGCCAACCGCATCCTTCATACCGGCATAGCCGATATCGCGCTCCGGCACCTTCAGGCTGCGAGCAATGCGGTTGATGGCTTCCAGGGTAGTTATGCCGCATTTCTCGATCACCAGATAACAGTGTTCACCCGAACCGCAGGGAAGATAGGAAGGTATTTCCTCGACGAGAAAGTCGCCGGAAGCTTCTTTAATTGTTCCGCCGATGCCAGGCAGGTCAGATGTCAGATATGGATGTTCCAAGTAAGTAATCTCCCTTTGTAATCAGTCGGCCTTCTCAACCAGATTCAGCAGCATTTCGTATTCCAGGTTCTTTGCCAAATCTTTGAGAACACTCCCGATAACCGGGGCAGTCACAGAGATCTTTTCAACCACCGCCATTGTTTGAGAGGTATCCAGAACAAGAACAGCACTGCGCAATTCGTTGAGCAGTTCGGGCGTCAATTCATTTTTCAGGCGTTGCGGAGAAAGTTTTTCACCGTCTATATGCTGTTTTTTATCTTCTTTCTCACTGCTATAGACATATTCAAGCCCGAGGTTCCGTGCCATCATCTCGTAGATCTGGTACTCACGAAATGGCTTGCTGAGAAAATCATCAAACCCCGCCGTCATAATCGACTCGCGATCCTCCAACATGCCACTGGCGGTCAGGGCGGCTATGATTATGGAACGGCCCCATTCGCTCCCCTTGATCAGTCTGGTGGCTTCCATACCGTCCATCAACTGCATACGGACATCCATCCAGATAAAATGGGGGCGCCATTCTTCCGCTATATCATAAGCTTCCCGACCGTTAACCGCCTCCCGCACATCGAAGCCAACCATTGTCAGAAACCGCACCAGCAGGATACGACTGTCAGAAATATCTTCCGCAACCAGAACGCGCGGCACAGCCTGCCCCGGAGCAAGACCAGCCACCTGTTGCCAATGCATATCTTTTTTCAGGGCAGCCTCATCTTTTTCCAAAATAGCAATATCAAGTTTGAACACGCTTCCTTCGTCCAAATCACTGAACACGGTTATGTCACCACCCAGCATCCTGGCATACTTCCTGCTGATCGTCATTCCGAGGCCGGTACCACCGGTAGCAATTTTACCGCTGGCAGTCTGTTCAAACGCCTGAAACACCTTCTCAAACTCTTCCCGGGCAATACCTGGCCCGGTATCCGCTACTTCAATCAGCAGACGCCTGTCACCCTGTATTCCATCTCTAATTGAAGTCCGTATGACAACGCCACCCTCTGTTGTAAATTTAACCGCATTTCCTACCATATTGATTAAAATCTGACGCAGTTTCCCCTGATCCGTCTCCACACAATCGGGCAGTTCATCAATCCCGACCAGGCTGAGCTGCAGATTCTTTGCCTCCGCTTTAAGCCGGAACATGCTATGGACATCACAGATCATGGACTTGATATCGAAACACATCGGCACGGCAGAGACGCGATCAGCCTCGATGCGGGAAATCTCCAGCACATCGTTTATCAAAAGCAGCAGATGTTCACCGCTGCGGTTGATGGTGGCAAGATATTCCAGTTGTTCGGAGGTGATGGGCCGCTTTCTCAGCAGCAATTGCGAATAGCCCAGAATGGCGTTCAGCGGGGTGCGTAGTTCATGGCTCATATTGGCAAGAAACTCTGTTTTCGCCCGATTGGCTGCTTCTGCCGTCAACTTGGCCTCGCGCAGTTCAGCTTCTATTTTCTTGCGCTCGGTTATATCCACCATCATACCGAACATCGCTTCTAATTTGCCTTCTGCATCACGGACAGCCATAACCGAAAGATCAACCCATACCGTCTCTCTGTTCTTTGTCAGATAGCGTTTCTCAATTCGATATCCCTTCGATGTGCCGTTGATAATAGAATCGAAGTTAGTCATGGATATCAGGTCGTCATCGGGATGAGTAAGTCGGGAAATTGTCGTACTGGAAAGTTCTTCCGCTGAATACCCGACCATCCTGGCAAAACTGTCGTTGAACTCTTGCAGCTCTCCCTGCGTACCGACAATGAGTATCCCGACATTGGTCCGTTCAAAGACACTGCGAAGGCGCGCATCCTTTTCCATAACCTCCTGCGTGCGTTCGGCCACCCGCTGTTCCAGTATGCCGCTCAGCGCTTTGACCTGCTCAAGGGACGCATTCAACTCGTGGATCAGCGCATCCTTCTCTCGCTCCATGCGTTTTCGCTCCATGGAGTAGATCATTGAGCGCACAAGCACAGAATCGCTCACGTTCCCCTTGACATGGTACTCCTGCGCCCCCTCTTTAAGGGCATCCAGTCCGATCTGGCTGTCAATGTGACTGGTCAGCACCACAACGGGCAGATCGGGGAATCGCGTACGCACTGTTCGAAGTGTCTCAATGCCCACGCTATCGGCCAAACCAAGATCCAGAAGCAAGATGTCTGTATGGACCTGTTCGAGAATATTCAGGCCTTCGGAAAGACACTCTGCCAATTCCAGTGCAAACTTGTACGGTACATCCCGGCATCCGCCTATCATATCCTGCAACAGACAGACATCATCCGGATCGTCTTCGATCAGCAACACGTTGTATGTTTGCCAATCCATCATAATATCACCTGCCCCGAGTGTGATTAAAATCTGAACTAAAGCATTGCGCTATCAAGAAGGAGGAAGCTTCACTATCTCGAACCAATATTCATCAAGCGCCTGGACAATTCTGATGAACTCCTTGAAATCGACCGGCTTCTGGATAAACGAATTCACCCCGAGATTATAGGTGCGGATGATATCCTCGTCAGCCTTCGAAGTGGTCAGGATTACAACCGGGATCATGCGCAGATCGGGATGGGCCTTGATCTCCTTAAGCGCTTCCCGGCCATCCTTGCGAGGCATGTTCAGGTCGAGCAGTATCAACGTGGGCCTGGGAGCACGTTCCGGAGATGAAAACTGCTCCCGATGCAGCAGGTAATCCAACAGTTCCTCCCCGTCTTCCACCCTGTAGATATTAATGCGAATCCGGGACTCCTCGAAGGCCTCCTTGATCAGCAGGAAGTCGTCATTATCGTCATCGGCAATCAGCACATTCAGTTCTCTCATCGAATCGACCATACATTTCTCTCCTTTTAACGCCAGAGTGGTAGTGTTACCAAAAACAGTGCCCCTTCGTCGGGTGCCGACCTGGCGGTAATTGTTCCACCATGACGCTCTACGATCTTTTTGCAGATAGCCAGCCCGATGCCGGTACCGCTATATTCCTGACGGGAATGAAGTCGCTGGAACGGAGCAAATATGCGATCAAGATACTTCTCGTCGAAACCAATGCCGTTGTCCTTTACCTGAATCTCGACAAAAGAACTACCCGGTTGCTGAAAACTGCTAACGGCCACTTTAACCTGCCCGTCAGGTTTTCTATATTTTATAGCATTCGAAATCAGATTCTGAAGCAACTGCCCTATCTGCAATCTGTCTGCCTTTATCTGCGGCAATTCCCCCACCACGACCTCCGCCCCGCATTCGTTTATGGTATGATCAAGATCGGAAAGAACTAAGTGCACAACTTCTGCCAGAGACACCTCCGCCATCGTGCCGGCGGTGGTTGAAACCCGGGAATAAGCCAACAGGGCCTCAATCAAGTGCCGCATACGCAAGGCCGCATTCTGCATCCGCTCAAGATAGTCAACACCTCTCTCGTCAAGCACATCAGCATAATTCGTCTTCAGCCGGTCGCCGAAGGCAACGACTTTGCGCAGCGGTTCCTGCAGGTCGTGCGAGGCGACATACGCAAACTGCTGCAGTTCGCGGTTACTCCGCTCCAGTTCCTGGTTGGCGTCTGACAATTCCTGTCTCGAAAGACGCAGGCTCTCCGTCACCCGCTCAATCGATTCGGCAATCTCCACTTTATCCGCTTCAGTCAGAACAAACCGGTCTTCGAATACAATTGATGAAAGCGAAGGGCCTATGGAACCGGCCAGCATCTTCTCGGCCTCCGTGCGCAACTCGATCAGATCGCTTGAAAACAGCTCACTCCGATCCTTGTTCTTTCGCCCCAGAAACCCCTCTATCACCTTTTGCACCTCGTCCGCCCCCATATAGCGTCCAAGAATGTTCTCGATATCTTCGATCACGTATGAAACCGAATGCCCCGATACCGGCGCGACCTCATAGGATTCGACAAACAGAAGCGACTGCATCTCCTCTTCTTTTGACTGCCGGGTAGCAAGGGAGACACCGAAGAAAAAGATCAGTTCTGCCAGCATGCTCCAAAATATCGTATGCAGGGTTTTGCCCATTCCCCAAACCCCGAACAGAGCAGTGGGATTAAAGAAGTGCGAGGCTGCCATGATCCCGATAAAACTGTCCTTGTCAATCACCCCCACATTGATAAGAGGGGGGACGAACGAGGCATAGAGCCAGATCAGAAATCCGGCGCACAGCCCGGCAAAAGCCCCGTACTTGTTGCATCGTTTCCAGTACAGGCCGATGATCAGCGGCGGTGCGAACAGGGCAACAGCCTCGAAAGACTTAAGCCCCAGAGCCGCAAGGGATTCATAGGCTCCTACCGTTATGGAGAAAAGATAGCCCAGGAAAACAATTACGATAACCACCAGACGCTTGATATTGAGAACAATCGTCGAGAACCCGCGTACACCGTGGAATTTGTAGATTACCGGCATGACGATGCTGTTCATGACCATAGTGCTGATCGCAAGTACCTCGACAATCAACATGCCGGTCGCCGCCGAAAAGCCGCCGATGAAGGCGAAAATCGCCAGACTGCCGCTGCCATGATCTAACGGCAGGGTCAGAACGAAATAGTCAGGGTTCTGCCCACCCTGCGTCAGCAACAAGCCGCCGAAGGCTATCGGCAGCACAAAGATATTGATCAGCAGCAGGTAAAGGGGAAACAGCCAGGCGGCCTTGTCAATATGGCTCTCATCGTTATTTTCCACGACAGCCATATGGAATTGCCTCGGCAGGAAGACAATGGCAAGCATGCTGAGAAAGGTCATGGCAAACCACTCGGAATAGCTTGTTGTAACACTGGTTCCCAGAAGATTCATCAGATACGAGTTCCCGGAAATTTTTGTCCGGCTCAGAATGTCACCAAGCCCGTCAAACAGATGCCAGGTGACAAAAATGCCCACCAACAAAAATGCAACAAGCTTGACCAGCGATTCAAGGGCAATGGCAAATACAATGCCGCCATGCCGTTCCGAGAGATCCAGCCGCCTGATGCCGAACATGATAATAAAAAGTCCCAGCAGTATGGTGACAGCCACCCCGGCGTTTGAAGCCAACTCACCTTTACCGGTGAAAATGATGATTGTGCTGAGGATGGCTTTTATCTGGAGCCCGAGATAGGGAGTGATGCCGATGACGGCCACCACAGTTACCAGCACCGAAAGCGCCAGAGATTTGCCGTAACGGAAACTGATAAAATCGGAGATTGTGGTTATCCGGTTTGCCTTGGCAATCTTGACCACTTTTTTGAGCACGACCGGCCAGAGGGCCAACATAATGGTGGGCCCCAGGTAGATGGGGAGAAACATCAAGCCCGAGGTCGCCGCGCGACCGACGCTACCGTAAAAGGTCCAGGACGTGCAGTACACCGCCAGCGAGAGCGAGTAGACATAGGGATTATTGACAAGACTTCTGCCGGAGGCTTCCCTGACTTCGGCAAAATAAGCCACACCGAACAGCAGCAGAACATAGAGCATTACTATTATGAACAGAGTGACGGGAGCGATCATGGCCTTGAATCCCCGGAAACAGCTCCATCAGCTTTTACAGACCGGTTCGACCTGTGCAGGGCAATCGCCAGGGTGGCGATAAACAGCAGCCACACGCCGTAAATATATGCGACGATTTCACCTTGGAATATATCAAGCAGAGGCCAGTTAAATACCAGCAGGCCTATAAAAAAAACAAACAGGCAACGTTCCGTCATACCTGGCTCCTCCCTGTAAATACTTTAATCATTCTGTCTTCTCTATCAGATTCAGCAGTGTTTCATACTCCAGATTATCAGCGAGCTCTTTGAGGGCGCTGCCGATAGCCGGAGTAGACTCGGCAATCTTTTCAATCACCGCCATTGTATGGTTGGTGTCCAGCGCGGTAACGGCAATGCACAATTCATTGAGGAGTTCAGGAGGCAAATCATTTTTCAGCACATGCAGGGAGAGCTCCTCACTTTTCACAACCGGTTGTTCATCATGTTGCACGTTTCCATAGAGATATTTGAGCCCAAGGAACCGCGCCAACATCTCGAATATTTCGTGTTCGCGGAATGGTTTGCTGATAAAACCATCAAAGCCGGCGCTCATGATCGATTCACGTTCCTCCAGCATGCCACTGGCGGTCAGGGCGGCTATTATTATGGATGAGCCCCAATCGCTTCCCTTGATCAGCCGGGTTGCCTCCATGCCGTCCATCACCGGCATGCGAACATCCATCCAGATGAAATGGGGGCGCCACTCCTCCGCTATATCGAGTGCCTCCCGACCATTAACTGCCACCCTCACATCAAAACCGGTCATAGTAAGAAGCCGAACCAGAAGAGTGCGACTGTCAGGGTTATCCTCAGCAACCAATATGCGCGGTTCAATGAGACCCGGAACAAGGCCGATGATCCGCTGCTGATGGACATCCATCTTCAAATCAGCCTCATCCCTTTCCTGGATGGCAACTTCAAACCTGAAAATACTCCCTTTGCCTAAAACACTGGTCATGGTGACGTCGCCACCCATCAGTCGGGCGCACTTCCTGCTGATTGTCATTCCGAGGCCGGTGCCACCGGTGGCAAGTTTGCCGCTGGCCGTCTGTTCAAACGCCAGGAACACCTTCTCAAACTCATCCTCCGCAATACCCGGCCCGGTATCCTCTACTTCGACTATCAGACGTTTATCACCGGCTATACCGTCTTTGACCGAAGTCCGCACGACCACGCCCCCATCGGTGGTAAATTTGAACGCGTTGCCAACAATATTGACCAGAATCTGACGCAATTTCCCTGAATCCGTCTCCACAAAGCGAGGCAGTTTATCAACCCCGTCCAGAATGAATTGGAGATTCTTCGCTTCCGCCTTGAAGCGAAACATCAATTGGATATCGGCAAACATGGCCCTGAGATCGAAGCAAACCGGCTCAAAGCTCATTTGCTCTGCTTCAATGCGGGATATTTCCAGCACATCGTTGATCAAAGAGAGCAGATGATCACCGCTGCGATTGATTGTGGCCAGTTGCTCCATCTGCCGGGAATTGATAGACGTATCTCGCAGCAGCAAATGCGAAAAGCCCAAAATGGCATTCAACGGTGTACGCAGTTCATGGCTCATATTTGCCAGAAAAATGCTTTTGGCTCTATTGGCCGACTCGGCATTTTCTTTGGCAATATTCAACTCAACAGTGCGCTTGAACACCTCCTCTTCAAGGTGATCACGATGATCTTTCAGCTCATCCTCCCGCTCTCTGACGGCGTGGATCATCCGGTTGAATGCCGTGGAAAGGATACCGACTTCACTTTTGGGTGACACAACGGCAACTTCGGAGAGTTTGCCCTCCCGCACTCCGCGTATCGCATTAATCAGCACATAAAAGGGCCGCAATGCAAGGGTGATGAACAGATAAAGCATCAGCACCCCGGCAATGGAAAAGATCAGTGCAATGATAGCGCAGCGAACGATAATAGCATGTTCCGATTGGACTATGATCTCCTTGGAAAGCCCGACACGCACCCAGCCGATATTTTCCCGTACGGCCGGCGAAGCTTCACCGGCCCCCAGAAGGAACAGCTCCTCGGTAGCCTTGACGGTAAAAACCGGGGCAACGAATTCAAAGAAGCCATCATGCTCGAACATGGTGAAAGGCTCTTTCGGGTCCAGGGAATGCGCAGTATCAAAAGGATGCTGCGGCCCTTCATGAAGCAGCGTTTCGGTGCGGCTATTGAGATAGGATATAAAGGCGACATCCTTGATCTCAATCATGGTAAGGGCCGAGGTTTTCAGTTGGTCGAGGTTTTCGGAAAGCAGCGGCAGTTCGGCAGTTCTGGCAGCGATTTTTGCTATGGTCTCGCCGCTTTTGACGAGCTCATTTCTGAGCATTTTTCTCTCGGTTGAGATCGACTCCAGCGTAAAGATAACCGAAATGGCAATAATCAACGGTACGAGAAACAATATCGCCCGTCCCTTGAAAGTCAAAGGCGCCAGCGCCTTCAAGAATTCTAGCAACCTGCGTATGCCACGATTCGGCGGCCGACCTTCATTTGGTATCTCGGTTGTGCTCATCATACCAACCCCTCGCTAATAGATCTTTTTCGCTTTTTTCATCATTTCCTCGGGGATGTCGATCCCCATCTTCCTGGCCGTGTTGTCGTTGATAAACAGGTTGAATTTCCGGGGAGGCGATGCGGGCAATTCTGTGGCATTGGCGCCGTCCAGCAGAGCTTGCACCTTTTCGCCTATCTGGCGGCTAACCGTCTTGGCATCAAATACGAGCGCAAACAGTGATCCCTGTTTGACATTTGCTTCCGAAATGCCGAGCAGCGGGATATTACTCCTGAAGGAAAACAGGTAAAGGCTTGACATGACCTGTGAGGTCAGAAGGGTCGCATCAGGGAGCAATACGAGTGCTCTGGTGTTGGCAAGCCGGTTGACGGCGCTGACCAGCTCCGATGAATTAGTGACCGGGTACACGCCAACATGTGCGCTTTCAGCGCCCAGCAGACTCTTCAGCATATCCGGGCTCCCTACGACCGAAATCTTATTGAGACCGGGAAGATGTCGCCGGACTAAGGTTACATATTCGTTTACCGGTGGCGACATGAACACCCCGGTCTGATTTACCCTGCCGGATTTGGGCGGCACAGCTACAAGACCATACACAACGTTGACATCCGGCGGCAGACGCAAGGCCTCGCTGAGCACATCCATGCCGAGTGCAACGACAACCTGCGCATCCTCCCTGGCCACCACTGCGGCAAGCCGTCCCCTGACATCGGCAGTTGCATATTCCTTGTTTTGCACCCGCAGCAAGTCCCGGATCCCGGAGATTACATCGGCAACAACTGCGTACTGGCTGTCACCGACTATGATGACATCAGCGGCACCGGCCGACGAGTTGAGAAACAGCAAGGCGGCACATCCCGCCAGTATGTGACAGATGTTCACAAGCAGGCCATTAGGCCATATATTTTTATAATTGGTATGTTTATGCGGCTTCGGATATTCTTTTATCATACCGTTACCTTATACTTGGTCTTGCGACAAATTTGCCGAAAGTCACCACTTATAATGTTTTTATATCCCCTCTTGCGGGAGGGGACTAAAAGCTCAATGTTTTCATCTCAAAACTTGTACAAAGCGGTCACAAACGCTGAAATCCCCTCCCGGGGATAATCTCCGGGAACAGCAGGGGAATACGCCGGGTCACTGGAGCGCCTGTCAAAAAGATTGTGGATTGCCGTCTGAACCTCCAGAGTCTTAAAAAAATTCTTAAAGGTTACCGCCAGATCAACAGTGGTATTGTCCGCCATTTCCGGTCGGGGGTCACCCGCTTCGCGAGGGCGTGGCCCCGTCCAGATTACATCGGTATGCAGGTTGACAAATTTGTTCATGAGATAATTGAAGCTGCCTGACGCCTTGTGCGTAGGCGTTATGGGGAGCCGCTTGCCGGTGTCCGCATCTCGCGGGTCCTGGTAGGTATAGTTTGTCTTCCAGGTTAAGTTCTTTCCCAGGGCGCCATACAGCCCCAGTTGCCAGCCCTGGGTCACTGATTTCCCTGAATTAATATATGTCCATCTGTGATTGGGATCCAGATAATATGAGATCTGGTCGGTAATCGTGCTGTGAAAATAGCTCAGATTGGCATTGAAATAACGGTTGAAATAACAGCCCACACTGCCTTCATAGGTTTCAATTTTTTCCGGTTTGAGGGAGGTATCACCGTAAAACACCAGTATGGTGTTGGAGTAAAGTTCCAGAAAACTGGGCGCCCGGAAGGCCCGGCCATAGAGGAACTTCAGGTCGGCGTTGTCCAGAAAGCTCCAGACCAGGCCGACGCGCGGGTTGACGGTATCGCCAAAGTCGCTGTAATGGTCATAGCGCACCCCGGTCGTCAGGGTCATCTGATGTGGCAGCTTCCATTCGTCCTGCAGATAGGTTGCCCATACCTGGCGGGTCGCATTTCTGTTCCAGTTGGGAGTAACCGGCTGTATGGAATTCAAAGGGGCAAACGTGGTTGGATTGAAATTGGCCCAGTATTCCACACCGTACTGATTCATCTCCTCAAAGGCCAGTCCGGCGATCAGGTGGTTACCCGCAAAGACATCCCAGTCTACCTGTAACTCACTCGCCATGGTCCGATCCGATATTGGCATCCTGTAGATTGCTCCCTGCGGCCACAGACCCATATAGCCGTCAGGAAAAATCTTGGTATTCTCGTCGTTAAACTTGGCTTCATCATAGCTGATTTTCAAACGTGCGGAGAGCCCTTTCCTGATGGGCATGGCATATTCGAGTTCCGCAAAGTACGTTTCGTTAAAAGCGTAACTGTCATGTGTCAGGTTATTGAGAACATTGCCCATATATTGCCCTTGCTTATGGGTCTGATAATAACCGCGAAAGCTCAAGTCGCCGTAGGCGGCTTTTATGAAGGCGGAGGTTTGTCTGGCGCTCATATCGACCGGCCCGGGTGCAGCGGAATAATGGGTTCCGTTCGCAATATCATCAACGGTCAGGGCATCAGCGCCGACGATCAGTCCGGGACCGTTGGTCTTGTATTGGTCCAGACTGAAGGAAGCGTTCAACTTGTCGCCAAAACTCTTTCCACCGGTGAGATTCGCCTGGTAGGTCTCGAAGCTTCCTCCGCCGGCCTTCACCTCCACGCCGTTGATCTCTTCGGCAGAGCGGGTGATGACATTGATGGTGGCCAAAAAGGCGCTGTTGCCATAGAGAGCGGAACCGGGCCCCAGCACTACCTCGACTTGCCGGATGTTTTCCACCGGAAGTCTGGCGATAGCATTATTAAACATGGCATTGCCGTAAAAATTTCTGTTCATGGGGTGGCCATCGATCATGAACAGGATCTTTTGATTGACGGAATAGATGCCGCGCACATCAAAATACAAAGTGTAAGAAGCGTTGGATACCCCCAGGCCAGGCACCATCCTCAGGATATCCAGAAGATTGCGTGCGCCCATATCCCTGATCTCCTGAGCGGCAATAACTGTGGCGATGGCGGGAGCATTACGGATTGTGGTGGGGCGCTTGGTGGCGGTAGTGAGTTCCTGCTCTTCAAAAAAAAGGAGCAGATCCTTATCACCGGCATTGCCGTTTTTGGCAACCGTGACCGCTTCAGGGACTGTATTCTGGTCATCCCCCCTTGCAAGAGGCGGCAGCCAGGGGCAGAGCATGCCGGCAACAACACAGACAAAACAGGCCATTTTCATAACCTTCTCCTTTCTCAGTTATACGTTTTTCTGGCACTCCTCACCATCTCATCAGGTAAGTCGATACCCATTTTGCGTGCTGTATTCACATTGAGATACAGATTGAACCTTTTGGGGGTCGCAACTGCAATTTCCGAGGCGTTGACACCGTCCAGCACCGCATGGACCTTCTCGCCAATCTGGCGACTGATCACTTTGGCATCAAAAACAAGCGCAAACAATGCCCCCTGCTTGACGTTCGCCTCGGATATGCCAAGCAGCGGTATGTTGTTTTTGAAAGAATGCAGAAGAATATGGGACATAACCGAAGCGGTCAGCAAAGAGGCATCCGGAAGCAGCAACAGAGCTTTCGTCCCGGTAAGATGATTGATCGTATTCACCAGGTCTGTAGAAGTGGTTACCTGATGAAGTAAAATACCGGGTGAATCACCTTTATACAGAACTTTTGCCATATCCCGGCTCCCAACGACAGCAACACTGCTGATTTCAGGCAGATATTTCCTGAGCGCGGCAACATAGTCATTTACCGGAGTGGACATGATCACCCCCGTTATATTTGCTCTCCCTGATTTTGGTGGTACAGCCACCAGGCCAAAGACAACCGCAACTTCCGGCGGCAGACGCAGGGCCTCGTTCAAGGCATCCATCCCGAGCGCGACAACAACCTGCACACCTTCCCGTTCCACGACTGCGGCCAGCCGCCCCCTGATTTCCGAGGTGGCATACTGTTTTCCGCGCGTACGTACCGACTCCTGGATATCCGTCATGACATCGGCAACTATCGGGTACTGGCTCTCGCCGACAATAATGAAACTCGCGGCGTCAGCAGATCTGCCGAACAGTATCAGGGCAATACAAAGCGCTGCTATGGCGCAACCACTCTCCAGCCGTGCCAACCGCGCTATGACAATCAGGAATTTTAGCATAAAGTGGCTTATGGCATTCCTCATCAGTTCCGGTAGACACGTGATCTAACCGAATAATCCCGGCATCCCCGCATTCCATACCTCACAACTCCACTGTTCCGGCTACCGTGACAAAACGGTCAAAACCGGTATGACACCGTCGTCATGCACGAAATTCCCTCCCGGGGGAAGTCACCCGGCACCCTTTTGAGCGCTCCGGAGGTATCGGGATCGCTGTAGCGCGTATCCAGAAGGTTATACACCGCTCCCCGGATCTCAAGCGTCTTGTAAAAATTTTTCAGAGTCGCAGAAAGATCGATTGTCGCATACGACGGAGAATCCGCTCTGGTATCTCCTGTATCGCGCGGTCGCGGGCCGATCCAGATCAGACCTGCGGTGGTGGTAAAATATTTCACCGGGGTATAGGTGACACTCGCCGATCCACGCTGTGATGGCACATACGGCAAATGCCGGCCGGTGATCGCATTGCGCGGGTCCTGGTAGGCATAGTTCAGCTTCCAGGAGAACTCCTTGCTGGCGATGCCGTTCGCTCCCAGCTCGATCCCCTGGGTGATGGATGTGCCGGTATTGTAGTAATGGCCGGTAGTTGAGTTATCAATCGTGATTTGGTCGGTGATGGTGCTGTAGAAATAGTTGGCCTCAACCCCCAGGTAACGGCTGAAACGCCACCCCACTCCCCCCTCGTAGGTTTCAATGCGCTCCGCTTTGAGGTCCGGATTACCGGACAGTTGCACATTGATGAGATACAGCTCCGCAAACGACGGGGCGCGAAACGCCTGGCCGTAGAGGATCTTCAGTTCGGCATTGTCGAGGAAGCTCCAGACCAGCGCAGCGCGAGGATTGACGGTGTCACCGAAATCGCTGTAGTGATCATAGCGCACCCCGGCGGTCAGGTTGATCTGGTGCGGCAGCTTCCACTCATCCTGCATATAAACTCCCCAGGTCTGACGGGTTGCACTTTTCATCCATGGAACGACCTCCTGGACGGAGCCGAGATACGCGATGGTTTGCAGATTAAAATTGGTAAGCTGCTGGATCTCATACTGGCGTTGTTGGTCAAAGGAAAAGCCGGTGATCAGATGGTTGCCGCTAAATGGCTCCCAATCCAACTGCAATTCAGCACCTATAACGTCAAATTTCAACAGCGGTCTCTCAATACCTCCCTGGGGAAAACTTCCCCGGAAACCGCTTGGGTAAAAGAGAAGGTTCGGGTACTGGTTGTTATAGTCGTACGACACCTTAATATTGGCCGACAGGGTGTCGGTCAGGCGCTTTTCATACGCCAGTTCTCCCCAGTAGTTGTCGTATTGTACTTCACCGTCCCTGCCGGTCAGGATAAAGGTCCTGCCGATATAGGTGCCCCTTTTTTTAGTTAAATACTGACCGCGAAACGAGAGGCCGTTATATTCAAGCATCACATAGGCACCGGACTTCTCCGCCTTCAGATTCACAGCCCCGGGTGCCTGGGAATAGCGGGCAATCAGGGGGTTGGGGTTAACGGAGAGCGCATCGACCGGCACGGTGAGCTGGGCGCCGTCAGTCCGGTAGTATTCAACGTTGCCCGCCACCCGCAATTTGTCGCCGATGACCTTGCCGCCGACCATGTTGGCCCTGTATGTACCGAAACTGCCGCCGCCGCTGTTCACCTCCAGGCCGTCGACCTCCTCTGGAGTGCGGGTAACGATGTTGATGACGGCAACAAAAGCGCTGTTGCCGTACAGTGCCGCGCCCGGTCCGCGAATCACTTCGACCCGGCGGATGCCTTCAATGGGCAGGTTGGAGGCAAAATTATCCAGGGAACTGCCAAAATAGCTGGCCCTGTTAATCGAGTGCCCGTCAATCAGGACGAGGATTTTTTCGTTAACGGTCGACCGGATACCACGCATCTCAACCATATACGGTCCATATTCGCTGATCGAAATACCGATGCCGGGCACCATTTTCAGGACATCGAGCAGGTCTCTCGCCCCCATGTTCCTGATCTCTTCAGCGGTGATTACGGTGGCGATGGCGGGAGCCTTGCGGACGGAGGTGGGGCGCTTGGTGGCGGTAGTGAGTTCCTGCTCTTCGAAGTATAGGAGCAGATCTTTGTTGTCGGATTGTTCGGCCTGGGCCACAGCCATGTCCGGCGGAATTGCAGGGATCTCCACACCGAATACCGGGGCGGCAATCCAGAGGAATGCTACGACTGCGGATGACAGGATATTTATCATTGAGATATCCTCCTTACGAACTTCCGAGGTATGCTGTGGCTATGAACCGTTTAGAATGCCTATTATTTAAGTCTCCCTTTCAAATCCATCCAATGTTACGAGGGTCGATTATTTGTTCTACAAAAAAGTATTCAAATGTGCCGCCGAATTCACTCTGTCTTTTCCAGCAGGTTCAGCAGTTTTTCATACTCCAGATTTTCAGCCAACCCTTTAAGAGCATTGCCAATAGCCGGAACAGACACCGTAATCTTATTAGTTACAACCTTTGTTTGAGCGATATCCAGAGCAAGAACGGCACGGCGTAACTCGTCGAGCAGTTCCCGGGGCACTTCGTTTTTCAAGTGGTGCGGTGTAATCTCTTCACCGTCCACGAGCAGTTGTTCATCGTGCGCCACATTGCCATAAAGATATTTGAGCCCAAGGGCCCGCGACATCACGTCAAATATTTCGTACTCACGGAACGGCTTGCTGATAAAATCATCAAATCCGGCTGTCATGATTGACTCGCGATCCTCGACCATGCCACTGGCGGTCAAGGCGGCGATGATTATTGATTTGCCCCACTCGCTTCCCTTGATCAGCCGGGTTGCCTCCATGCCGTCCATTACCGGCATACGGACATCCATCCAGATGAAATGAGGGTGCCACTCCGCCGCAATATCAAGAGCCTCCTTTCCATTACCCACCGCCCGCACCTCAAAACCGGTCATAGTAAGAAGCTGAACCAGCAGAGTACTGCTGTCAGGCATATCCTCCGCAACCAGAATACGCGGGATAGCCTGCCCCGGAGCAAGGCAGCGGACTTCCGTCCGGTAGAGGGCTTTCTTCAGTTTGGGCTCTTTTCCTTTCCGAACGGCAATATCAATCAGGAACGTGCTCCCTTTACCTAAAATACTGGTAAGAGAAATATCGCCTCCCAGCATGCGGGCGTAATTACTGCTAATCGCTATCCCGAGACCGGAACCGCCATTGATGTGCTTGCAGGTTGTCACCTGTTCAAACGGCTGAAACACCCTTTCAATATCTGACTTATTTATGCCCGGTCCGGTATCCTCCACCTCGATCAGTAGACGCGCATCGACCATACCCTCACTTTTTACCGAAGCCCGTAAGCATACTTCACCCTGGGCAGTAAATTTGATGGCATTGTCCACAATATTTACAAGTATCTGACGCAGCTTCCCTTCATCCGTTTCCACATAGGGGGGCAGTTCATCTAACCCGGCCAAAGTGAACTTCAGCTTCTTTGCACTCGCCTTAAGTTGGAACATTGAATAAATATTTTTTAAAGTTATTCGGGGACAGAAGTTGGACAGTTCAACTGAGATCTGTTGTGCTTCGATACGGGATATCTCCAGCACATTGTTGATCAGGGAGAGCAGATGATCGCCACTGCGATTGATTGTAGTCAGAAACTCCATCTGCCGGGAAGTAATAGACGGCTCTCTCAACATCAGCTGAGAAAAGCCCAGAATTGCATTCAACGGAGTCCGTAACTCATGGCTCATATTTGCCAAAAATATGCTTTTTGCCTTATTGGCAGCCTCCGCCTGTTGTTGGGCTAGATGTTCGGCTTCAACCCGCTTATGATCAGTTATATCTACGGCAACTCCAAGGTATCCGCTCACGGCTCCATGCTCGTCATTGACAGCGGTAACTATCAGATTAACCAGCAACATCGATCCGTCTTTACGAACGTAGGTCCATTCCCGGCTTTCCGCGCCAAAAAGCCGGGCACACTCTATGAATACGGAGAATCCGGCGGCCGGATGGCCAAGCTCTTTGCTAAGTAGCCGTGATCGTCCCTCAATTTCAGACATAAGATGAAATGCAAGGAGAGTCTGCTTGCCGACTACCTCGTCGGCACGGTAACCAAGCATTTTTTCGGCACCGTGATTAAATACCGTGATCAGCCCGTCACAATCAGTTGCGGCAATTGATATCTCGGAGGCGGCATCCAGCACAGCCTGTAACTGGTGATTGGCAGCAAACAAATCGGCGCGTGTCTGCTCCAGTTCTTTTATTCTGTGTTGCAGTTCAGAATAAACACTCATCGGCTCACAATCAGGGCCCATCCCATTGGTCTGTTCTCTAAAACTGATGTTGTCGCCGGACGGAATATCCACAGAGCACCTCACTGTTTTATAAATCAAGTGGCAGTAGCAGGTTCAGGCCGGATGCCGTAACGTATCCCCTTGAATCAGCCTTGTATCGGGCTCTGCCGGAGCAGTTTGACAATCCGCATACAAAACATAAGGCATCCAATGCTATATAACATTGTTACAGTTTAAGACTTAAAATCATAATAATTTATCTATGATAATTTATCTATTATTATTTTCTATATTGATATTTTTATATTTTGATTTCTATATGATAACTTATTCAGGCGGGTATCACTCAAGCCTCCCTGATTGGCGTAACGCCTCATATAACACTATACCAACCGAGGTAGAGAGGTTAAGGCTGCGAACATTTCCGGACAACATCGGAATGGTGAAGGAGGTGTCAGGGTTGGCGTTCAGGAGTTCTTCAGGCAAGCCTTTGGTCTCCTTGCCGAAGACGATGTAATCTCCCGGCCGAAACCCGGCAGAAAAATAACTTTGTTTCACCTTGGTACTCAGATAGAAAAACCGCTCTCCCGGCACAGCAGCCTGCAGCGTTTCAAGATCAGGCCACCGTTTAAGGGCAACAAACTCCCAATAGTCGAGACCTGCCCGCTTGAGATAGCGGTCGTCGAGGGAAAAGCCGAGCTGGCCGACCAGATGTAGAACCGTTCCGGTGGCAGCACACAATCGGGCAATATTGCCGGTGTTGGGAGGGATTTCGGGTTCGATTAGTACGATATTAAATGGTTTCATGGTTGAAACGTATACCATTATTAGCGGCTCCCATGCTTGCATTTTTTTCTCCGCAGGGCTATTGTACGGGATCAAAATTCCACCACAACTGGAGATTCGGTCATGAAAATTATTGTAACTGATGAAGTTTCGGCAGAGGGTCTGGCGCTCCTGACTCAGGAGCCACGCATCCAGCTTGACGTAAAGCTTGGCTTGAAGAAAGAGGAGTTGCTGGCCGTAATCGGCAATTATGATGTTATCATCACCCGCAGCGGCACGACCGTGGACAAGGCGCTTCTTGATGCGGCGCCGCGCCTTAAAATGGTTGCCCGTGCGGGAGTTGGCATTGACAATGTCGATGTTGACTACGCCAGTTCGAAGGGTGTCATTGTTGTTAACGCACCGTTCGGCAACACCAACAGTGCCGCAGAGCATACCATGGCACTGCTGCTTTCCTACTGTCGCAACGTCCCGGTTGCAAACAACAGCCTGAAAGCGGGCGAGTGGAAACGTGCCCCCTTTACCGGCATTGAACTGAAGGGAAAAATTGCCGGAGTAATCGGCATCGGCAAGGTCGGCGGACGTGTCGCCACCCGCCTGAAAGCATTTGAATGCGAGGTTCTGGCCTGTGATCCGTACATTTCCGTCAAGCGGGCCCACGATCTGGGAGTCAAGCTGGTATCCCACGACGAGATCTACAAAAACTGCGACGTCATCACCGTGCACACTCCTCTGAATGAAGAAACCAAGGGGATGATCGGCCCTCGCGAGTTCGGCCTTATGAAAAGCGGCGTCATCATCCTGAATGTAGCGCGCGGCGGCATCATCGAGGAACAGGCCATGCTCGACAACCTCAGCTCCGGCAAGGTACTCGGCGGCGCATTCGATGTCTGGAGTGAGGAACCTCCTGCCACCGAAACCCTCAAAAAGCTGATCGGCCACAAAAACCTGGTCGTCACCCCGCATCTGGGAGCCAACACTTTTGAAGCACAGGTCAACGTCGCCATAGATGTATCAAAGGAAATCATAAACTACCTTGATGACAAACCACTTGAAAATGCCGTGAATATTCCCCGCTTTGATTTGGCTCTAATGGATCAGATGCGGCCATTCCTCAATCTGATGAGCGTTATCTGCGATTTCGGGGTTCAGCTGGTTGATACAAATCTGGAAAAAGTTACCTTCGGTTTTAGTGGAGCAATCGCCCACTATGACTGTTCACCGCTTGCCGTATGCGGTCTTTCCGCACTGCTGAACCGCAAAGTTGATCAGGATGTCAATATGGTCAACGCCTCGTTAATTGCAGAACAGATGGGCATTGTCGTTGAAGAAACCAAATCCACCCAGTCCGATGCATTTTCCAATGTCATTACCCTTACCCTTGAAGGCCAGGGCAAGCGGCGCCTCGTTGCCGGCACTCTCTTTGAAGGGCAGCCGCGCATTGTCCGTTTGCGCAACTACATAATGGACTTTGCCCCTGACGAGCATATGCTGCTGCTGAATTATGAAGACCGTCCCGGCATGATCGGAAAAATCGGTACCATCATGGGACAACATGAAATCAACATCGCATCTATGAACCTGGGACGCAGTGAAAAGAAAGGCGAGGCGATGGTCATCCTGTCGCTTGATTCGCCGGTGCCTGCCCCTGTTGTGGAGGAGCTTCGCGCCGCGACCGAAGCATCTTTCATCCGGGCCCTCAAAATGAGAAGTGGCGCCTGCACCCGAAACTGCGGCTGCGGTCTGTAACGGAAGTACATGCTTTCATGAATTTTCCGCATATTGATCCAGTTTTCCTGAGCATCGGCCCGCTCCAGTTTCGCTGGTACGGGCTGATGTACGTTTTCTCCTTTATCGCAACCTACTTTATTATTCGTTCTGAAGCCGAGCGCAGAAAACTCCCGCTGACAAAAGATGATGTCGCCGATCTGGTTTTTTACGGCGCCATGGGTGTCGTGCTCGGTGGACGCATCGGCTATATCCTGTTCTACAATCTCGGTTTTTATCTGGCCAACCCGCTCAAACTCCTTGCCGTCTGGGAAGGCGGCATGTCGTTCCACGGCGGGTTCCTGGGAGTCGGTGTAGCCTTCCTGCTGTTCTCTCGCCGCAAGAAGATACCATTCCTGACATTGTTTGATTTTGCAGGGCTCTGTTCTCCGGTCGGCCTGGGACTCGGGAGAATCGGCAACTTCATCAACGGAGAATTATACGGCAGGGCAACCGATGTTCCATGGGGAATAATATTTCCGGGTAGTGATGGCGTTCCACGGCATCCGTCCCAACTCTACGAAGCGTTTCTGGAAGGTTTTGTCCTTTTTTTCATCGTACGCATAATGTCACGCAGGTATCCGGCAACCGGCATTGCTGGCTGTTCATTCGTTGCCGGATATGGACTTTTTCGCTTCATTGTTGAGTTTTTCAGACAGCCCGACGCCCAGTTAGGCTTTCTTTTCAGCATCTTCTCCATGGGGCAGCTGCTCAGTCTGCCAATGTTCCTGGCAGGAAGTTTCCTCGTGTACCGGCTCGCCCAGCAACGCACAAAACCATAACCTTTTAGTACGACAGAAATCATAAAAACCTCCCCTCCCCTTGCGGGAGGGGATTGAGGGGTGGGG
>JANXZX010000228.1 GCA_025355325.1 Geobacteraceae bacterium
AAAAACCTCCCACAAAAAACCCTGCTCCATTCCCCGCAAAAAACCCTTATTTATAATCATTCTAAATTGATAAAAAATTTGCATATAATGAAACATATAATTATTTTTGGAGTATAATAATCAAATGAAACAATAAAAAAAAACACCATGAAAAAACAAACAGTAATTGAATTCTTACGTAACGCAATTGAAAATAAAAAAGTGTTACTATCATCCTTTCCAAAGACAAATCCTACACACCATTATGTTTCGGGTATAATTGACGCACATAACCTATGCAACATACTTGTGAATTCGTCTATAAACTATCAAGACTTGATAGGTGAACTACTTGTATTGATCAAATCTGACTATGAAATGTATATAACAGCACATAGCAGTTCATCACTTAAATATTACTATGAGGGCTGTATTGACGGTCACATGTTTGAACTTGGTCTTATAAGGAATAGTGTAAGTTTAGATTATATAATCAAATAAAAAAAAAGGGCTAGAATAGCCCTTTCCTTATTATTTTTGGGATCCCGCCCCATCTTTGGCGAAAAGCCCCAATAGCATTGTGAACACAGGTATTAGCAAGTCTTTCCACGAATGGACAGGCAGTAACACCAGTTGTGAAATCCCGGCCGCTAGGCCAGACACTGTAGTTTTCCAATTTTTAAGCATGTTAGTTGTATTAGATTGTTTAAACTTTTTTTGCTGCACGGCGTAAAGCAGTCACCCATTTTTCGCCTTTTTTTCTGATCTTCTTAGCTGTTTTGGCAATTTTGCCAATTTTACCGCCTTTTTTTGTTTTTCTTTTTTTCATTGTAATTAGTGTTTAATATGAAGGGTACCATTTACCCGATGAATTTTCATAAGTCATTATCAATACACGGCCAACTATGGCCGTTGATGAGTATGCTATGTTACCGGCCGTGTTTAACGAAAATACTGCATCAGGTATAATTGATATGGCACCATTAAAAGACGTGCCTAAACCAGTTAAATCTATGGTTGATATTGTATTGAACCCAGTAACATGGAACAATATTGATGACGGGTATATAGTAGATGCCG
The DNA here is from genome assembly GCA_025355325.1 of Geobacteraceae bacterium. Taxonomy (GTDB): domain Bacteria; phylum Desulfobacterota; class Desulfuromonadia; order Geobacterales; family Pseudopelobacteraceae; genus JACRCG01. The sequence goes on from JANXZX010000228.1 coordinate 1,060, forward strand.
AGGCTATAGGTGTTTGTGAGCTATATTGGAATGTTTTTGCTTCAATTTTGCCAGAAAATGTACCATCTTTTAAGCCTGTGATGTCGCCATAAGGAGATATTATCATATTTGCTCCCAGACCAGTATTATATTTAAATCCGTCCAAGTCATCAATACTGCATTGGACATCGCTAGCATTAAAATTTATAATTTTTAAAGTTGTTCGTGTATAAGAGGACGAACATTTACAATATGATTCTAATTTTATGTCATGGGTCACACTGTCAACATATTTTGGCAATTGATTTGAACTGGTCAAGGCCAACCTGTCGAGAACCCATCTTTTAGGCATCAACTGTAAGTTACCTGACGAAGCTGTATCAGCTATGTTTGATATATATACTTTTTTTGCCTCTAAATTTTGTGTAAATTTTCCGCCCCTTGCATTGATACCATTTTTCACCGATAACATACTGTCAGCACCTGCCATAGTTACTACGTTCATACCAACGGTCAATTTTGAGGCTGTAAAATCTCCGCCCAGTAGAGGGCTTTGGCTATTGGCATTATTTATATACAATTTATTTGACAGTGTATCAGATTGGCCTGCTGAATATCCCAGTTTAATAATTCCCGACTGTGACAATCCTTTGTTGGTTATACCTTGTCCAGCCTGGTACCCAATTATTGTAGAAGTCGAAAAATTGCCATATTGACCAGCTATGGTGCCCATTACCACGTTGCCAATGCCAGCCTTGTTTTGTTGCGCGGCCTGAGAACCTATGAACGTATTTGAAGAACCTGTGGTAACAGCACCGTTGCCATAGCCTATGATCACATTGTTTTGAATGCCAGAGGCAGCAACGCCCCTAGAACCAAACGAACCAATGATAACATTTTTCTTTGCAGTTGTATTTAAATCGCCTGCCAATGTACCTATGAACACGTTGTCAGAAGCCGTTGTCGAATTATACCCCGCATGGTAGCCTACCATGGTATTGTTTGTGCCATTGCTCCCACCGTTGCCCGCTAAATATTTCAAAGGTGTAAAAATCCCAAAACTTGCAAAATTGTTCCCAAGATAATTTTTAAAACTGGCCAACGTGTCCCCAGCTGCTTTGATATATATTTTTGCAGGATCAAACGGTACGTACCCGTCAGCAACATATTTTTTTGTTGATATTTTCCCACTTGTCAATGTGTCCCCGTATGATACTTTGAGGAGCAATGAATTATTGATTTCATATCGCGGCATTATTTTTTTCGTCAGCAATGTATCAGAAAATTTAATAAAGCCTCCTATCGGAGGGGTTACCCCGTGTGCTGAGAGCCACGGTACAAAAAGGGTATCGTTTATCCAGAACCTGTCAGTTTTTGTCCGTACGGGCAATTGTGCCATGCAGCCCAATACAATGAACACTTGCAATAAAATCGCTATAAGTTTTTTCATGTTTTTTTATTTTCGTTATTTATTTTTTTTAAGATGTAAATTACTGTAAGTGTAGTTATAGCCAGTTGACCAATTATTTTTAGTGCTATTGATACTGAATTCAAACCGGTCCAAAATTCCATGCCAATTATCCCTGATATGCCAATCATTGAAGGGCTAAGTAATTTCATTAAAAAAGGGTGTTTTTATTTGTGCAATTTTTGAATTATACTTGTTTTGGTCACCACTGGCCAATGAAAACCAACGCCCCGGATTATTTTCATGTAGCCGTAAAAATTCTGCCAAAGTCATCACGGCTGCCTCTACAGAGGGAAATTTTATAAAATATTTTGTGATCCCTGTACCATTTTCAGTAAAAGGCAACAAACCTATAGGCTTGTACGAAGGTACAGTGTCCCATATTCCAGTTGCCAATGACTGCCAACCATACGGGTATACATTGGTTGTTTTTTCCATGCCTGGCGAAAACGTGCCTTTAAATTGACCACTTGTAAAATTGGCCGTTTCCAGCCTATATATTTTTTCAACATTTACAGCTATGGCACTGCCATAGCGTAATGCAACCTTTTTTAAGGCGTCCCTAAATTGATCCTGCAAACCCATGAATTTTTTTTTATAAAGATTGAACAAGTAATATGCCAATATACCCGAAACACCTGCTATTGCCAATATTAGCAATAGTTTTATCATTTGTTTTTTCTTGGTATTATTTTGCATTATAAATTTTATAAAATTTTATTACCACAAAAATGACAACTGTAATTATAATTACTATCATAATTGTTTTGCCAAATTTTAAAATGCCTGTTTGCAACTTGTCCATGAAAGTTTGCGGGTTTTCTTTATTGTCTTTTTCGACCTTTTTTTCTTCAATAGTTTTCAAGCCCTGAGCTTTTAGGGTTCCCATATTCAACGGCGACGACAATTGCACATAAAAAGGTATGTTGTCTTTCCCATATATTTGCAGCCATATTTTTCCAGCATTAATTATATACGAATATATAGAGCCTATACTGTCACCGTTGGAATATACGGCAACCTCTTTCGATGTTGACCTTGGCAATTGGTAAGCTTTGACTGTACCTTTCGCAACAAGTGATTTGTCCATAAGGTCGTCCAGGTCAATATTTCCCATGTCTGTATTGATCACCACCGATTTACTTGTATCTTTTGGCATAGTGCAGTATTTTTTTTACTATATTTTTTTTTCGTTCCAATTGAAAAGATGAAAGGCTCGTTATAGGGGCAGAACCTATCTGAGAGGGGTTGAACCCCCTTTTTACCATTAAATTATGTGCCATTTGGTCAGCCAAAGCCTCATCTTTAAAAAGGCTGTGTCCATATTCGTGAAACAGTATGAACCACAGTTCGGGAATGGTTTTTTCAAGCAAGGAATTATCAAAAATTATCTTTTTGCCAGTCCACGATATGGTACATTTGTTCGGGTTTTCTGAAAACAAAATTTCAAAATTCGTGGGGAATGGTAATTTCCTTTGTGGCTTTGGCATCGGTATCAAAGGAAAATTTACGGGCGTCCCTAAGGCTGTTACGTTCCCCTGCTCTAAAAAATATTTGCCCTCTGGCATGTTGAAGGATTTTATTTCTGAAAGGCCAACGGTCGAATAGAAAATTTTATATCTAAAATCCCTAATTATCAAAGGTTTGTGAGGTTCATTGTTCTTAAACCCCGTTTTTTTCTTGACAATCAACCAACCCATATTATCCCTTGTTTAAAAAACCATCTTTTTTAAATGCCATAAAAGCCACTACCAACACGACAACTACAATGGCTATAATTATATATTTTTTCATGTTTTTTTATTTTTATTTATTTTTATTTATTTTTTCATTCCTCGCATAACCATAAGGACGACTATAATTATGGCAATTACAACACCGATTATAATGAACTGTGTTTTTCTGTCGAACAATATTTTTTCCCCAATATTGGCAGCGGCCTCACTTTTTGCCTTTTCGGACAATTTTTTAGTAACCTTGTCAGTTCCAGCTATTATAGTTTCCTCTTCTTTTGTCATTTTTGCCCCAGATTCCTTTTTCTTTTTTATCTGTTTGATAAAATCAATGATAGCCCCCACCACTAGCCCAATGGCATCCACTGAGTTTTCATCATCATAGTTGTCCAGGTCGATATTATCGTAATTTTTGCCAGCGGGGTGTTTTTTTACGACACCGTTATAAAACCTGTTCACGAGGTCTTTAAGGGAACCTGCTGTTGACAGCTTTTTTTGTTTCAATATTTTTTTAATCAAAGGTTTCAGGGGCAAAAGTGGCAACAATACCGCTGAACCCGCCACTGAACCAATTTTTTTCACAAGGTTTTTTACCCCTCCCTTGATTTTCCCAAAAGCCTTTTTTAAGTTCAGGTGGTCAAATTCGCTAGGTTCACCAGCTTCCTCATCCCCCGTTGGTGGTATGTCATTTTCTTCGCCCGTGTCAGTGTCAGACGGTTCATTGCTGACTGTACCAGGTTCGGTGTCCCCTTGTGGGTTCAGGCCTCCCGAACCCCTTGGGAAACTTTCGGCCGGCTCTGTACCTGTGCCTATAGTTGCCGACTGTGGGGTTTCCTGCTCATTTTCCTGTGCGGGTGCTTTCATGGACTTTCTGGCGGCCTTTCTGCCAGCCCTTTTTGATTTCCTTTTTGTACGGGCTGCCATTCTCCTTTTTTTTCCCCTGGAAAGGTTATCTATTTGCTCGATTGATTCCATAGTTTCTATGGAATCAAATGTACTGGTGTCAATCTCTATATATTCCATTATAATTTTATTTTATGGTTGAAGTTCAATAATTCTGAATTAAATTGCATCATCCCAAGTATACCGAACATGTAATTTATTTCGAAACTAATTTTTACGGTAATAAAATCGTTCAAAACAGTCTCAGGGGTTTTGAAACTTAGTGGCTGTGCTTGTTCGTCAGTAAATTGCCCTATCCTGTTTGTTGACAACAAATGCAAAGGTTCGTTATATTGCTGCGTATTGTCGCAACCGTACAATATTTCGTATACTTCTATCCCTGCATTTTCCCCTCCAATATAATCACCGCCATTGTTGCCGAGCAGCAATGATGAATAAGCCTGAAATGGACAATTGACAACTACCCATGCCATGTAATTTATATTCGTTATGTCATCGACAAAAACACATATCAAATCACCAGGTTTGAACTGAGAGCTTATTGTCCCCAAGGACGAAAAATTAAAATAATCAAAGGCAGCCCCTTGGATATAACTGTATGCAAATACCCACGGTGGCAAAGGGGGCAAAATTTGTTGGGCAACTTTAAAACCTCCGTCCATATCAAATTTCTGCCATAAATAAAAAGGCATTGCCATTTTTAAATTGGCGGGCAACGTATTTTTGTCTATTTGAACGCCCAACCCATTTGTGAAATACCTTTTCACGTTCACACTGAACGCATCCAGCTTCTTTACGGGCTTTTTTATTTCGTCCAAGAAATGTTTTTCAAATTTTCTCATAGCAAAATTTTTAAAAAAAAGCCCGTCCCAAAAAATTTGAACGGGCTTTTAAAACCAAATGAAAAATTGCTTTTTTATAATTTTTTGACCGTCCAGACGAAAGTACTCCATGTGAACGTGACGGCATCGTAATTTATGTACGTAGCCAGGGCAATTTCCTTATTTACGCCTTTCTTTAAAGGTATGTCGATCAGTGACTTTTGTTGCTGCTCTGGTTTCTTGAAAGAATTTGGGGAGACAAAATCACTATTGAACTTACCAAAGAGGGACTGTTTAAATATCCCAATATTATTGGAATATTGTGCCAACGAAGCAGCGGTTTCGTCCTGTACCACGTAACGGATCATGTTCATCACAAACGTGTCAGATACAAGGCTTTCCAAAAGGGTTGCATAGGCAACCTGTGTGCAATGGATCACGACCAAAGCCAGGGAGGTTGTGCCACCCCCAGGCAGTGACGACGTGAAGGGTATACAAAGGTCGCCTTTTACAAGGTTCGCCATTACCGTCGCATCAAGCGCAAGCTCTGACGGTACACGGGAATTAAAGACGAAAGGCACGCCATACGACCAAACGGCCACAGGGAACTGGTTTTGTAATTTTGCATAACCAGTTTTAAAGTCGTTCCAACCGAAAAGAAACATAGGCAATGCCACTTTCAAAGTGGCAGAGAGTGCAGAGCCAGCTATTTTTGTGTAAGCACCGGTATTTAGAGTATAATACTGGATACTGGCAGTAATATCGAACTGAGCCGAAAACGTGGGGTTTCCCTTTGTTTTTGTCAGCCCTACAGAAGAAGCAGAAGGACGGCGCGAAATTATGGGGGCATCCGCTGAGTCCCCTTCAAAGTATGAATCAAAGGCATCTGCATGTGTTTCAAGTGCCTGTAACAATTGTGATTCTGAATTGGTCAACATTTTTTATGTTTTTTAAGTGATTACTCTTCAAAGGTTTCGCCTTCAAAACTAGAAACGGCTTTTACAACGATTTTTTTTACGACAAGTTCGTAAGCCACTAAGGCAATGATGACGAACAATACTATTTTCCAGGGTGTCATTTTTTTATGTTTTAAATGGTTACTTTTTAATATCACTCAAATTTAATATTTTTTTTTTAAAAAAAAAATTATTTTATTTTAAGCGTTTCGTGGTAATGGCGTATGATACGTTTCCCGTGCATATTGTCAATTATCTTGCAATAATTGGTGTCCGTATTGCTGTTCACTTCCATCAATATTTTTTCAAGCCTGTCGTCTTTGAGTTCTTTTGCAGTAAGCCCTGGCGAATCATTTGTTTTAAAAATTGTGATAAAATCTGACAGCTCATATATGTAACGGGGTACAGACCTCAAAGAATGAAACACAAGAAATACGGTATTGTGGGTATGTTTTTTTTGAACCATAACTGTACGCAATTCTTTTGATGATGATTTCGAACTAAAAAAAATAGTGGCCTCTTCGAAAACCATAATGCAGTTGCTAAGTGCAACCGCCTTTGATACGAACTCCTCAAAATCGACCAAAGGGTAAGGAAAGAAATTTTTATATTCGTTTTCTATATCATATATGTACAGTGAGTTTTTATTAGGTACTTTTTTTAGCATTTCCTTTAAAAAAAAAGATTTGCCCGTGTCAGTCGCACCCACTATTATATGAACTTTACTCATCCCCGGCTTTTAACATCATAAAATTGATACCGTATATACCTATCAGAGATATGAAAAACATGTACATTGGGTCAACATTTTCCAGGAATTTTTTAGCCACTATATTGGCCATTGGTTCAAGGTCGCCCCGTTGCTTTTCGGTAAGCTGCAAATCTTTGGCTTTTATTTTTTTGCTTGTCATTTGGTTGTTCGCCAAGGCCAATATGTTCGGTAATACCAAATCAATTAGGAGTATGAACAGCCCTCCGTTTATAAGTTCGGAAATCTCAATGGCAGGCTCTTTGACAGCTTCAATTGTTTTATTTTTTGGCCGCCCCCTCCCTTTGGATTTTATTTTTTGGATAACTTCCTCATCTATATGCACTTCTTCCGTATACCCCTCCAGTAATTTGTTCATTTCGTCCAGGGGTGCCACATTTTCTATGTTGTCGATTGATAGTTCCTTATCTCTCATTGGGTTTTTTATTTAAGAAAATTTTTACAATATAGACGACAACTAAAGCAGCAAGTGCATACCATATTATATGGTCTTTTTTTTCTGGTTTATCATCATCATCATCATCCATTACGGCCTGTTCACTTTCTGGCTCAACATTTTTTTTGACCTTAACAGGTTTCTCTGGCTTGATCGTTATATCAATATCCTGTTCACTTTTGTCAATTTTTTCGGCCTTGGCAGGTTTTTCAGGTTCCTGGTCAATCTCAAAAGACGGTTCAAATCCATCTTTTTGGGCTTTTATCAAAAGGTTTTTTGTTGACGTTTTCTGGTTATATTCGATACCATTGTCAACTAAAAATTGCTCAATCTCAACCCTCATGTTTTTTACGTATTCCCTATCCATTTTTTATAATTTATAAGTGATTATTTTTTTTTCTCCATTTTCGGTAATGTACAATTTTACCAATATTGTATTTGACTGGTCAACGGATGCGATTACTACATCAATTGATTGCGCATTTTTTTGTTGTTTCGCCAATTCTGATTTTAATATTTTTTTTAAATTTTCATTTGCAAAATCATAAAATATACCTTCAATATTGAATTGTAATTTGTTTTTTGATTCTATGAACATAATATCGAAATTTGGCACTTTCTTTTTTAATTGTTTTTCAAGTTGCTTGCGTACCATTGTCAACCCAATGGACGGATTTATCATTGAGGTCAAATAATTGAATAATTGCATTTTTTTTTTTTTAATTTTTTGAATTTAAAATTTTAGCAAAAAAATCTTTGCCTGTGAAATTAAAATAATAAAGGCTCTGTGTTTCCATTAGGCAACACATTTCGTTTATCATATCTTCCGACAATAATTTTTTGTCTTTTGACCAGCGTGGTTGCTGGTATTCCCCTGCGCAATGATTCTTTTGCTTTGACCAGCGTTTCATACGTGAACGTGTTTGTATTTATTTTATCTGCATTTTTTGGAATGCCTTTTATTCGCGACGACAATATATTCACCGAAATATAATCATAATTTTTTAATCCGCGTATTTCTGTTATTATTTTATTTTCTTTCTTCCATGCACCTAGTTTTTTGCTTTGAGCAATGCACGGGTCTTTTTTATAAAATATTGAATCCGTATCGCAATATAGAGGTTCATATTGTACTGTTTTTACCATGGTGTCAAGCAGCATCACACGCGCAAAAGATGTAATATAAGATGAAAAAAGGGGTATGGTATGGTACATAGTCTTAGAACACCCCGTGCCTATTTCAATGAAACAATCATTGCGCCTCTCATTGAAAAGGGACAATTTTTTAAAAACGCCCAATTGTTTGTAGTGTTCAATTGTATTGTACCCTTCAATGCTGCGCATATTTTCGATATATATGAATTCTGTATCTATTTTTTGTGCAAATTTTCCGTAAAGCGAATTTAATATGATTTTAAACATGTATGCCGAAAACTCATTACTGTTTTCCTGTTTTTTTGCGAACGTCTCATCAACGAAATTTTTAAAAGGAGACGCCATGCGCTGTGAATATACAATATCGGTAACGGACAATATATTGATTATGCCGTTGTCAATAGCATAGCGCAATTCGTTAAAATTGTACCAGCCTGAAAACTGTCCAACGGGAAAACATAATTTATTGTTTTTTCTGACAGGGATATGTCCGAAATAGTTATATCCGTGTTTGATCTCAATATTTGCCACGCCTTCATATCTTTTTAAATATTTGTTCAAAAAAGTATCAACGGACAAATTTTTTTTATGTTGGAGGTATTTAGGGTTGGGGAAAATACAATTTTTCATGGCATATGGGTACATAGAATTCACGTCGTAACAGCATGCGTTGGTTTTGCCAATATAGAATGCCTCAGTTCTACCACCGTAATACGAATTGAAAAAATATGGCATGAGTGCATCATTGTAATCAATATGGAACGGTTGATATTTGCGCCTGTACATATCCAAGCTTAAGCCTGCCAGCGTAATTTTTGAATTACCCACCATGTCGAATATTTGCAGCAAGGCATCGAAAATTATTTCACAGTCCCTTATGCAGTATTCTATATCATCATCAGTTACGATCGATTTTTCCCAAAAATCTTTTGATAGGTTTTTCTTTTCTTTGCCAATTGTACGCCCAATGGTTTCGACACTTGTGGAAAATATGTTAAAAGAATCAGCAAAAAGGCAGTTCCCGTTGGTGGCACAAATGAAACGGCCATTGAATATTGCCTTGCTGTCTAGTAAGTAGACGTTCCCGTAAATTACGTTTAAATCGAATTCCGCATTGTGCGCAAATACTTTCTTTTTTTTATAAATAGGTTTTAACAGCTCTTTTTTTAAATCCTCCTTTGAATGGATGACCTCAATATGATTGTGACCGTATATTACACCAAAAATAAATTCAACTTTTTTATTTTCTGTAAAAGGTGTCGTTTCAGTGTCCAGGACAAAAAAATCCTTTTCAAAAAACCTTTCTTTTGCTTTTAAAATATTCATTGTTTTCATGTCACGCAAATTTGATAGTAATGGAATACAAAGGTTTTGGCTCGCTTTCATCGCTAAGCTCGACCTGGAACTTATGAAAATTTTCAAGCAAATATGTAGAGCAGTATTTGATTATTGAGTATGTAGTAGGTTTTTCAGTTGTAAGGTTGCTAAAATATTCAGACGTGTACGAAAATCCTGACCTTCGTTTCTTTTTTCCCTTTTTGTTCGTGTACCCGTAAACACCAGTCTCGCTAGTCCCCCACTTATATATGAATATTATTTCACGGTATTTTATTTTTTTTAAAAATTTCGATATATAAGAAATACGACTTTTCTTTTTTTTAAAATCCCATATTTCGTACACTGATTCCCAGCTGTCGAAATGCAGCTTCATGTTGCCCAATTTTAAAAAAGAATTTATTTTTCGCATTAAAGTCCTACTTGAAGGTGTATAGGTTATATACCCCTCTTGCATATTCACTTCTATTTTCATTTTTTTTTTTAAAAAAAAGGTTGGTAAAAAAATGGTATCCTGTTAAAAATACCATTTTTTTAAAACACCGACAAACATTTAACCGATCAAATCAATATTGAACCTGTTATAAGATGGTTTGCCTACCCTTTCGACCTTTCCCAGCCATGTTATTTCTAAGCTCTTTCCAAGGTCTCGTACCATTGTGCCTCCCACCTCAACTTCCAAGGCTTTGCCAATTGCATGCGAAGCACCTATTACCCAGTCCTGGCCGTCCAAATCTATAAAATTGTACCCAATGAGTTTTTTTTCACCTGGTTTGTTCACATCTTCACCCATCACTTCATGGGTGAAATTTCCCGTGAATATTGGGTTTGTTTTAAAATCCCAATATGCCGCGCCACTTACTATGGTAGTCCTTCCAATTGTTTTGATTTTCTTTTCCATTCGTTTTCTAATTTAATGTACATTTCTTCGTTTGATTCTAATATGTACTTTTCAAGCACATTTTCATACAATCTAATGTATTCAGTCCTTTTTACAATATTTTCAACCCTTTCAGATTTTATTATTGCAATTTGTTGCTCGTTCGACCTTGTAATATAGGTTTTTTCAAGCGGGTTATTTTTTTGCATCCTTTTCTTTATTACCGTCTAAGGCCTGTTTAACCTTTGGGGGCGTTGTTTCTTTATCAGCAACAATAGTAACAGGACTTTCGATGGCAGGTTGTTGCGAAGATATTTCTGCCTGTAAAAGCCCTGCATCGTACAACTGTGAAGCGTGCCTGACAGTCACTATCATTACCTCCGTTTGTCCGTACTTTTTAGATTCTTCAATTCGAATATCAGTGGCCTCGCACGCTATCCGAAACTTTTCTGCATTTTTAATTGTCATTTTTACTTTCATTTTATTGGTATTATTTACCCTGAAATGCGGGTCGCATTTTTTATTATTAAAATTCGTTTAAATTTTTTAAAGCTTCTAAAATCAAATATATAGATATGATGGTGACAAACCAGCCTGAAACAAACAACAAAAAAGGTATATAATCAGCTGTGGTTATTGCTGAGAACAACATGAAACATCCCATGAAAAGGCAACAAAAGCCTATTATCAAAAATAAATTAAATTTTTTCATATATCATTGAATTTATTTGCATCCAAAAATCAAACCCTAAAAATGATTTACTGAAAATAAAAGAATTGAACAGTATCTTTTCGTCCCTGTCGTAACAAACCCTTTCGGCATACAACCTATTATTTTCCATTATACTTAAATCCTCCAAGGCTTCGCCCTTTAATTCAAAGGGTATCTTTGCCAGTAATATTTTTTTGTAAATTTCAGTCATTTCGATATGATATTGACCTATATATAGTGTTTGAACTGTTAACAGCAACTTCACCACTCATTTCAAATACAATTCCCATCTCTTTCAACCTGGCAATGGCTTTTGAATACACCAGCCTCTTTAAGGGATAACTGACTATACCACCTAAATGTTTGTGCAAGTCCCCTATTTCTATCTGGTTTATTATGTATTTTTCGTATATGGTGAGATTCTTCATGGTGTATTTTATTTATTTTCCAGGGCGTCAATCCATTCGATCACTTCGCCCTCAATGGAATTTTTTATAATATTATATAGGCCTTCTAATTTTTCAGGGTAATCTAAATCATTTACGCTGTCAAAGTCTCTAATGTTGTTTGTTATTGACACGAACCTTTCAACGAAACCTTTATAACGAAATTCTATACTTATACGCTTATTGCCATAGCCAGTATGTTTCACATGAAAAGAACATAATTGTAATTGTTTTCCGTCTACTGTTACTTCTACTGTTTTCATGGTGTTTTTTATTTAGTTTTTTTATTGTTTCATTTGATTATTATACTCCAAAAATAATTATATGTTTCATTATATGCAAATTTTTTATCAATTTAGAATGATTATAAATAAGGGTTTTTTGCGGGGAATGGAGCAGGGTTTTTTGTGGGAGGTTTTT
>JANXZX010000235.1 GCA_025355325.1 Geobacteraceae bacterium
GCCGGACTGACAGACTATTTGTAACAGAACCAGAAGTTTGAAGTGCTCCCCGTCTCCAGGGGGAAATACGGAGAGTATTCCGCATTTCCGCCTTGGAGCTTGAACTTTAGCCTGTTACTGCTCAAATTTTATATCGTCAACATTTATATGTCCCCACCCGCCGCTTGAATCATCTACCAACCTGATCTGAGCCGATTTTCCGATGTACTTGGATACCGGGAAATTGTCAGCTTCCATCGTTTCGGTACATTTTCCGGTTACCCTGTCAACAACTGCACCATCAATCAGCAATTCGATGCGTACAGTCTCCAGATCACAACCCCCGCCGACAAGAAAACTGATAGTGTTGCAGGTAATCTTAAAGGGTGCCGATGTAAGAGTCCCTTTCGGGCCGTCCCCTTGTGTCTGTCCAGCCAGGTGTCTGTGAGTCGGGCGGTTTTCGTAGGTACCGATCCAGAAATTACCTTGATGATTTGATTGTTGTCCACGATGCCGGGCAGTCGGGTTGTCACCGTAGGTTGGCTGGAATTTAAATGCGGTACCTGTTGCTTTCCAGCCGGTGAGGTTTCCGGTTTCGAAGTCCCATGTAACAGACGACGGGGGCGATGAGTCACCCGCTTTATTCTTGACTGTGCTCTTCGGTTTAGGTGTTGGCTTTGGTGTTTCCAATTCCTCATCGCTGTTGATTTTAATAGTAATGTTTGTTTTGGATTTCAACTCGGTTGCTTCGTCATCAGAGTTGAAAGCAGGGGGGGGAGCGTTGTCAGCACTGTCTTCATCGTCGGCAAGGCACATCGACCATGACATCATACAAACAAAAAGAGCCAAACAGAGAATTTTCATTGCTGTCTTCATAAATTATACCCTCCTTGTGAAATTACCAACCCAGTCTCACCAGCATCAATTTTCAGGTATTTTACCAGAGTTTTTCACTATTAATAGCAAAAATAATGCTGGTAAAATCATGCATAAAGTAAATTCATTTCCATTTATTTGACCTGTCTGTTGACTCCAAAATTCCCTGCTATTCTTTAGAATCAGCCAGTTTTCTTGCCACCCGTAACATAACCGCTCGTAAATTTTTTCCCGATTTTGTGTTCCTCAAATCATGACAGATAGATAACAGTGGCCTCAATACTTCACATCTCAAAAATAACAATAAATCTTTTGTTCGTTCTTTGGCCCGTTCTCTGATCGATATGTTCCGTGCGATGCACATTACTCCTACAATTTCGCCGCTAGGTAAAATCCATGGAAATTTCGTTACAGAAACTTTTATCGTTTCTCCATTTTTGTGAGTTATGGTTTCTCGTTGATCCTCTATCGGTTTTCGATGTTTCATCACCCAAATATCATCTTGAAATGCCTTTACTGCCTGATCGTGCGGCAAAAGATCAAAGTCGGTGTAGCCCCTGATACTATCCATGTTGAAGCCGTAATGGCTGGCTTTGGCTGCACTGGCACAAATAATTTTTCCTCCTACGAAATTACCCGCATCAGTGGCAAAATATTCCTTTATTACAATTGAATCACTCGTGTGTGTTAAAAATGCATTAAAAATCAAAAGTTCCTGCATCGATCTTCCCATAAAACCGCCTTGGATAAGTAATTATAGATATTGCCTGTTACCGGATTGTTGCGCGGTCTATTGTTTCAACTTCTTTGCTTGATGTCAATGCAGGAAAGTCAAAATGTAAGGCATATACCACACTGGAGTGTCGGGAATAATTATTATCTCGAAAATACGGATGACTTTTTTTTGGACACATTGTCAACCTTGATATAATATGCAGGTTAACAACTTAGGGGCAGGTATGAACAGAACGATACAACATGAGCTTGATGACATTACAAGACGCGGGCTACTGCGGACTACGCGGCTGATATCCGGTCGCCAGACGGCTCGCGTTTCGTGCAACGACTGCGACGTGCTGCTGCTCTGCTCCAATAATTACCTGGGTCTGGCCGACCATCCGGTCCTGGCGGCGGCTTCGATTGCGGCAATTGAGCAGTACGGCACATCGAGCGGCGCTTCCCGGTTGGTGTCCGGCACAATGGATTTGCACGAACGGCTGGAAAGCGCCGTCGCTTCCTTTAAACAGAGCGAAGCGGCTCTTGTTTTCAACAGTGGCCATGCGGCAAATACCGGCATTATTCCAGCTTTGGCTGGACGGGGGGATGTGGTCTTTTCCGACCGCCTCAACCACGCCAGCATCGTTGACGGTATTCTGCTTTCCGGGGCCCGACTGGTGCGATATCCTCATAATGATTACCGGGCGTTGGCTGCACTGATGGAAAAGCATGCCAAGGGGCGCAGTCTGATTGTCACCGATGGCGTGTTCAGCATGGATGGCGACATTGCTCCGCTGGCAGAGCTGGTCGAGCTTAAGCGCTCGTACGGTGCGCTCCTTATGGTTGATGACGCCCATGGCAGCGGTGCTCTGGGAGAGCAGGGGCGGGGGAGTGCCGAACTACAGGGAGTGGGCAATGATGTTGATATTCTGATGGGTACGTTCGGTAAGGCGTTGGGAAGCTTTGGGGCGTATGCCGCTGTTTCAGCTGAACTGCGAAGTCTGCTGATCAATCGTGCCCGAAGCTTCATCTTCTCGACATCATTGCCTCCTGCGGTGCTGGCGGCTTCGCTGGCGGCAGTCGAGATTGTGCAGACTCGCGAGGGGGACGGGTTGAGAGACGCACTCTCCGCCAACACCCGCTTTTTCAGAAATGCCTTGAAAAACGCCGGTTTCAAGATTCCCGCCGGTTCGACCCAGATTGTGCCGATTGTCGTAGGTTCTGCAGTTACCACTATGCAGTTTTCTGAAGCTCTGCTTGCAGAAGGGTATTTTGCCCAGGGGATACGTCCGCCGACGGTGCCGATCGGCACCAGCCGTCTCCGCTTTACGCTGATGTCTAGCCACACGCATGCTGATCTTGTCGGTGCCGTTGACTGCATCACCACTATCGGTCGGCGTCTCGGGGTTCTGTAATGCCGTGGTATAAGAATCGGAGAGGTGAACGGTTGTGGTATGAAGACGAGGGGGCAGGGTGTCCGGTGGTGATGATTCATGGCTGGTGCATGTCCTCGGCGGTCTGGAAATATCAGTTCGTCAATTGTGCCGGATCAATTCGCATTCTGGCACCTGACCTTCGCGGACACGGTCTTTCACGGGGAATATCCGGTTATCCGGATTTTGACGGTTTTGCCAACGATCTGATTGATATGATAGATTTTCTGGAGCTTCCTTCGGTTGTTCTCGTGGGCTGGTCCATGGGCGCACAGATTGCGCTCCAGGCGTGTTCCAGTCTGTCAGGACGGGTAGCCGGTCTGGTGCTGGTCTCTGCAACTCCCTGTTTTACCGCTTCGGATGACTTTCCGTACGGGCTTGCCGACAAGGAAGCCAGTGGAATGCGGCTTAAGGTGCTGCGCAATATAGAGCGGGCGCTTGAAGGGTTTCATACTCGTCTGTTTGCGGAAGGCGAACTTAACGGCCATCCGTCATTTTCGGAGATAGAACAGCTGCTTGCGGCGATTCCCGCGCCGGATACCGCTGCTGCGCTCGAAGCTCTTGATACGCTTGTCCGGACTGATATGCGCCACCTGCTGACAACAATTGTTGTTCCGACCCTGATTGTTAATGGTGCTCTGGACCGGGTCTGTCTGCCTCAGGCATCAGGCTACCTCAAAGAGCACATCCATGACGCCGAACAGAGCGTTTTCCCGTACTGTGGGCATGCCCCGTTTATGACCTTTCCTATGCAATTCAATGCCGAAGTTATCAGATTTACAAGGAGCGTGTGTGCACTTAATGCCTGATTCCAACAAAATTGCCGCAGCATTTCATCAAAAAGCTGGTGAGTACGATCAGCATATTCGTGTACAGAAACGCGTAGTGGCACAGCTGGCCAGCTCTGTTAAACTGCATCTCGGCACCAGTCCGGCGCATATTCTGGATGTGGGAACCGGGACAGGGGGGCTGCTGGAAAGACTGCATTCATCGTATCCGGCTGCCCGACTGACTGGAGTTGATATTGCCCTCAACATGTGTCTGCGTACGCGACAAAAGATGGGAGGTGTCTGTCAGGTTGTTTGCGGTGACGTCGAATGTCTTCCATTTCGAGCCGGGACATTTGATCTGGTTGTTTCGGCGTCTGTTCTGCAATGGGTTGGCAATCTCTCTCTCGCTCTGAGCGAGTTACGCAGAGTTGTTCAGCCGGGCGGAAGCATCAGTCTGGCCTTTTTCTGCGATGGTACGCTGGGAGAGTTGCAGCACTGTTTTAGGGATGCGCTTGGCCGGTTCTGCTGTGACGAAGGTCACGGAGTGTCCCGCCTGCATGATTTTTGGACTGTTGATGATGTGAAGTCAATTGTGAACCGCCTGGACTTTGAAAAGGCTGTTGTGACGGTTGAAACGGAAGTTGACTGGTATGATGATCTATACTCTTTGCTTCGGGCAATTAAAAACATCGGAGCCGGAACGGTTTCGGGAGGTGCGGTAAAAGGGCTGGGATGGAGGAGGGTGCTACAGGAAGCGTCACGGCTCTATCAGCAACGGTATGAGATCGAAGGACATATTCCAGCAACCTACAAGGTTCTCTATCTGACTGCATCCGTTGGTAAATAATCTTCTTTCCTGCTCAAATATATAAACCGTGTTACTTTGTGCTTCCGTGGCAAATAAAAGACCCCCGGGTTTTGGAAACCTTGGGGGTCTTGATACGTTTAAATGTGAAAAAAATATAGATTAATAGAATTAAAATGATTCAATAATTTTCTTCGCAAATTCATTGATGACGCTGTAGTGTACCTCGACTCCGTCCCGTTTGCCTTCGATAATTCCCTTGTTTTTCAGAAGTGCCAGGTGCTGGGAAACGGTTGCTTGCGGTAGCCCAAGGCATTCCCATATATGTTTGACATTACATTCTTTTGTACAGAGTCCGGCAACAATCTTCAGGCGTATAGGGTGGCCAAGTACCTTTAATACTTCGGCTTCAGTGGTGAATGTCATGTCTTTATCAAAGGCCATCGCTCGGCTCCCATTATTATTTTTTTATTATCATATATATGGAATTTACACTAGTCAACCTAAAACTGTATTTTAGGTTGCAATTTTTTAAAGTTTTTTCAATCGTATAGCTGTCTACTTAAATGACAGGCTGCGGTGTGTCCGCTTGCATATTCCACCAGGTTCGGAATTTCGCTACGGCAGATATCAACCGCATGGCGACAGCGTGGATGGAATCGGCACCCTGGTGGAATTGACAGTGCGGACGGCAAATCATCTCGCAATAATTCGCTTTTTGACGCAGTTGATACTTGAAAACCGGGTATTGCCGCGACGAGTGCTTCAGTATACGGGTGCCTACAGCGATGAAATAATTCTGCCGCCGGTCCGCATTCAACGACCACTCCAAGATACATGATAATAATTCTGTCACATATATGTCTCAGGATCAGCAGGTTGTGCGAGACAATCATCATGGATAGCTTGAAGTCAGTCTTCATCTGTAACAGGATATTGATAATCTGGGCTTGAATTGAAATATCCAGTGACGATACCGGTTCATCGGCAATCAGGATTTCAGGAGAAGCCGCCAGAGCGCGGGCTATGCCGATGCGTTGCCGTTGGCCGCCCGAAAACTCATCAGGAAAACGATTGACGGCTTCGCTGGATAAGCCAACCGCTGCCATGATTCTGGCGAGTTCGGTACGTTGTTCCGGAGCCGGAATGTCGGCAATATGGAGTGGTTCTGATATGCTGTCCCCGATTCGCATACGCGGATTTAGCGATGAGAAGGGATCCTGAAAAATCATCTGGGTTTTGCGCCGGAACCTAGTCAGGCTGTTCCGGTCAAGGTGCGACAGTTCCATGCCTTTGTATAGTAACCTTCCGCTATCTGGACTCAAAAGTCCGGCCATGATTTTTGCGAGCGTTGACTTGCCGCATCCTGATTCACCCGCAATTCCGAGTGTTTCACCGAAAGACAGATGCAGGGTTACCTGGTCGAGTGCGGTCAGTATGCGGGAGGAATGACCTTGTGCAGAGACCTTGAACGTTTTTGACAGATCTTCTGCGCTGAGAATAGGAGTTTCGTTCATGAGCATTTCCAACACCGAAGTTCATGTGATGGCGCAATCTCGCATAGTTGCTGAATTTCAGTGCGGCATCTCGCCTCAGCGAGCGGACAGCGCTCTGCAAAGCTACAGCAACCGCCTGACGCTGATTGGGTATTCAGTTGCCCATTCAGCGTGGGCAGTGGGTTGCCGGGATCGGCATATTGAGGCAGAGAAGCCAATAGTGCTTTTGTATACGGGTGTCGCGGTGATGCGAGGAGGGTGTCGGTTGGCGCTGATTCAACCACTTGACCGGCGTACATGACCGCAGTGTGATCAGCCCGTTCGGCCACTATTCCCAGGTCATGGGTAATGAGCAGGATCGACAGGCCGCTTGTCTTTCTCCTGGTATCGAGAAGTTCCAGTATCTGAGCCTGAATGGTGACATCCAATGCCGTTGTGGGTTCATCGGCAATCAGCAATGATGGATTGCACGCCAGAGCCATGGCAATCATAACCCGCTGTCTCATTCCGCCGCTCAGTTGGTGCGGATAGTCACGCATTCGGTCGCTTGCGGATGGAATACCGACGTTTTCCAGCAGTTCTACCGCACGATCCCGGGCATCTTGCCTGGACAGTTTCATATGGAGAATCAACGGTTCGCACAGTTGATCGGCAATGCGCATGACCGGATTCAGTGAGGTCATGGGATCCTGAAAAATCATTGAAATTTTTCGTCCCCGTATACTGCGCAGAGACTCTTCCGGAAGCTTCAACAAATCATGCCCCTCAAAAAAAACTTCACCTGAGCTGATGACTCCTGGGGGGGGAACAAGCCGCATGATTGCAAGTGCCGTCATGGTCTTTCCCGATCCGGATTCACCGACGAGCGCCAGCACGGAACCGGCTGCAAGGGAAAGTGTAATTCCACGGACGGCTTGAAACGTGCTTGTTTCGGCGGGAAAAGAGATCTGCAGGTTGTTGATTGAGAGCAGTTGCTTCACGGTGAACTCACAGAATATGGAATGACCTTTTACTGATCGCACATACGGTTGACTCTTGGTACAGCTAGTAAATATATCTGTCAAACATACAGTAAGGGAGCTGAATAGTGCAATAACGATATTTGAGGTAAAAAAAATCAAATAATATATTGATCAAAAAAATTGACATGGTGGCGTATTATGTGTTTCTATCCTCAGGTTTTGCAGCCATTGAATCGTAAGTGCATACTTATCCTCCTCGTGCTGGCGATGACCGTTTTATCGTGGCCTGTGCGGAATGGGATACACGCAGCAGTACTGGATGAGACCATCCGGATTGCAATTGTAAAATCAGCTTCTGAAGTGACGGTGGCTGGTGAGGGTCTCCTTGTAACCAGTGAGACCGGGGAACCTCTTTCTATGACGTTTCCCGCTACAGTCAGGCTGACAAAGGGCGGGTTGCTGGTTGAAGGGAAAAAGTTCCGGCGACTTTTGTTTTCCGCTTCTTCTGCAGTGTATGTGAATAATAAGCCATATCGGGGACTCGCCGAGTTGTCTGTGGCAGACAACGGGATTCAGGTGGTAAATCAGTTGCCGCTTGAAGAATATCTGGTCGGATTGATTAATTGCGAAATTTCGTCCTCATGGCCGATTGAGGCGGTAAAAGCTCAGGCAATTATCGCCAGGACGTATGCCTTAAACAGAAAAATGGCCCGTATGTCCGCTCCGTACCACATGGAGTCCTCGGTTATCGACCAGGTGTATGACGGGTGCCTGATTGAAGACAGCAGAGCACGTCGCGCGGTACAAGAAACTGAAGGAAAGGTTTTGACATTCGGCGGCGGCATTATACAGGCATTTTACCACTCCAGTTGCGGTGGGCGTACGGAGGCTTCCGCAAATGTATGGGGAACTTCGCTGCTGTATCTTAAAGGTGTTGAGTGCCAGTACTGCTTGACTTCCCCGGCTTCTACAGCGTGGGAATGCAAGCTTTCTCTCAAAGAGATTGAAGAGAGGTTACGGGCGGCCGGTCATAAAGTATCCGGTCTGAATGAAATAAAACCTGGGTCGCTTAATTCCAGGGGACGCTTGAAGCAGGTTGTTCTGCTTGCGTCAAATGGTGACATCGCGATCAGCGGAGAACAATTTCGAAAAGCGATCGGGTATGGGGTCATCAAGAGTACCCGTTTTGTGATGAAGAACTTAAGGAATGAAATCAGCTTCTCCGGAAGCGGTAACGGACATGGTGTAGGACTGTGCCAGTGGGGCTCCAAACAGCGGGCACTTGACGGGTTTGACTGCGGAGAAATCCTTTCCTATTACTACCCGGGTACAGAATTAAAAATGTTCTCTGATATTCGTTGACCGCAGGATTGATAGGGACTGAATGCTTGTCACTGATTTTACGTATCATCTGCCGCAGGACTTAATCGCCCGTCACCCGGCTGAAAAGCGGGACGGCTCGCGATTGATGCTGCTCGACCGCTCATCGGGATCAATCTCCGAAGATACTTTTTGCAACCTTCAGTCCTATCTGCGACCGGGTGATCTGCTGGTTATGAACGATACGCGCGTCATACCGGCCCGGTTGTTCGGGCGCAAGCAGACTGGCGGCAAGGTTGAAATATTTCTGTTGCGACGTGAGCCCGGTACTGAAGAGCGCTGGGAATGTTTGCTCAGTTCGTCGAAGAAATTTAAGGAAGGTCACACCGTTCAGCTTGAATCCGGCATGACTGCCGTTGTGCTGGCCCGCTGCGTTTCGGACAACTGGCTGGTCGAATTTAACGGCAGTGAGCCGTTCGAACTCTGGCTGGAGCGAGAAGGTCATATTCCGCTGCCTCCGTATCTCCAGAGAGATGACTGCTCCAGTGACCGGGAGCGGTATCAGACTGTTGTTGCACGGGAACCGGGTGCGGTTGCGGCGCCGACCGCCGGGCTTCATTTTACGCACGAACTGCTTGCCCGATTGGCGTCGAACGGGATTAATACAGCCTTTCTCACGCTGCATACCGGGTTGGGTACTTTCCAGCCGGTGCGGGTCACGAATGTTGAGGAGCATCAGATACATACCGAACGCTTCGTTATTCCGCCCGATACGGCAGAGGCGGTCGCCAGGACGAAATCAGCCGGTGGACGTGTTATTGCAGTCGGAACGACATCCGCCAGAACGCTTGAATACGTGGCGCAGCAGTCGGGGAGCGTTGTTGCCGGTAGTGGGGAAGCAGATATTTATATCTACCCCGGGTATTGCTTCAAAGTTGTCGATGCTCTGATCACAAATTTTCATCTGCCTGAATCAACGCTCCTGATGCTGGTTTGCGCTCTTGCCGGACGGGAATTCGTGCTTGAAGCCTATAACGAAGCGGTTTCACGGGGATTCAGGTTTTACAGCTACGGTGATGCGATGTTTATTTCTTGAGGGGTCGTGTGTCAGAAACATTTTCAGTAATCCATCGTGATTCATCTTGCAAAGCCCGGCTCGGTTCTCTGAAAACTCCGCATGGTGATGTTGAAACACCGATTTTTATGCCGGTGGGCACCAACGCTACCGTAAAAGCAATGACGCCGGAAGATCTTGTTGCGGTTAATGCACAGATCATTCTGGCCAATACCTACCATCTCTATTTAAGGCCGGGGCACCGTCTGGTCGAGAAGATGGGGGGATTGCATCGCTTTATGAACTGGGATAAGCCGATTTTGACTGACAGCGGCGGCTTCCAGGTTTTCAGTCTCGGTGAGTTACGCAAAATCAGCGAAGAAGGGGTTAAATTCCAGTCGCATCTGGATGGTTCCTATCATATGCTGACTCCTGAACTGGCGACCACTATTCAGGAAGCTCTGGGTGCCGATGTCATCATGTGTTTTGACGAATGTCCGCCCGCCACGGCAGAATATGATTATGTCAGCCGATCTTTGGAATTGACGGCCCGCTGGGCGGCACGCTGCAAAAATGCCCACACGCGCGCCGGACAACAGCTGTTTGGAATTATTCAGGGGGGGATGCATTACGATCTGCGCGCCCGCAGTGTCGATGATATCTGCTCGATAGGTTTTGACGGCTACGCTTTGGGTGGTTTATCCGTTGGTGAAGAAAAAGAGCAGATGTACGGGGTGATGGAGTGCTGCTCCACGCTGCTGCCGCAGGATGCACCGAGATACATCATGGGTATTGGTTCACCTGAAGATCTGGTAGAGGCGGTCTGGCATGGCTATGATATGTTCGATTGTGTTATGCCGACAAGAAATGCCCGAAATGGCATGCTTTTTACCAGTCAGGGGCGGGTTAACATCAAGTCCAAGATATACGAAGAAGACGCAGGGCCGCTTGATCCCGCCTGTAGTTGCAAGGTGTGCAAAAATTATTCGCGTGCCTACCTGAGGCACCTGTACCGATCCGGCGAGATTCTGTCGTCGCAGTTGAACACATACCACAATCTGCATTTTTATCTCGATCTGATGCGGAGAATCCGGGAAGCGATCCGGAACAACAGCTTTGACGAATTTCGCAGACAATTTACCTCGTTGATGATACAGAAGCAATAAACTGAAGAAAAGGGAGGATACTACAGATGTTTGGATTGGCTTTTGCGATGGGTGGAGCTCCGGGAGGAGCGGCAGGTGGAGCCGGTGGTGGAATGGCTGCATTTCAACAGATAATACCGCTGGTATTCATGTTTGCAATATTCTATTTTTTACTTATTCGTCCGCAGCAGAAAAAGGCCAAAGAGCATAAAGCATTGCTGGAATCAATGAAAAAAGGAGACAATGTCATAACCGCCGGTGGCGTTCATGGTAAAGTTTCCGCTGTAGATAATGATCTTGTGACACTTGAGGTTGCCAATAATGTGAACATCAAGATTACCAAGAGTTACATCGCTGCAATCAAGAAAGACTAAGCTCATAATCTGTGGAAGGGAGAACAAGCCTTATGCCAAAAGAAACTGGCTGGCGTATAAGCCTGATAGCCGTCTTTGTCGCACTATCATTTCTGTACCTGACTCCGACTCTTTCGAGTAAACTGCCATCATGGTGGGGGAGCCTTTTACCAAAGGACAAAATTCATCTCGGTCTTGACCTGCAGGGCGGCACCCATCTGGTGATGGAGGTTGACACCCAGAAGGCGGTCGAAGGTTCGCTGGATCTTGTCGCAACGGATCTCGAAGATACTTTGAACAGCAAACAGCTTCGCTTCAAACACATTGCCAGAAACGGTTCCGATAAAGTTTCTCTGGTGCTGTACGAGAAGGGAACCGCCGATGCAGTTCAAAAACTGATCAAGGATAAATATCCTTCCTATGAGCAGAGCCCTACGTTTGATGAAGGCGGCTTTGTTGCCATGACGTTGCGGGTTAACGAGAAGGACGCACAGGATCGCAAGGATAAGGCTGTTCAGCAGGCTCTTGAAACGATCCGGAACAGGATTGACCAATTTGGTGTTTCTGAGCCGACTATCCAGCGTGAAGGCATCAACCACATTGTTGTCCAGCTGCCCGGTATTAAAGATCCGCAGCGGGCGATAGATCTTATCGGGCGTACTGCCCGGCTGGATTTTAAAATGGTGCGGGAAGACATCTCGCCGACATCCGGAAATATTCCCGAAGATGCTGAGCTGCTCAAGGAGAAAAGTGTCGATTCCAAAACTGGCGCCGTCACGGAGATTCCTATCGTAGTCCAGAAAAAATCCATGATTACCGGTGATTTGCTTACTGATGCCCAGGTCAGAATTGATTCTCAATTCAACCAGCCCTATGTCGGCATTGAATTCAATTCTCTGGGCGCCAAGTTGTTTGATCAGGTCACTGCTGCAAATGTCGGCAAACGATTTGCCATCGTACTTGATAATAATATTCACTCGGCGCCGGTCATCCGGGAGCGGATTTCCGGCGGCAGCGCCCAGATTTCCGGGAACTTCACCGAGAAAACCGCTGCTGACCTTGCCATCGTACTTCGTGCCGGTGCATTGCCGGCGCCGGTCAAGATTATCCAGAACGTGACCGTCGGCCCCTCTTTAGGGCAGGATTCAATCAATAAAGGGCTGTATGCCGGTTTGATCGGGGTATTACTGGTCGTCGTCTTCATGGCAGTGTATTACAAACTGTCGGGTATGATCGCCAATCTGGGAATGGTTCTGAACATATTATTCCTGATGGGATCGTTGGCGGCACTGGGCGCCACCCTGACGCTGCCCGGTATCGCGGCTATCGTTTTGCTGGTCGGTATGTCGGTGGACTCGAACGTCATTATCTTTGAGCGTATTCGCGAAGAACTCAAGCTGGGCAAGTCCCCGAAATCTGCTCTGGATGCCGGTTACGACAAGGCTTTCCTGACGATCATGGACTCCCATATTACAACCCTGATTACGGCTGCAGTTCTGTTTCAGTTCGGCACCGGTCCGGTAAAAGGTTTTGCCGTTTCCTTGAGTCTGGGGGTTATCATCAATTTGTTTACCTCGCTGATCGGAACCAAGGTTACCTTTGACCTGTTCCTGCATAAAGGCACTGTTAAAAAAATGAGCATATAGGGGGTAATACCGTTCATGGAACTTCTTGGAAAAACAAGAATAGATTTTATCGGAAAGCGTAATATTTCATTTATCATATCTGCGATTATTTCGATTATCGGTATCATTGGAGTAATTCAGGTTGGTCGTGGTGCTGCCAACATGGGCATCGATTTTTCAGGTGGCACCTCCATGCAACTGAAGTTCAGCAAGCCGATCTCCATTGCAGACGCCAGAACGGCACTGCATAAAAACGGAATTGCCAAAGCTGATCTTCAGGAAATCAAGGACGGCAATAAACTGCTGGTCAAGATGGCCGGAGCCGCAGTCGGCAAGCCGTCCGAAATGGTGCAGACCGCCTTCAAAAAAGAATTTGCAGATAACGCATTTACCGTGGAAAGTTCAACGGAAATCGGGCCTTCAATTGGTGATAAACTGCGCAAGGATACCATGGTTGCTGCGTTTCTCTCATTGCTCGGGATTATCATGTATATCGCCTGGCGCTTTGACTTCAAATTCGGGGTAGGGGCTACTCTTGCCACCATGCACGACTGTCTTGCCATGTTTGCGGTTTTTTACCTGATGAATAAAGAGATAAACCTGCTGTTTATTACCGCCGTACTGACGATTGCCGGTTATTCACTGACAGACACCGTTGTTGTATTTGACCGTATTCGCGAAAATCTGCATAAAAATTTAAAAGGTTCGATGAAAACTATTTTCAACGACAGCATCAATGAAGTCCTTTCCCGTACTATTGTGACTTCGCTGACGGTTTTTCTTGCTGCAGTTTCTCTCTTCCTGTTTGGAGGGGAGGTAATTCATGACTTTTCGTTGGCCCTTTTGGTTGGCGTGATTGTAGGTACCTATTCATCGGTTTTTGTTGCGAGCCCGATTGTGGTAATTCTTGAAGATCGTGCCCTGGCAAAAGAAACTAAAACCGCTTAAGCGTAGTAATTTATTTAAACGGAGAGGTGTCCTGTGAATAAAGATTCCATTTTGATAGCCGTAGTTGCCCTCGTTGTCGGATTATTGGGGGGGTATCTGGTTTTCAGTATCAGTAATGCCGGTAAAGCTCAACAGCAGACTTCTTCCATACCGGCCGGTGCCGGATCGCCGGTCGATTATACGCAGCGTATTGCCCAGGCTGAGAAGATCGTAGCGCAGGATCCGAAAAATGTTAATGCCTGGATATCGTTGGGTAATGATTTTTTTGATACGGAGCAGACCCAAAAGGCGATAAATGCGTATGGCAAAGCGCTGGAGCTTCAACCAAACAACGCGAATGTTCTGACTGACCAGGGAGTTATGTATCGGAAGATCGGCTGGTATGACAAAGCGCTTATAAATTTTGAAAGAGCCAATATAGTCGAACCTAATCATCTGCAAAGCTTATATAACGCCGGAATTGTGTATAGTGTTGATATGAAACAGCCGGAAAAAGCAATCCCATATTGGGAGAGGTTCCTGAAGATTGATTCAAACAGCCCGACCGCCATTCAGATTAAAACTCTGATGGAACAGTCGCGTAAAGGCACGGCGCCGAAGATGAAATAACAGAAACGATCCCCCGCCAGTCGGGGGATTTTTTTTATCCAAAGTTGTTCGGAGATTTATTCGTAATGCAGAAAAAATGGCTTATCAAAACGATTGCCGATACCGGAGTCGAAGAGATTTCTCAGTCTCTCGGGGTGAGTACCGTAGTGGCCCGAATCCTGATGGGCAGAGGGGTACTCACCATTGAGGACGGAAAGAAATTTCTCACGCCGACTCTTTCGACCATGCTTGATCCTTTTCTGTTGAAAGGAATTCTTGCTGCGGTGGAGCGGGTTCTGCGTGCTCGAAAAGAGGGTGAAACCGTATGTGTCTACGGCGATTATGATGTCGATGGCATAACCGGCACAGCGCTGCTGGTGTCGTTCCTGCGTCAGGTGGGTCTGGTTTGTAAGTATTTTATTCCGAATCGTTTTGATGACGGTTATGGTCTTAACGAAGAGGCGCTTCAGCATATTATCGACGCGGGTTCATCGCTGATAATCTCTGTAGATTGCGGCATAGTTTCGCTGAAAGAAGCTGCTTTTTGCCAACGTGCCGGTGTCGATTTGATAATACTGGATCACCATACGCCGGGAGAACATCTTCCCGAAGCCGCTGCGGTGGTAAATCCTCTTCAACCGGGCTGTGCGTATCCGTTTAAAATGCTGGCGGGGGTCGGTGTTGCTTATAATCTGCTGGTTGCGATGCGTAAACGCTTGCGGGAGGAGGGGGTGTTTGAAGCGGGACAGGAGCCTGATCTTCGGGATTGGCTTGATCTGGTTGCTCTCGGAACGATAGCCGACGTTGTGCCGTTAATTGATCAAAACCGCTTGTATGCGTTCTATGGATTGCAAAAACTGGAAAAATCCGGCAGGCCTGGTATTACCGCTCTCAAAAAGGTTGCTGGAATAGTGGAAGCTGTTACCTGTGGGCAGGTTGGCTTTCGCCTGGCGCCTAGGTTGAATGCTGCCGGTCGCATGGAAAGTGCGGTGCCGGGTGTGGAATTGTTGCTCAGTGCGAATAGTGATGAATGCACTGTAATAGCAGATGAACTTGATACGGCCAACGCCGAGAGACAAGTGGTTGAGCGGAGCATACTTGAACAGGCTGTCGCTACGGTTGATTCAAGTGGCGTTTACCCGTCCTGCAAAAGTATTGTGCTAGCCTCTCGCGAGTGGCACCAGGGAGTTATCGGGATTGTTGCTTCCCGGCTTGTTGAGCGCTATCATCGTCCGACTATTCTTATAGCTATTGATGAACAGGGCAACGCAAAAGGCTCCGGACGCAGTATTCCCGGCTTTCACCTGCTGGAGGCGCTTAACGGATGCTCAGAATACCTTGAGCGTTTTGGCGGACACCGGTATGCTGCCGGTGTCGGTTTGAAGGAGGGAAATGTGGATTCTTTCGCAGCGTCCTTCGAAGCTGCCGCCGCTCTCATGCTTGGAGACTCGGAACTAGTGCCGACCCTTGATATTGATAGTGACGTTAGCTCGGCTGAGGTTCATACTGCGCTGGTTCAAGAATTGAAACGTCTGGAGCCGTTTGGCACCGGCAATCCGGAACCGACACTGATGCTGCGCGGTGTAACGGTTGTGGAGCGCAGGATTGTGGGAGATGGACATCTCAAGCTGCGGGTGTCATCTGAAGGGCAGACCTTCAGTGCTATTGCGTTCCGGCAGGCAGAATGTCCGACGGATGGTCTGCTGGACATAGCTTTTTTCCCGGAACTGAACGTCTGGAACAACTCGACAACATTGCAATTACGGATAAAAGCGATCAGAAAGGCGGCGGAGCAATAATGCAACGAACTGAACGTTTTGACAGCGCTGACCGGATCATAAAGATAGGTTTCTGGGTCAATGCAGTGCTGATGGTTTTGAAACTGTCCGCCGGATATTGGGGACGTTCTGACGCTGTTTTTGCTGACGGTATCGAGAGTGCGTGCGATTTTATCGCAATATTTGCGACCATGATGGCGCTCAAGCTGGGTCGCCAGCCTTTTGATGCCAATCACCCATATGGCCACGGTCGAGCCGAGAGTCTGGCGGCGCTTCTGGTCGCCCTGGTGATTGGAGCTACCGGCGGATGGATTTTGTATGAGTCGGTTATTACCGTTATTGCAGGAGAATTTAAATCACCCGGCTGGATTGCAGTTGCTGCCGCTGCCGTTACGATAATAATCAAAGAGTGGCTGTACCGATTTTCGACACGTACCGGCAAAAAGCTGGAAAGTCCGGCACTGCTGGCAATTGCCAAAGATCACCGGAAAGATGCGATTACCTCTGTTTCAACACTGGTTGGTGTTATCGGTGCCTTCTTCGGTTTGGGAATTATGGACCCGCTGGCTGCCGGTTTAACCTCATTTTTTATTCTGCATGTCGGCTATCAGACGTTTCGTGAGGCTGCGCATGATTTGATGGACGGTACCGCACCCGCTGATTTTATCGATGCACTTCAGGCGCTTGCCGAAAGCGTTGAGCATGTCGAGCATGTACATGAAATGCGCGCCCGCCGTTCCGGTCAATACATGATTGTTGATCTAAAACTCGAAATGGATCCGCATATGACGGTCAAACAGTCGCATGATGTTGCCACCTGCGTGAAAAAACTGATCTTCGACCGCTATCCCGGTGTTGGAGATGTCATGATTCACGTTAATCCGCATGATGAGGAACATGAGGACTTGATCAGACTGTAAATCAGAAAGTCAATTGAACGTGGAAAAGGCGGATTGAACGGATATTACGTATACATCCTGTAATTCTGAAAAATCTGTTTTTGTCATTAATGTATGATCTCGCCAAGGCAGCCGTCCACAGCATATTCTGTTATTATCACTGACACTTCATTATTCAGTAACGATTTTTCTCCGGAAAACGAAGCATTGATGTAATTACGCGACAGCCCTTTGCAGCATCCGGTCCTGGCATCATGGCCTTGAACCAGTACCTCAAGTTTCCTGCCGATAAATCGAGCCAGAAAATCCATCTTCTTCAATTTGGCAATGCTTCGCAAGCGTGCAGCCCGCTCGGTAACGATATGAGCCGGGAGATGTCCAGGCATACCTGCCGCTCTCGTTCCGGGGCGACGGGAATAGGGAAATACGTGCAGATCGGAGAACGGCAGCTCTTCGAGAAGGCGGACGGTTTCGCTGAATTCCTCCTCAGTTTCTCCCGGGAAACCGGCAATGACGTCGGCGCCGACAAAAGCGTCCGGAACTGTCGAAGAAATCCGGGCCAGCAGAGCTCTGAAATCAGCCGATGTGTACGGTCTCCCCATGCGCTGCAGCACAGAATCGCTGCCACTTTGCAGCGGGAGATGCAGGTGCGGGCAGATGATCTGTGACCCGGCCATCAGGTTCAGGAGTTCGTCACTGACTTCATTCGGTTCAACCGAGCCGATGCGCAGGCGGGGCACAATTGACTCTGTATCTATCTGTCTGACCAAATTTGTGAGTGAAGTTGGTGTTGAAAGGTCAAGGCCATAGGCACCGAGGTGGATACCGGTAAGCACAACCTCTTTAAAACCATTGGCGGCAAGATCCCTCATGCCGTGCAGGACGTCATCCGGTGAAACACTGCGGCTGCGGCCACGGGCGTAAGGGACGATGCAGTATGAACAGAATGAGTTGCAGCCATTCTGAATCTGGAGAAATGCTCGGGTATGCTCGGCAAAACTGGTAAGTTTGAGCGGATCACCCTGCTTGATAGCGCTCATGTCGGACACGGAATGTTCGGAGGTTTCCAGCAGCTTTGCTATGAACTGTTTTTCCTGATTGCCGAGTACACTGTCAAGCTCGGGCATCTTTTCCAGTTCACCGGGCGCCACCTGGGCATAGCAGCCGGTGGCGACAATGCGGGAGGCCGGATTGAGGCGGCGGGCGCGGCGGATCAGGCGGCGGGTTTCCGCATCGGTTCGGGCGGTGACGGTGCAGGAGTTGATAATGTAAATATCAGATGGTTCGCTGAAGGGAACGATACGGTATCCGGCATCCTGTAACTGTTCAACCATGGCTGCCGATTCGAATTGATTTGTTTTGCACCCCAGTGTGCTGATTGCTACCCGTTTCATGTATTGATCATATCCTTTTCCAGTATGGCAAGTGTTCTGCTGACATAGACAACGACGACCAGCGCCGCCGACCAGGTAATTCCGAATATCCCCCACCAGATTCCGATAAGCCCCAATCCCATAACAACAGTAAGCAGATGGAAGAGTGCCGCCGGCCCGGCAATTTGGCGGAAGAGCCCAATATAGAGGCCGAACAGGGGCCTTTTAATGCCCTGCATGGCAGAAACGCAGATGTAGAGAAGAACATACGATGGCAATACAAACGCTTCAATGGCAAGAAACCCGACGCCGGTGTCAATAACGGAGCTGTCTTTCGTGAAAATCCCCATTAATTCACGGCCAAACAGCAGAGCCGCAACGGTTCCGGTGATCGCCAGCAGCATGCCGTAACGGAGAGAAACCCTAAGCGTTTCACGAATGCGGTCGATTCGTTCCGCACCGAAATTTTGCGCGGTCAGGGCCAGCGTGGACATGTTGAGTCCCATAACCGGCAGCAGCGCAATCTGCTCTATGCGAGTGCCGATGCCATAAGCGGCTACTGCCTGCTCGCCAAAGCGCCCCACGTACCAGGTGATGATGAAGATGCCGAGTGATACGGTCATCATATTCATGGCCGCCGGAAATCCCTGTCTGAATAGCTCACGGAAGTAATGTATGCGTGGACGCAGATCGGCAAGGCTGAGAGAAGGCATGCTGCCGGTTTGCGATAACTGGCTGAAGAGGTAAAAAACTCCGAGGCACTGGACAAACACGGTAGCCAGCGCTATTCCGGCAAGCCCCAGCTTCGGGACTCCGGCGCCACCGTACATAAACCAAGGGTCGAGTGCCAGATTGAGAAAAAAACCCCCAATCAGGAAGTTGCGATAGGCCCTGGTGTTGCCGTGGGCGTTGAGGATGGCATTCATTACGTAGTTAAGCAGAAAAAAGGTACTGCCGGCAAAAATAACATTCATGTACTGCAAGGAAAGGGAAAGGTATTCCCCCCGGGCTCCCATCAGGAAAAATATCTTCGGAGCAAGGAACAGACCGGCAGCGGTCAATAACAACGCATGGAGCAGGGTGAATGACAGCGACTGAGAAAGGTAGCGACTGGCTTCTTCTTGGTCTTTGCGGCCAAGCGCGTTGCCGATCATGGTGGTTGCGCCGCTTGAAACACCGCTGCCGATTGCCAGAATTAGAAAAAAAACCGGAAAGGAAAGTGACATGGCAGCCAGGGCGCTGGTCGAAAGCTTTCCCCCATACCAGGTGTCAACGACATTAAACATGGTGTTGAAGAAAAAACCGGTTCCGGCCGGTATGGCCAGGCGTCTGACAAGATGTGGTATCGGCGCGGATGTGAGATCGGAAGTCATGAAAACAGGGTAAGGGGTCAATGATTTGCGGTCAAGAAAAAACAGCGGTTTTTCTTTTCTGTTCCGATATCAGTTGATATATGCCAATTCGAGATCATTCAGGTAACCTTTATACCCCACCTCCTACAAGCATTCAAACAGTCGTCAACCAGGGATACGCCATAGCCCGCTTGTGAGTTTATAGACCGGCAAAAACGAGTGTTGCAAGCATCCTGTCCCACCTCATTTGAAACCTACTAAACAGGTAAGCCATCCAACTATATATATGTTAATATTTTATTGATATAATTCAAAATTTATAATTTTTATTGACAGATTATGAAATATAGCCATATATCACCGGGCATTATTGTTTGAAGTGGTTGCCGCTTATTAGAAACTAATTATGTATATTAATTAGATTGCTGTGATGCGACTATAAAATCAACCCAATTTATATATAGATTACAAACTAGCGATGTCACCAAAAGAGAGGTACTAATGAGATCATCAAATATTATTACTAAAGTTGTTTCACTGTTAGCACTGGTTGTAATTGTTGTTTTAAGCTACTCACCAGCATTTGCTTTAGTAGAACTAAAACTTACAAATGGATACTATACAGAAGATACTACTTATCCGGAAAGTTATGGTAATACAACAGGGCTTTCACATCGGTATTTATCAACTATATATAATATAATAACAAATAAGATCATTAAACACATTACTCAAGTTGATAATTCCGTAACCGTTTTCGACGGAACAGTTGAATATTTTACTAATGTATCTCCTGCAGAAGTAATGGCTGGTAATCGTGAACATATAGATAAAGGATACCAAATATATGATGAAATCACTGCAACCAAAGCAGAGACTAAATTTACACTAAAGCATGATTGTATTGGTGAAAATTATATCAATATGTTGCATGTGTCGCTTGAAGTAGTCATTTCACCCAGCTCTGTCACAGAATTTATAGATCCATGTGGTGTTTCTTTTTGTGAGAATAGAACGATCACCCCAGTCGATCCAAAAAACATTCTTTTAAATGGAATTTCACCAACATCATATAATCCAGACCAATATGAAGCAAATATGATGTTTTGGGATATTCCGGTTAAACTCCATTGTGGAGACACTGTAACTATTACACCTACACTTGCCAGTGGTATTGCATATGCGAAGATTGGTGATGTTTATAGCCATTTTACCGGAGAATACGTTTCACCTAAAACCAAAGATAAAGGTCCCTGTGAAGATCCCTGTGGCTGCAATCAGACAATAACTAACTCTCAGGCCAACCTTAGAAGCGGAAATTACTTTCACTCACAAAACATGATCACCAAGCCTGAGAGCTTAGCCTTTGGTCTTTCCTACAACAGTTTGGAAAACTTTGATATTCCACTCGGCAGAGGGTGGAACCACAACTACAATATAGGCATATTAGAATCATCAGGTAAAATATCAATAAGTCTCGGCGAAGGAGATGTCTTAAACTTTGTCTATTCCGGAGGCATATATCTGCCTGCATCAACTAGCAAAGATACCAGTTCCATTGTAAAAAATGCCGACGGCACCTACACCCGCACCTTTATAAACGGTCTCATCCAAACATTTAACAATGCCGGTCGGTTAACCGCGATAACCGATCCAAATGGTAAAAAAACGACTCTTACCTATGCCGGTTCAGATTTAGCCATGATTACCGACTCAAGCGCTCGCAAGCTGACTATTGTATCCTCCGGCGGCAGGATTACCTCGATAAGTGATCCGGCAGGCAGAATCACCACCTTTACCTACACCGGCAACCTGCTGACCAGCGTCAACGGTCCAGCGGGCAACAGTTGGCAGTACACCTATGATGCAATCGGTTTCCTGATTCGGAAAACTGACCCGGCTGGCAACAGCAGTAGCAACGTCTATGACATATCCGGGAAGAACACCGTCAGCACCGACCCGCTCGGCAGGACGAAATCCATCAGCTATGACAGTTCCACCTCCAGCACCATTACCGAGAAAGACGGCAGCACCTGGAATCGCACCTATGACCCGATCATCAACGCCCCTACGGCAACGGTCGATCAGTTGGGCAACACTGCAAACAAGACATTCGACAGCAAAGGCAACATCCTGACCAACACCACTGCGGCAGGCAACACGACCCGCTACACCTATGATGCCGCCAACAACATGACCTCCGTAACCGATCCGCTTGGCCACACTACCAGCTACACGTACAACAGTCTCGGCAAAGTGCTGACCACCACCGACCCCAACGGTCATGTCACCACCAACAGCTACGATGCCAAAGGCAACCTGTTGCAGACCATCGACCCGAAGGGTGGCAAAACGGTCTTTACCTATGATACCAAAGGCAATCTCCTCACCGTTACCGACCCGCTCGCCAAAAAGGTTACCTACGCGTATGATACCTACAACAACCTTATAACCATAACCGATCAGAATAAAGGGATCACCACGCGTACCTACGACGCCGTCGGCAACCTGCTGACCGAGAAAAATCCGGTCGGCGGCACCACCACCTATACTTATGATCAATTGAACCGCCCGGTAAAAATCACCGATCCGCTCGGCTATATCACGCAATTCACCTATGACAATCTCGGCAACCGCACCGCCACCACTGACGCAAACGGCAAGATCACTACCTCTGTCTACAATTACAAAAACCAACCGGTGCGAACGCAGGATGCAATGGGAGCAACCACCACCTATACCTATGGCAGTACCAGCTGCGCCAATTGCAGCGGTGGCGGTGCCGACAAGCTCACCTCCGTGACCGATGCCAGCGGTAATGTCACAGGCTATGCCTATGATCAGGTAAGCAGACTGACTCAGGAAACCGATCCAGGCGGCCATATCACCAGTTACAGCTACAATCCCGATGGCACCCTGGCCAGCCGTACTGACGGCAACGGTCACACAACCACCTACAGCTATGATGCGGCAGGACATCTGCTGTCCAGAACGTACGCTGATGGCCGGAGCGATACCTTTACCTATGATCCGGCCGGCAACATGCTGACCGCCCGTAACGGTAATATCAGCTATACCCTGACCTGGGATGCGGCCAACAAGCTCACCGGCATAACCGACAGCCTGGGGAGAACGATCAGCTATACGCTCGATGCCGACGGCAACCGCACCAAAATGGCCGCACCCGACGCCAGGGTCACCACCTATGTCTATGACGTCAAAAACCGCCTCACCTCGCTGGTCAATAACGGAAGCAACTACAGCTTCACCAATGATGCGCTCGACAGAAGAACCAAGCTGACTAGCCCCAACGGCACAAATACCGCGTACACCTATGATGCCGACAGCCGTGTCACCGCTCTTGCCACCAAAACATCAAAAAACAAGGCCATAACCTCAGTGAGCCACGCCTATGACAAAACCGCCAACCGGCTGACGAGAGTTGAGCCGACCGGCACGACCAATTACAGCTATGACACAATCTACCGCCTGATCAAGAACGCGCTCGGTACCATAACGAAAGAGCAATTCACCTATGACACAACCGGCAACCGAACCACCGGCCCGACCATAGCCACTGCCTACACCATTGATCAGGGCAACCAGCTGAAAGCCAAAACCGGAACGAGCTACACCTACGACAACAACGGCAACCAGATCAACAAGGTCGAAAGCACCACCACTTGGCATTACAGCTATGACGGTGACAACCGGCTGGAGAAAGTAGAAAAATCAGCCGGAACCACAACAAACACCACCACCTTCAAATACGATCCGTTCGGCAACCGCATTGAAAAAACGGTAGACGGCGTAACGACAAAATACCTTTACGATGGCAGCAATATCCTTTATGAATATGACGCGACCAACGCCATAACTGCCCGCTATACCCACAACCTGGCTATAGATGATCCGCTGGGGTTTGAGAAGGGCGGCAAGCTGTATGCGTATCACAAGGACACGCTGGGGAGCATAACCGCCATCACCGACAGCACCCAGGCGGTTGTTAATTCGTATAGCTATGACAGTTTTGGTAATATGACGCAGACAGGAACGCTTGCTCAGCCGTACGCGTACACGGCAAGGGAGTGGGATAAAGAAACGGGACTCTACTATTACCGAGCTAGAGCGTATGATTCGATGGTGGGGCGGTTTCTTCAAAAAGATCCGATTGGATTTAAAGGTGGGATAAACCTTTATAATTATGTCCAAAATAATCCGATTAACTTTACTGACCCGACAGGGCTTTATTGGTTTCGGCAATCTTGGCAAGAACCTGGTGTCGTCGGACGTCGAGACACTCCCGTCCCGCCTAGGGGCTTGGTCAGTGAGTTCATTGAGAAGTATGTGCCGGCTGGTTATACTTTTGGCGAGACGCATGACGGTTTTGTGGATGCCGCTACCGGAGCCGGAGTTCCAGATATCATAGCCAATATTCCTTCGATGATTCCGATGTTAGGTGTAGCAATAGGTGCCGAAGTATTGAGGACTTTGGGGATTCTCGACCAACCGAAACCAACGAGGCAACCAACCCCATGCAAATGAAGAAATTCGATTATGCAATAGTGGAGATCATCATCGCGTTCACGCTATTCACTGTGATTAGCACCATCTTCTGCGGCCCAAGTTGCGCAAGCGAAGAGCTACAGCCTGGGAGTCGATACAAAATCGTCAAGCCTGTGTATTTAGCGGCTGAATATTACAGCCTTAACAATAGGCAAGTCAGCAGAGAGACGGCGCGTGCATATTTGGAATCGAAGCAGACCTACAAGAAATCCAGGGTCGCATTTCAATGCAAAGTGCCAGTAGGCACGATCATGACCATTGTTGGTCAGGCACCAAAAGTCTGGCATCTCCCTTTTTTTGCCGATCGGTACTATGTCCGAATAGACCCGGATCTGTCGCAAGGGCTTGACGTTGTGCTTGAACTTGATCGGGGGGTTGAAGGAAGCCTAGATGGGTTGAATCCGGAATTATTTAGCCGGCCGTAAGAGAATTGCATACAGGGCACAGCCTGCTGCACGAAAAGGGGACAGGCAACTTTTATAAAGTAGCCTGTCCCTTTTCCACGCCTTTAATAGTCCGATTGTGGAACGTCTTGACACCCGTTTCGACTATAGCGAAGAAAGATGGATAGCCATTGGGCTTTCCCATGATGTCTTGTGTGTAGCAGTAATTTACACCGAGCGAACCAGCAACACTATCAGGATCATATCTTTCAGAAAGGCAGACAAATATGAAAGGGAAGCATACTACAAAACCTTCACAAACTGACTGGGATCGCGTCATGAATATGAAAGACGAAGAAATTGACTATTCCGACATTCCGGAGTTGCGTGAAGATTTCTTCAATGATGCCCACATTCGCTGGCCTGGCAATAAAAAACAACTGACCCTGCGCCTCGATCCTGATGTGGTGGATTATTTCAAACATCTCGGCAGAGGGTATCAAAGAACCATGAACAATGTGCTGCGTAAATATATGGAAGCACACTCGCATTGATCTGATTACTTTGTGCAGACTCCCCCTGCTTCCGACTTATTTTCAGCCGTTCGCCCCCATATAAGCCGACGAAGTCCCTTGCTGCCAGATATAGCTGTAGACCTCCCTTGCCGCAGCCTGCTTGTCATCATCAGTGAACGGTGGTGACGGCAGCAGTGGATAAAGGTGATCGAGGATAAATACTTCTACCTCCGCTTGTGTCTGTTCCTTCTGTGTCCACTGTTCCAGTGGCGCCAGCAACGCCCGGATCTCACGTAACAGGCTGCGACTGGCAACCTTTACCCGTTCACGTTCAGCCTTGCCCAGGTCATCTCGCAGCAACAGGCAGAACAGTGCGTATTCCTCTTCTGACAATCCCTCTTCTACGACCCGGCGCTGCTCGTCATCAAGGCTGGCGGCCAGATCAGCCAGTCTGGTAAAGGTGTCCTCTATGCTGACTCGATCTTTCTCGCGATTATAGTCGGCAATGATCTCCTGATAGCGCTTGTAGTAATCCATTCGCAACGGATTGCGACTCAGCATGTCGGCGAGTTTTTTCTCCACAATCTCTCGGATGTCCTGGAGCGCAGTAGCCTTGCGGCGCACTTTGCGAGCGAATTCATCCCGAAGTTTTTCAAGATCAATACTGCTCAGGTCGTAGAACGTGCTTTCTGCGGGAGGTTCTGCGGCTGATGTCTGTGCGCGGATCGCTTCATTGACAATACGGTGCAATTCCTTGAGCAGTGCCGTCACATCGGCGGTGTCCCGCCGTTCCGTCAGCTTCTTGTATATCGCCTCGATATTGTCATGGCGCTCGGCAAACAGCAGGGCGGACGGTTCCATCAGCAAGCCTTTGAAACGGATAAACACCTGACGGGCCATTATCTCATAGCGTCGCTTGGATTCATCGGATGTGTAGACCGCCTCCACTCCATCAGCCAGTAACTGGATGCGAGTGAAGCCTTTTGCACCGATCAACTGCGCCGCATCGAATCCAAGTGAAAGCAGATGCCGTTCCGTCTCTTCGATGGCATCCTTCAGCGCAACAACGCGCTCCTCTACAGGCGCAACGATCTCTTCTCCACTGCCACCCTCGTCGCCAAGGGCATATTGTGCCAGCGCCTCCCGCAAACTTTTCAGCATGCCGTTGTAGTCCACTATCAGCCCAAAGTCTTTGCCAGGGAAGCGTCGGTTGGCGCGGGCGATTGCCTGCATCAGGGTGTGGGCTTTCATCGGTTTGTCGATATACAGCGTGGAAAGGCATTCCACATCGAATCCGGTCAGCCACATGGCGCATACGATGGCGATACGGAAAGGATGATCCGGATTCTTGAAAGCCGTCTCGACATCCACCCGCTTGCCATCCGGAGTCTCGAAACCCTGCTTCATGATGGCTCGGTGGGGGATGATATCGAACTTCCATTTCTTGAAAGCTGCAACTTCGCCCTGAGCCTCGCTGATGATGATCTCGATGATGGTGCTCTCCAGCCAGGCTGCCTGTGCGGCGAGGTGGTTCCTCTGGTCGGTCAGCAGCTGTCTGGTGTCGCTGTCACACGGCACACTCAAAGCGGCTTCACGTGCCAGCACCTCTTTTTGCACATACGCCAACTTCTTTTTCCATCTCGGGATGATCAGTTTGTGCATCCTGGCACAGGTGATTTTATCGATGCAGACCAGCATTGATTTGCCCGACTCCCAGCGCGTAGTGGCATGCATCACAAAATCGTCGGCCAGTTTCTCCAGTCGATCATCGGCAGTGATGACTTCGTAATCCTTGCCCAGCAGTTTTTCCAGCAGCGCCGTCTGATCCTGATCCAAATCCGCTTTCTCAACCGCTTCGGCGATCCGGTCATTTAGATCGAGTCGGGCGATGCCCAGTTTCTCTCCCCGGTTTTCGTAGACCAGTTTGACCGTAGCGCCATCTTCTTCGGAGCGTTTGAAGTCATAGCAGGAGACGTAACCGCCGAATATTCGTTTTGTCAGATTGTCATGCTTGAAGAGCGGTGTGCCGGTAAAACCGATAAAGGCGGCATTGGGGAGCGCCAGTCGCATGTTGCGAGCCAACTTGCCGGACTGGGTTCGGTGTGCTTCGTCAGAAATTACAATGATGTCGTCACGGCGGCTGTACGGCTCTTCCGGATTAATTCCCTGGTTGAACTTGTGGATCAGACTGAAAATATAGCGGTGGTTCTCTTTAAGAAGCTGCTCCAGCTCCTTGCCGGAAGTTGCCCGTGGCGTTTGTTCATCGGCAGCGCCACACCCTACAAAGGTTCGATAAATCTGGCCGTCCAGATCATTCCGGTCGGTCATCATTACAAAGGTAAAATTGCCCGGCACTGTCCGGCGCACCTTCTCGGTGAAGAAGGCCATGGAATAAGACTTTCCGCTCCCTTGCGTATGCCAGAAAACCCCCAGTTTGCCGAGTTCAGGATGGGCGGCTACGGGGAACCGGAGGGTGTCGGGTTCCGCTGTCTCAACCAGAACCGGCAAATCGCTGTCAGTTGCCAGCTCTCGGGGCAGCTCGATCACCTTATATTTCAGCCGCTCCTCTGCCGGGAACTGCAGCTTCAACTCTTCCTGGCGGATGACCGAGTCCACGGCACTGTTGACCCCCATCACCTGATGGTTGCGAGCCACAACTTTGCGCACTGATCCCGGCTTGCTGGCATCGAACAGGATGAAACTTTCCAGGATATCCAGCAGCCGATCCTTGTCCAGCATGCCGTTCAGAAGCACCTCGGCATCGACATTCCCCTTGTCTCTTTCATCAAGCCGTTTCCACTCGCCGAAATGATCCCATCCGCTGGTAATGGAGCCGTATCGCGCCCGGTGACCATTGCTGACTATCAGGAAGGCGTTGTGGTGGAAGGCATGAGCAATGACATGCTCGTCCATATAATCTTTCAGGTTGCCGTCGAATCCGGCGCGGATATTCTTGTAGACTGCCTTCAGCTCGATGAAAACCAGCGGCAGGCCGTTGACGAAGCATATCAGATCAGCGCGGCGGTTGTAGTTCGGTGTTCGCAAACCGGTGAGTTTCAGCTCGCGTACCGCCACAAAGCGGTTATTCGGTTTTCCGTCGGTTGTTCCGTTCTGAAAGTCGATGACTCGCGCCTGTGCATGACGCAGGGTTCCGTTCGGTTCCCGGTAGTTTACCTGGACGCCATCGCGGATCATTTTGTAGAAGGCTTGATTATGCTGCAGGAGGGAGCGGATGAAATCGTGGTAGGTAAATTTTGTAACCGCTTCGTCAACAGCCGAGGGCGGGAGTTGAGGGTTCAACGTAACAAGAGCCTGGCGCAAATCGCGCTTTAAGACCACCTCGCGAGTGTCGGCGCGTCCCAGCAGGCTGTTTGGACCGAAGTCCTCCTGTTTCCATGCATAGACGTTCTCCCAGCCAAGCTCATGTTCCAGATGCTCGGCAAAGGTGGCCTGCACCAGGCGGTCTTCATTGTTGATGTCGGTGATCATGGTTGACCCCTCGATTATCTCGCCGTTTCAGCCCAACTGACGAGTACTTTTGCATTCCGGGTAACCGGAACAGCCTAAAAATTGTTTCCCCGCATTTTTCCCCTGCTTTGCCGTGCGCAACACCATCGGCTTGCTGCAGAGCAGACAGGGGGGAAGCGTTAGTGGTGCCTCTGACGGCTCGGCGCGATCACGCGGTTCCGACCGATGATACCCACTGCGTTTTTTAATTCGCGCCGCTGCCAACTGTTCGCTATAGCCGCCATCGCTGACAAAGCTGCGCTCCAAGCCGCTAATCTGCTGGTCAAGCAGGTAATTGGCCTGGTGGATCAGGCAAATGAGTGTGTTGGCAACAACTGCCGGGTCCTGATTGTTCAGCCAGGCGGCGTATGGTGTGTCATCCGCCGGATTGATCGGATCCGCCCGATCCGGCGGATAGTGAAGCACTTTCCCCACTGACCTTACCGCTTTTGCCTCAACATCGTCTTTTGTCCACTGCCGCTTGCCGCGTTGGCGCAGAAAATCTTCGTAATCCAGCAGCAACTCATCCAGGCTGGCGCGGGCGACGTTTACCAGGCGAAGCTCAGTCTGGCTGGAGGTCGCCGAGGCCCGGCTCCCTTCGGCAATGTTCTGTCTGCCGCTGCGTGCCGCCTGCACCATCTGGTCGATCAGGCGGGAGCGCTTGTCGATGAAACGCTCACAGAATGATACCGTGGCATCGTAGATGATGGTGGTTGTCTGAAAGGAACGCAGAGTGCGGTATCCACCGCTTGGTCGAAGTTTTTTGTAAGTGGTGTTCTCGGTCATACGCTGATGTCTCCATTCATCAGTTTTGGTAGCAGCAGGTCGCGGGCGGTGCGGAGTTTTTGTTTCATTTCCCCCAATTTGTTTATCTGGCTGTGCATCGGGGTAACTGCCTCGATAAAACTACGCATGATTCGGTTTGGCGGCAGTAGCAACTCCCGGCTATAGGCAAAATCTCGATTAAGTCCCGGCACCGCAACGTCTGTGCTCATGAAATGCATATTCTTTAGAGCATAGTACAGATAAAAGTTGCTCGACTCGGCGTTGATGAAATATACCGTATCAATTGGGTAGAAGTCTTTGTTAGCCCAGAACACGCTTCCAACATTGCCTTTGCGGCCAACGATGATGGCAGGTCCAGGAACCAGAGGCTTTTCGTGCGAGCCTACAATCCCGCTTGATCCATAAACCGGAAATGGCCCCTCGACTCGGATTTCAGCTTTAAGAGCCTTGCCGTAGCTCAGAGTTACATGTTCTCCCAGCCTTTTTCTCACCCACCCCTCCGGCACTCCATCCACAATGCGGGTATGCTCACGACCGGGGAAGCGCAGGCGCACGAACCACTCCTGGTACACCTGCCGCGCCGCATCTTCCAGCAGAGCCATCCGCCGCCGGTTGTTTTCGATCAGGTCGTCGTAGGTGGAGAGGATGGTGGCGATGCGTTGCTGAGTATCAACGTTAGGGGAAGAAATCTTCATCTGTTTAAGCAAAATGATTGTATATGCTGCTTGAGAAGTCCCGATAGTACTTTTATTAAGTTCAGCTTTTCCGTTCGGAGATTGCAGCCAGTAATAAACAAATTTACTGTCCAAGCCATCGAAAGAACGAAACCAAGTAAGGTTACCATCTTTGAAGTAAAATGCTTCGTCCGTACTCACGTAAAAAGGAACACCGAGCGTCCCTACCGAGGTTAGGAGCAAATCCCCCACTTGTGGTGCTCCAAATTTATCAACGATTTCTTCAAACCGGTTTCTTGGTATAAACAACTCTGTCGAAACATGTTGAGCACCATTGAATTTTTCGACGACTTCTTTCCCGCGAAAAAATGGGACTCCCTCAGGAGTATATTCATGCGCATAAATTCTTTTACTCGAAGTAATGTCACAAAGTTCACCTATTTGTTTTGTGACCCAACTCATACCCCCAACTCCTCAAAATTCTCCTGAATCCGCGCCGCCAGCTCCACCGCTTCCCGGTTCAGATCCGCCAGCTCAACATGAATATCCTTGAGCGTCTGCTCAAAATCGAAATCCTCATCCACCTCTGCCGCAGCAACTCCCACGTAGCGACCAGGGGTCAAACTCCAATCGGCAGCCTCGATCTCAGCTCTGCTGACTACCTTGCATAATCCCGGCACGGTTGCCATCACAGCATCAGGGAAACGCTCCTCCAGCCAGTGAATCTGCCGGTGAAAGTAAACAGCCAGCTTGAGCTGTTCCACGGTCAGTTTGCGTTGCTCATCCAGTTGTTTGATCAGTTTGTTGGCAGCCCGGCGGTCGTAAAATTCGGCAGCCTCTTGCGTTCCAGCCAGTTCCTGCGCCACCTGACCGACGCGGGCGGCAAGTTTGTAGAGCAGATCCACTTGCTTTACCAATCCCCTGACACCCTCAGCCAAGGGGTCAAAACCCTGGCGGGCTGTGTGCTGATCACTATTGGTTGTTGGCAGAGTTGCATACGTTTTCAGGAAGGTTGCCAGATCAGCCAGCAGAGATATCCGGTCAACCTGGTAGGCATTGGCTGCTTCGGTGTACTCCATCAGGGCCTCGATCAATGGCTGCCGCTGATAATCAAGCTCCCCCCTTGATAAAGGGGGGCTGGGGGAGATTTGCTTTTTACCGTCAGAGGCAAATCCCCCTAAATCCCCCTTTATCAAGGGGGACTTTAATGACTCGGCAAATTCAGCATATAGCTTCTGCAGCTCAGTCAGGGTTTTATCGAAAACATCCAGCTCTGCCGGAATGGCAGCAGTTTCTTCGCACAGTTTACCGAAGTATTCCTGTACCAGTCCGAGGAAGCGTTCCTGTTGACCACGATACAGCCAGACGATGGCGGTCAGGTTGGCGAGCTGCTCCGGGCTGAAGTCGTAAATTTTGCGGGTGACTTTGCGGTAGATGTTTCGCGCATCCAGCATCAACACCTGGTCGCGCCGTTCTGCGGGCTTCCCTTTGTCAAAGTGCCACAATTCACACGGCACGGTGCGGGTGTAGAAGAAGTTGGAGCGGATGGAGATCATTACATCTACATCGCCGGTCTCGACCAGCTTGCGCCGCACCTCGGCCTCGCCATGTCCGCCGCTGGACGCCTGCGATGACATGACAAAACCGGCTCGACCGTTTGGCCCGAGGTAACTGTGGAAGTAGGAGATCCAGAGATAGTTGCCGTTGCTGACTTTCTTGGCTTTGTTGACCCCCGGCAGGCCGAAGGGGAGGCGGCGGTCGTCCTTGACCTTGTCCGCGTCCACCATATCCACGTTGAACGGCGGATTTGCCATGACAAAATCGCACTCGCCCCAGATGTCATGGACATCTTCGTAGAAGGTGTTGGCTTCGCGGATGTGCCCTTCCAGTCCATGCACGGCCAGGTTCATCTTGGCCAGACGGATGGTTGTGCCGGTCTTTTCCTGGCCGTAAAAGGTGACTTTATGTCCGGTGTCTTGCCCGTGGCTCTCGATGAAATGGCTGGATTGGACGAACATGCCGCCGGAGCCGCAAGCCGGGTCGAGGACGATGCCGTGATCCGGCTCGATCACGTTGACGATGGTCTGCACCAGCGAGGGTGGGGTAAAGAATTCGCCGTTGTCCTGCGCTCCCTGCATGGCAAATTTCATCAGGAAGTATTCGTAGATCCGGCCAAACAGGTCTCCGCTGGCTGTGCGTAGCGCCTGCGAGTCGAAGGTGCGCAGAATATCTTCCAGCAGCGTATCCTCGAATTTGTCATACTCCTTGGGAAGC
Organism: Geobacteraceae bacterium; assembly: GCA_025355325.1. Classification (GTDB taxonomy): domain Bacteria; phylum Desulfobacterota; class Desulfuromonadia; order Geobacterales; family Pseudopelobacteraceae; genus JACRCG01. The sequence goes on from JANXZX010000235.1 coordinate 32,179, forward strand.
TGGCCTCGCAGCGGTTCGAACTCCGCCTCGATGGCATTCATGGCTTCCACCAGAGCAGTGCCAAGACTGGCGCCGGTAGGGAGTTTCAGCAGATAGCCATACCGACCGTTCTCCGGCAGCATTAGTGCGCGGCGTTTGATGAAGTCACCCTTCACCAGCGGTCGGTTGGGCATCTTGCCGTCAGCCTGCTCGGCTTTTATCTGTGCCAGGGCGGTCTCGTAGCGGTTACTGGCGTGACGCAGGAAGATGATTCCCAGCACCGGCATGCAGTATTCGCTGGAGGTCAGCTTGGAGTTGGCGCGAAGTTGATCGGCAGCTTCCCAGAGGCTGGATTCGATTTTTTCTATGGTGTGCATTGTGTTGGCGGTCATGTTGTGGAAACTCCGGAGAGGGGGAGTGTTTCTCCCCAGGTAGAAATGCCCTTGCGTTATAACATCGCATCATCATTACTTCAATCAGTTCTCAGAAATCTCCCTGGCGATAATTTAAGAAGAGCATGACTGGTAGTGGAATTAGTTGAAAAATCCGAAAAAAACAGCTAAAACGAAACGCATTTTTATTTATCTGCTAAAGCAACAGTTGTAACTACTTTCGGGAGGCACTCATGAGTCTGATCAAGCTGTATGATACAACCCTGCGGGACGGCACCCAGGCTGAAGACATCTCATTTCTGGTTGAAGACAAGATTCGCATCGCTCACAAGCTTGATGAATTGGGCATTCACTATATCGAGGGTGGATGGCCGGGTAGTAATCCCAAGGATATCTCTTTCTTTAAGGATATAAAAAAGGAAAAGCTGACTCAGGCGAAGATTGCGGCGTTTGGTTCAACCCGCCGTGCCAAGGTGACTCCTGATAAAGATAATAATATCATTACATTGGTAAAGGCCGAGCCGGATGCGATTACTATTTTCGGGAAGACCTGGGATTTTCATGTGCGCGAGGCGCTGCGTATCTCACTTGAGGAAAATCTGGAACTGATTTTCGACTCCCTTGAATATCTCAAAAAGCATGCTCCGGAAGTTTTTTATGATGCCGAGCATTTTTTCGATGGCTACAAGGCAAACCCGGAGTACGCCATTAAAACCCTCCAGGCTGCGGAAAATGCCAATGTTGACTGCATTATCCTCTGTGACACAAACGGTGGTACCATGCCGTTCGAGGTTGCTGAAATCATCAAGACGGTTAAAAAACATATTAAAACTCCGCTCGGCATACATACCCACAATGATGGTGAATGTGCCGTTGCCAATACCATGATTTCCGTCCAGCAGGGCATTGTCCAGGTTCAGGGTACAATTAACGGTTTCGGAGAACGCTGCGGTAACGCCAACCTTTGCTCCATTATCCCGGCACTGAAGGCCAAAATGAAGAAGGAGTGTATTACAGACGAGCAGATGCGGCATTTGCGCGAGGTCTCCCGTTATGTGTACGAACTGGCCAATATTTCGCCGAACAAACATCAGGCCTACGTTGGCAATTCCGCGTTTGCTCATAAGGGTGGGGTGCATGTCAGCGCTATTCAGCGCCACCCGGAAACATATGAACATATGCGTCCCGAATTGGTCGGTAACTGCACCAGAGTGCTGATTTCCGATCTGTCCGGTCGTTCCAATATTCTGGCCAAGGCTGAGGAATTTAACATCAATCTTGACAGCAAGGATCCGGTAACCCTGGAAATTCTTGATAACATCAAGGACATGGAGAATCGCGGCTACCAGTTTGAGGGAGCAGAGGCATCCTTTGAATTGTTGATGAAAAAGGCGCTTGGCGCTCACAAGAAATTCTTCACCGTACTCGGCTTCCGGGTAATTGATGAAAAACGGGGCGAAGACCAGAAGCCGGTGGCCGAAGCAACCATCATGGTTAAGGTCGGCGGGAAAGTAGAGCATACCGCCGCCGAAGGTAATGGTCCGGTCAATGCGCTTGATAACGCTATTCGCAAGGCACTCGAAAAGTTCTACCCCAAATTGAAGGAAGTGAAGCTGCTCGATTACAAAGTGCGCGTTCTGCCTGCCGGTCAGGGCACCGCCTCCGCAACCCGCGTACTGATCGAGTCGGGTGACAAACATTCGCGCTGGGGCACCGTTGGTGTTTCTGAAAACATCATCGATGCTTCCTATCAGGCTCTGATTGACAGTATCGATTATAAGTTGCACAAATCAGAGGAGTAAACTACATGCGTCGGGCCGCGATGGTTGTCTGCGCGGCACTTGTCGTTATACCGGTCGTAATGAAAAGCCGTATGGTTCAGGATCTTCCTGACCATGCGGTTTTTCACGTTTTATCGAGTGGCAGAGTGTCAGTCAAGGTCAGCGGGGATGTGAAACATCCGGGCGTATATGTTGTGCCCGTCAATTCATTGGCGGTTGTAGCCATAAATATGGCGGAACCACTTCATCCTCTTGATCAGCATAATATCAATTCCATTGCATCTGGGCCATTGCTGAATGGTTCGGCAGTTTCACTCGCAGTGCAGCCTGACGGCACACAGCGTATGACGGTCGGTCAGATGATGGTTTCCGAACGAATGGTTCTTGGCATTCCGCTTGATATTACAACAATGACTGAGGCCGATTTTGACCGTTTACCCGGGATTGGGCCTGCTCTGGCTAAGCGCATTGTTGAATATCGTCAAAATAATGGCGGTTTTTTGCGGGTGGAAGACCTTGCGGCAGTTGAGGGGATCGGTGAAAAGAAGTATCAGAAAATTCAGGCCTATTTCCAACCGCCTAAAATTGAAAGGTAAAATATATTAGTTGTCATATATCCCGGTCGAAGCGATAAAATTATTCGTTATTGGCACACAAGATGTATCCAAGAGGAAGTGTTTATTTAATTATCGCTTCCAGGAGGGATACCATGCATTGTCCACGTTGCAAAGGCCGCATGTTTGCAGAGAAATTTTATGATTTCGTTCGCTCCTTCAATGCATGGAAATGCACCTGCTGCGGAGAGCTGATCGATCCCACCATCCTTGCCAATCGAGCCAGAAACAATAATACCCATCTTGGCTGATTGAATACTTCCGGATGCTGTTGCACGTCAATAAACTAATAGGGGACCTGATTTCAGGCCCCCTTTTTGTTTGACTCTGCTTCGCTGACAGGTTAATGAACAAGGTCGTGTTTTGATTTTTGAAGTTGAGGAGTTTTTATGAGGAATGATGGCCGTAGTTCTACCGCATTACGTTCAATTAAAATAACGCGTAATTTTACCAGACATGCGGAAGGGTCTGTTTTGATAGAATTCGGCGATACGATGGTTATTTGTACCGCGTCTGTTGAAGAGTCGGTGCCCCCGTTTCTGAGAGGTAAGGGTACCGGGTGGGTAACCGCCGAATATGCGATGCTGCCGCGTGCCACCCATACCCGTTCGCAACGCGAAGCGGCAAAAGGGAAGCAGACCGGTCGTACACTCGAAATTCAGCGTCTTATTGGCCGCTCTCTAAGGGCGGTAACGGATCTTTCGAAGCTTGGCGAACGCTCCGTATATATCGACTGTGATGTTATTCAGGCCGACGGCGGAACGCGCACCGCTTCCATAACCGGTGCCTATGTTGCGTTAGTCGATGCGCTCACGACCCTGAAATCCCGGGGGCTTCTTGCGGAAATTCCGATCAAGGAGGCTGTTGCGGCGGTCAGTGTCGGTATTGTTGGCGGAGAGGCCCTGCTTGATCTGAACTATGTTGAAGATTATTCTGCGGAAGTTGACATGAATTTTGTCATTACTTCCAGTGGCCGTTTTGTGGAAGTGCAGGGTACGGCTGAAGCGGAACCGTTCACTAGTGCCCAGATGGATGCCATGCGTGACCTTGCCCTTGACGGTGTGCGCCAACTCTTTGCTTTCCAGCAGGAGGCGCTTGCTCGATGAACCATTTGGTTGTTGCGACGCGCAATAAAGGCAAAATTCTGGAAATTAACGCGTTACTGGCTGGTCTGGTTGATCGAATCAGCGGCGCAGGCGATTATGTCGATTTTCCTGAAACCATTGAGGATGGAGCCACGTTCGAGGAAAATGCCCTTAAAAAAGCCCGTGAGGCGGTACTTTTTACCGGACTGCCGGCATTGGCAGACGATTCCGGGCTGGTGGTTGACGCACTTGATGGCCGCCCCGGCGTTTTTTCGGCTCGCTATGCCGGAGAAGGCGCCGGTGATACTGCCAACAATGCCCGACTGCTGGAGGAGTGCCGGGATATTCCCTCCGACCGGCGGCAGGCGGCGTTTGTCTGTGTGCTGGCATTTGTGACTCCGGAGGGAGTTGAAAAACTGTTTACCGGGAGAGTTGCCGGACGAATTCTTACAGCGGCCAGAGGGGAGGGGGGCTTCGGCTATGATCCGCTTTTTCTGGTTGATGGTTTTGAGCGCAGCATGGCAGAGCTGACATTGGCGGAGAAGAATGGAGTAAGCCACCGTGCCTGGGCATTTATGAAGTTTCGTGAGTATCTGGAAACGATGGAATAAACGATTATTTGGATAAAAGAAACCGGATTGAAGAGAAGGAATACACTATTGAAGAATAAAGACCAACGTGAATATGCGAAGAAAACGGCAGCGCGCGGTCCATCGCGAAAGCCTGACGAAGCGATTCCTGCAGAAAAACCTTTTGTTCGACTGACCAACAAGAACGTACTTGAGCTGCGCATTGCATCTCTGGATGATGACGGCTACGGAGTTGCCCGTAACGAAGACGGGATGACGCTCCGGGTTGTCGGTGCTCTGCCCGGAGACGTCGTGTTGGCCGGTGTCGATCATGTCGCTGGCGGTACGGCATTTTGCCATGTAAAAAAAATGATGCAGCCATCGCAGTTGCGCAGCAGCAATCCCCCGTGCCGTGAAAGCGCCGACTGTTTTGGCTGTCCGCTGATTGCGATGAAGTATACAGAGCAAAAGATCTGGAAACGGGGCATGATTCTGGCTGAGATGGCCAAATATCCCGGCCTTTCTGACATCGTCGTCCATCCGCTCCTTTCGCCGGAGAACCTGATTCATTACCGCACGACGGCAAAGCTGACGGTGGCCGGCAAGTTCTCTGAGCCTTTTATCGGTATCTACCGACGCGCCAGTCATGATGTCTACGATCTGGAGCAGTGCCCGATTCATCATCCGCTTATTGACAAGGTCGTGGCAGCGGTCAGAAAAGGGATCAAAAAAGGGAAGGTGCAGGTTTATAATCCGCAAAGCAAGATGGGACTGTTGCGTTATCTTGTGGTGCGCGTCTCGGTGCATGAGAAAAAGGCGATGGTGGTTTTCGTTACTTCCAAGCGCTCCTTCAATGAAATTCATCATCTGGGTCGTTTTGTGCAGGATCTGGTTCCTGAGGTTGACGTCGTTGTCCAGAATGTCAATGCGACTGAGGGCAACGTGATTCTGGGACAAAAGGATTATTTTCTGACGAAGAAGCTGCATCTTACCGAAAAGATAGGCGATGTTTCATTCAGAGTTTCTCCCCGCTCATTTTTTCAGGTCAACAATAGCGGGGCCAATCTGATTTACAGTAAAGTGCGCGAATGGGCCGGGCTCACCGGGTCTGAAACGGTACTCGATCTCTACTGCGGTATTGGCGGCATTTCGCTGTTCCTGGCCGGATCTGCCAAAAATGTGATCGGTGTTGAGGTTGTTGAAGAAGCGGTAGCCGATGCGACAATGAATGCCCGGATAAACGGTATAAGAAATTGCCGGTTCGAAGCCGGTGATGCCGCTGATCTGCTCGATGAGATGGCTGAAGAGCATCAACTGGTCAATGTGGCCGTGCTCAATCCACCCCGCAAAGGGTGCGATCAAAAAGTGCTGGAGAGTGTTGCCGCGCTCGGACCGAAGTCTGTTATCTATGTGTCATGTTCTCCGCAGAGTCTGGCCAGGGATCTGGATGTCCTGGGCAAGTTGGGATATATCTGCCGCGAAATCCAGCCGGTTGATATGTTTCCCCAAACGGTGCATGTGGAGAACGTGGCCAGGCTGGAAAAACGATAAAATCAGCTTGACATACGCGATGTAACTTGCTATTACTCTCCAGCTTTTTGATGTAGGCGCGTAGCTCAGCGGGAGAGCGCTACCCTGACACGGTAGAGGTCGGCGGTTCGACACCGCCCGCGCCTACCATTATCAAGCGTAGATGAAGCGGGCGGGATGCAGGCATCGATGTATCGATGCCTTTTCTGTTTGACCTCAAAAAGGAATTATTTATGGCTACAATCTCAATTACGCTTCCGGATAATTCTTCTCGTGAACTGAACGAGGGTGCCACCGTATATGATCTGGCCGCCTCTATTGGCGCTGGTCTTGCCAAAGCCGCTTTGGCCGGCAAGATCAACGGAGAGCTGGTGGACCTTTCTGCCGGGCTGTCTAACGGCGACCGTGTTGAAATTGTTACCGAAAAAAGCGCTGAAGCGCTTGAAATAATTCGCCACTCAACCTCGCATCTGATGGCCCAGGCGGTTAAAGAGCTTTTTCCCCAGGCAAAGGTTACCATTGGCCCTGCCATTGAAACCGGTTTTTATTATGATTTTGATGTAGAAAAGCCGTTTACGCCTGAAGACCTGGAAAAAATAGAAGCAAAAATGCTGGTATTGGCCGCTGCCGACCAGAAGATTGAGCGCCGTGAGTATTCCAGCGCCGATGCAATCAGTATGTTCGAAGCGATGGGAGAACCGTACAAGGCCGAGTTGATCAATGATCTCGGCGTTGACAGTGTCTCGGTCTATAGTCAGGGTACATTTGCCGATCTTTGCCGTGGTCCTCATCTTCCTTCCACAGTTCGGATCAAGGCTTTTAAACTGCTTTCCATTGCCGGCGCCTACTGGCGCGGCGACGAAAAAAACCGTATGCTTCAGCGCATTTACGGCACCGCTTTCGCCGATAAAAAAGAGCTGGAAGCATATCTGCACCGTCTGGAAGAGGCGAAGCGTCGCGACCACCGCAAGATCGGCAGGGAGCTTGATCTGTTCTCCTTCTCTGACGAAGTTGGCGCCGGTTTTCCGATTTGGCACCCAAAAGGCGCCATGTTGCGCACGGTTCTGGAAGATTTTGAGCGCAAAGAACATTTGAAGCGCGATTATGATATCGTAGTCGGCCCGCAGATCCTCAAGAGTGAGCTCTGGCAGCGTTCGGGGCACTACGAGAACTACCGCGAAAATATGTATTTCACCGAAGTGGACGAGCAGAGTTACGGCATCAAGCCGATGAACTGCCTGTCCCACATGATGATCTACAAATCACAGCTGCGCAGCTATCGTGATCTTCCGCTTCGCTTTTTCGAGCTTGGCACGGTTCATCGTCATGAGCGGGCAGGGGTTCTCCATGGTCTTATGCGGGTACGCTGCTTTACCCAGGATGATGCCCACATTCTCTGCACCCCAGAACAGCTTGATGCCGAAATTAAAGGGGTCATCTCCTTTGTTAACGATGTGATGGCAATTTTCGGTTTTGAATACGAGATGGAATTGTCAACCCGTCCCGAAAAATCCATCGGATCCGATTCTGACTGGGAACAGGCAACCGGCGCATTGTTGTCCGCTCTCAAGGACTCCGGTCGTCCGTACGAGATAAATGAGGGTGATGGCGCGTTTTACGGGCCTAAAATAGACATTAAACTGCGCGATTGTCTTGACAGGAGATGGCAGTGTGCTACTATCCAGTGCGATTTTACCCTGCCGGAGCGCTTTGATCTTACCTACGTAGCATCAGATGGTGAACGTAAACGCCCTGTCATGGTTCATCGGGTTATTCTCGGTTCGATCGAGCGGTTTATCGGTGTTCTTATAGAGCATTTCGCCGGCAGTTTCCCGCTTTGGATTTCGCCGGTTCAAGCAACTATCGTAACCGTTACCGATAGCCAGATACCGTTTGCCCAGGAAGTTTACCGGCAGTTGCGTAATGCCGGGATTCGTGTTGAGCGTGACGTGCGTAATGAAAAGCTGAGCTTCAAGATTCGTGAAGCCCAACTGCAGAAGATACCGTACATGCTGGTCATTGGTGATAAGGAAGTTGAACAGGGAACGGTCACACCTCGCTATCGCGACGGTAAAAACCTACCGGCTATGACTCCCGTTGAGTTTATTGATTTTGTAACTCAGGAATGTAAAGAATATAAATAATGTGTATGTCAGATGGCAGAGAAGGATAATCTGCTGTCAGGAGGTGTCGCCATAGCAAAACCGACCGTCAACATCAATCAGGCCATCAGGGTTTCTGAAGTTCGAGTAATTGGTGCAACCGGAGAGGCACTTGGTGTCCTTCCCCTTTCACAGGCACTTGAGCTGGCCGAACAGCAGCAGTTGGATCTTGTTGAAGTCTCTCCGACGGCAGTTCCACCAGTCTGCAGGATAATGGACTATGGTAAGTTCAAGTATCAGCAGAGTAAAAAGTTGCAGGAAGCAAAAAAGAAACAGGTTCATGTTCTGCTCAAGGAAGTGAAGTTACGCCCCAAGACAGATAGTCATGACCTCGAATTTAAAATAAACAACGTTAAACGCTTTCTCGAAGAAGGCAATAAAGCAAAAATTACGCTCGTGTTTCGTGGTCGAGAGATCACTCATATGGATGTTGGTCGGGCGGTTATTGAAAAAGTTGCAAAGGAATTGCAGGATGTCTGTGTTATTGAGAATCAACCCCGTGTTGAGGGACGTAACATGTACATGATTGTTGCACCAAAACCGAAAAAATAAAGATATTGTACCTCTATAGGTAAGTTCTTATAACCAAGAAGGAGTTTCTCATGCCAAAGATTAAAACAAATCGTGGCGCTGCCAAGCGCTTCAAAAAAACAGCTTCCGGCCGTATCAAATGCGGATGCGCCTTCACCAGTCACATTTTGACACCCATGAGCCGTAAGCGTAAGCGCAACCTGCGCGGCGGATCAATGGTTGCTGCGGTTGATCAGAAAAACATCGCCCGCCTGATTCCTTACAAATAACAATTTTCTCTCATTTCGGTGAGGGAAGCAAAATGCCAAGAACCATGAGGAAATTGTCTCCCCTTATGGATCTGGCCAATTCAGCAACGAAGGAGTAGCTACGTATGGCAAGAGTAAAAAGAGGATTTAAAGCGAGACGCAGACGTAACAAGGTATTGAAATTAGCCAAAGGTTATCGTGGCGCGCGCAGCAAGTTGTTCCGAAGCGCGACAGAAGCGGTAGACCGGGCTTTAAATTATGCCTTCCGTGACCGCCGCGTCAAAAAACGTGATTTCCGTAGCCTGTGGATTGTTCGTATCAATGCGGCTTCACGTATCAATGGTTTGTCGTACAGCAAGTTTATTTTTGGCCTCAAAAAAGCCAATGTCCAGATCGATCGTAAAGTACTGGCTGATATCGCCGTTACTGATCCGAATGGATTCACACAGATTGCGGCGCTCGCCAAGGCCGGCATTTAGACTCTCAGTAAGTTTACTTGCGGAAAGGGAATGGGACCGGTGCCCATTCCCTTTTTTGTACAGCATATGAAGCGGTCACTAAATCTTACCTCGAAGGTAATCATCTATGCGGGAACAACTTGAGCACTTGAGAAATGGCGCCCTGCAGGCAATTGCATCTGCGGTCGCAGTAGAAC
>JANXZX010000241.1 GCA_025355325.1 Geobacteraceae bacterium
CCATATATCCCGGCAGGTTACACCGGACCCAATGCAGTCAAGGGCGATATCGACCCTTGAAATAGAATCACCACCGTCTGCATCGACAAGCGATATCAAGTGATAGAAATCCCTGCAGCAGTCAACACCGGTACCACTCAGCTGGATATGGATATCGTCGCGGTCAGCCGAAAACAGGACAGACACACCAGAAGGACTAACAAAGGAAAGCCTGTAACCGTAAAGGCCAGACTGCTTAGGCACCAACGGAAACGGCAGGAAATCAAAAAGAGGGAGGATTTTAGAGAGAGGGCGACGAGTGGTAAACGAGAACCAATCGCACTTAATAGCTTTTGTGCCTTCGGTCCAAGACATTGCCTCTATCGGCTTACAATGCACAGCTTGAATGGCGCTCAAAAGTGAGCACCAAAAGAGAGGCTTTCTTGCAACACACAATTGCCTGAACGGCGAACCAGAGCGGAAAACCCGCCCCTCAGATTAACGTGAAATATTTTTCGATGCATCATGAGACACTGAACCAATTTCATAAAACGTACCCCGTCTTATTTGCTAACGCTTTTGTATGATACATCGAAAATTTCGCAGGCAAGCACTACCACGTTCATAGCACAGCAGTCAAGACAAAAGTGAGAAACCATGATTAATTTATTTTCAGGAGCTTGAACCGGAGACAGTTACCCCCATGTTATACAATGGGGGTTAACCACCAAAACCCAAAGAAAGAAAGTTTCCCAAAAGGTTCTCCAAGCCAGAGGTTTAAACGCTATGCGCGAATAGAAACAAAGGCGGGAAAGGAAGGGGGAATCAAGGGAAGGCAGCGGAAGCAGACCGCAGGGCGAGACAGCGGAACCGGACCAACGAAACAAAGGAAGCGGAAGACTGTCGTATAGAGTTAATCAGCTAATTCGGTCAAAAGAATTGCATCACATTCATCATAGCTAAAACCGGGGATAGTCATAAAGTAGCTATCCCAATGCGGCCCTACAAGCGAGCCAAAACGGCACGGAGAGGGAACGGCACCCACCCCGCAGGGCGGGGAGGGCACCGAGCCACAAAGCACAGGGGAAGTATCACGCCCCCAAGATTCAGCGGAAAAAACAAGCAGGGAATCATAGAGCTTTGCAGCCCATAGAGGAAGGGGAAACGCTTCCCTTGAGTGAATGCAGGAGGCACCCGCACCAAGACCAGCATAACGCTTGACTACTACGAAGTAAGGAAAGGGCGAAACAGGAAAGGGAGTCAACGGTATCTTAACCTTTTGCAGATTGCGGAAACGACTTTCATACTCTGCTAGCGGCCTAATCTGACTGTCTATCATTTCAATATTGTGAGCTATAAGAATAACATTCCATCCTAGCTTACGATGTTGAGTGAAAAATTCAATCCAATCAAGATTTTTGCTTCCACTCATAGAGTTTCGCGAATTAAATACAAGCTGCGCCTCGTCTATCAGAAGTAGCCCTTGACCCTCCATATATTTACCTTCCTTTGATGCGTTAAGACCAACAGCATCAACCTTGGGAAACACCTTACGTATTGCTGGCAAAGAATTAACATAGTGGAATCTGCTATGCAGAGAACACGCGAGATCATAGGCATAAGACGGCGAGAAACGCCCTAGAAACGTTTTTCTAGCAACGTCCATAGCCCAGCCCTCAACAAGGGCGAAATTCGCAGCTACAACCCCACCCTTGCGCAAGTGAGCAATAGCCCTTGCAACGGCAACAGCAGATTTACCACTCCCCGGAGTCCCCTGTGCAACCTCGATCATGATAACACCCCTTTAGGTAAGCAGCTTAAACCAGCGCAGAACTGGCGCTACGAAAATGTACGCGAGCATTCCCGCACAGCAGAACGTAAAGACAATCACGAAGTAGCCGAAAGGGAAAAACCAGTTTAGAGCATTAACAAAAACAGCCCAAGAAGGCGGCAGCGAAGAGGAAAAGACAGGCACGGAAGGCCCCGCAGGAACCCACGAAATAAGATTGACAGCGGCGGCTGCAAACCCGTCAATCGCAGATTGCACACCATCTATTGTATCGTTATAAAGCCACGAAAGAAACGACTTGGCAAAACCCATTAACCATGCAGCGAATGCAGACATTCAAGCAACCCCCCGCCAGAATCTGACGACATAGAGAACTCCACCACCTGTTAACATCATAGCCATTGCATATCTGCATAAAGTCGCAAGCGTATCCCAAGGCGACAAGTCTATGCGTATTTCAAAACCGAGAGGAAGCGGAAACACGAAGACAGGAGGAACAGGAGACGCAACGAAAGTATTAAGATTCGCAGTAATGCTAGATATGAGAACGAAAGGAAAGACACCGGTCATTAGACCGCTAAGATTTTTTATTGAACTAAAGTCAAGTTTTTTTAGCGGTGCAACGTCCGCATTCTGGTAAATTTCCTTTGAAGCCGCATCAGCAGTCACAGCAGTTGTGGCAGTTGTACCGGCAGCTGTAGCAGCAGCAGCAGCAGCAGCAGCGGCAGCCTTGTCAGCGGCGATAAGTGTAGGATTTGTGGGATCAGCAAGAAGGGCATTATGCGCAGCAGTTGCAGCGGAAGCCGTGGAGGCAGCATTAGCGGCAGCAGCAGCGGCAGCGGCGGCGGTAGCGGCGGCGGTAGCGGTACCCAGATTGGTCACATTTGGAAGCGTAGTGCTAACCGGCGAAGTAGACGGTGCCGGTGCTATGAACGGCGGTGCCTGATCTACGTGACCAGAGTCAACGGCATCCATGATGCTGATTCCATAGCCGTTGGCGTTCGCCGCTATCATTGCGTCCAGATCAGCAGAAGCAGAGGGGGGAAGATCGAATGTAGGATACGCCATAGCCATATCCGCGGCTGATCTTGCCGAAGGCGTTGGTGACCCTAGGACAACAGTGAGACGTGTTTGTGTGTAATGGCCTGCATCTATATTGTGATTTGACGTCCATTGATTACAGACAGAGCCAGAAGCAGAGCTACACCACGTAACACTCGATTGACCGCCCATAGTTGCACCAACAGCCGTACCAGTCACTTTGTACCCTTGTGGATACGTCGCATCCCCGCTGACATACGCCCCAACAGGGGAGGTATAATTGACAGGATTGACCGGAGGCGTGGAAAAGAGTGCGGCGTACAGAGCAGCATAAGTAGTCTGGATATTATTTGCACCAGCCGCAAAAAGCGCCTGCATTGCAGCAATATTCGCCTTAGCAGCTACGAGACCACCTTCTAGTGATGATTGACCATATTGTGTATATGCAGGCTGTACACCAAAAAGGACCCTTGCTATATTCCCACCAGAAGTGATAACAGCAGGACCATGCCAGCCCGAAGGCAGCGTAGAAGGACGATAGAAGGCGAAAGCGCCAATGGCCAAAAGAGAGGCACCTGCGAGGTAGGCGACAGGAACGACAACAGGCAAGAAAGCCTCAGACTGTCGCGGCTGAACACAGCAGAGAAATACAATCAGCATAAAATAGGCGGAAAACTTGCGCATCTGGACACCCCAAGAGAATTAAAAAGGGCGAGGGCAAAAACCCCCGCCCATTTTAGGACTACGCCGAAACGCCTACTACTTCAGGAAACGCTTGGCGAACTTCCAACCCAAACCGGCCGCAAGCAAGGTTCCCGCGATGGGAACAACGGCAGTAAGGGCGGGACCAATCTCGGCTGTAATGGAAGTGCCGATACCGGAGTAATCGACCATCGCCGCCGCGTGCGCGGAAACAGCAGTTACAACGGTTGTCAGGAATGCTGCGGCCGGTGCTGAATACTTGAGGAATGCTTTTTTCATTTTGATACTCCTAGTTAGAGGTTGACAGGAAACTGTTCAGGACACCATGCCCTTAAACCAGAGCCATACACGATTCATGCCGTAGGTAAACATCCAAACGCCCAAGCCGATTGAAAGAGCTTCAAACAGTTGCGAAACGTCCATTGTCAGCACCTCAATATTGATGCTACGATTAAAGCCAGTAAGAAACCCCCAATCATAATGTTAGCGCCATCATTCCAGCCACCCAAGCTCATTGAAAGAGCATCAAACAGTTGCGAAGCGTCCATTTGTCAGCCCCTCCATGTCGATGCTACGATTAACGCCAGTAAAAAACCCCCAACCATTGTACTAGCGCCGTCAATGTGACCGAGCAAAGTTGCAAATTGGGTGGCGTCCACTAGGCAACGACCTTGAAGGACTTGAACTTAGCAGCGTAATCGTACCCCTTCGGATTCAAAGAGATAGTAAGCACACCATCCTTGCCGACCAGAGGCGTAAGCGTCTTGACCTCAGCATCGCTAACCATTGGGGAAACCTTGTCCATAGTGTCAGCGTCAAGGAAAACCGCTTTATTGTACTGGTTTTCACTTCCGAATTGCACCATCTCATACAGCCTTGCGCGCGTCTGCATACTTACTCCTTTATCTATTTTTGGTTATGCTACTCTGTGAATCGGAAAGTTTTCCATATAATCAAGATCGCGTCTTGAAAATTCCTCGTAGATTTCGCCAGTTGCCATTATTTCAAAAGTGCCATCCTCATTCTCTGCATAGAAACACTCCCAGTCTACCCTTGCACACATCATCTCATCTATAAGTTGTCGATGACTATCCTTGAGCGGGACTGCATCTATAACATCATGTATCCATACAGCATAATCGGGCATCCCGATTGAAAGTGTTTTGAGTGATGCGGCAGCATGTTTAACATAGCGCATGGTATTACAGATTTTTTTTGCTGACTTTGGTATCACAAGCGATAGAGGCACAGAAGAATCAGTAAGCCAAGACCAGAAAGGATTCATAACTTCACGCGAGATTTGGCCGTTAGCAGCCCTTTTGTCGAGTAAACGAATTTGCTTATTAAGCAGTTGCACTCCTTTTCGTTCAAAATCTGCAAGATCACCTGACATTGCTAAAACGAAAAAGCGCCTTGCGCTGGCTGAACGGAGTTGAACCTCAAACCGCATCCAATCAACGTCCTTTTTTGATTCTGCGCCTTTATCATAGATACGGACCATTCTCTCAGATGCGGCGGAACCGATATATATTGTATGATCATTTCGCTTGTTAACTCTTTTCGCCCGCTGATCGACTCGCACGAGCCCCTCAAATTGACGAATTTGGCGCGAACAAGCAGAAAATAAACCTTGTTGAAGTAACCCCCATATATCCCGGCAGGTTACACCGGACCCAATGCAGTCAAGGGCGATATCGACCCTTGAAATAGAATCACCACCGTCTGCATCGACAAGCGATATCAAGTGATAGAAATCCCTGCAGCAGTCAACACCGGTACCACTCAG
>JANXZX010000202.1 GCA_025355325.1 Geobacteraceae bacterium
GCAAAAAGCTTGGAAAAACTGAAGGCCTTTTACCTGGAGAGCCAGTATAAATCATGTTGAAGAGGAGAATTACTTGATGGAAGATCTGAAAAACATTATCCGCGACATCCCTGATTTCCCCAAAAAAGGGATCATTTTCAAGGATATAACCACCCTGCTGCAAGATGCTCAATCTTACCAGAAGATGATTGACCTTATTTCTCATCGCTACATCGGAATGCGGATTGACAAGGTTGTCGGCGTTGAAGCACGGGGCTTCATCATCGGTTCAGCGTTGGCATACAAGCTGTGCGCCGGCGTCGTACTCGTCAGGAAACCGGGCAAACTGCCATCAGAAACTTTCAGCAAAACCTATGACCTTGAATACGGCACCGACACGCTCGAAATCCACAAAGACGCCATAAAACCGGGCGAACGGATTTTAATCGCTGACGACCTGCTTGCCACCGGCGGCACCATGGCTGCTGTCGTTGATATGGTTCAGAGCATGGGTGGTGAAATAGTAGATTGCTGCTTCATGGCTGAGCTCGATTTTCTTGAGGGGCGCAAACGGCTTCCGGAAGGTAAAGTTTTTTCACTGTTGAACTTTTAGTCGGTTTGTTATTTTACCAGAAGCTTTACTGATTGCCCTTGGTCGAAGTACTTAACCTGCTAATTAGACGAGTTAATCTAGAAAGAAGATTGAACAGCTTCACCAACTCTGCTATACCACATCAGCTTTCACGCACGTCCCCGTAGCTCAGCAGGATAGAGCACTTCCCTCCTAAGGAAGGGGCCGGTCGTTCGAATCGACTCGGGGACGCCAATAAAATCAGGCACTTGCAATAACCTTGCAGGTGCCTTTGCTATCTCTGGGTTGCATATGGGTTGCAGTAGCGATGATTTTATGCTTTTCTGCCACCCAGTTTTTAAAGACCAGTGATGATAAATATGAAATTTTTACACACAGTAATTACGGAAGTGATCATGCACAATACAAAAATAGAAAGCGTTGAGCGATGATATTGTCCGGAACAATCGTTAATGTTGCCACAATCTGTGCCGGTTCCTTGATTGGACGATATGCCGGTCGATTTATTCCGAACAAAATGCGACAAACCGTTATGGCAGGCATAGGCCTTGCTGTGGTGCTAATCGGCTTACAACTTGCCCTTAAAAGTAATCAACCAATGATTGTTATTGGTAGTTTAATTCTCGGGGGCATCCTTGGTGAACTTATGCAGATTGAGGCGCGCCTTGAATCATTTGGTTTATGGTTGCAAGGACGTTTTTCTGGAGCCGGGAATATTTCGGAAGGATTCGTCACAGCAAGCCTGTTGTACTGTGTTGGTGCTATGGCTATCATGGGTTCACTACAGGATGGTTTCGGTGGTAAACCTGCCATACTCTACGCAAAGGCGGCGCTGGACGGCGTGGCGTCGATTGCCTTGGCATCAACATTAGGAATTGGCGTACTATTCTCTGCGATACCTGTGGCGATATATCAGGGAGGTATTACCCTCGCGGCTGGTTCTGCAAAATCATTACTGACTGAACCTGTTGTACTGGAGATGAACTCTGTCGGTGGCCTGTTAATTGTTGCAATAGGTCTTGATCTTCTCGGAGTCAAACGATTACCAGTCGGTAATTTGCTTCCAGCGGTCTTTGTAGCAGTAAGTCTTATTTGGATGTTTGGGTTAGCTTGATCAGAGACGCAACAAACACACCTCAATAGATGCTGGTTTTAATTTGTGGCACATACCCCCCATACCCCCTTGTTCCAGAATCAGCAGGCTGTATTCCTGTAGGATGATGTCGGATGCCCCCTTTGCGATAGCCGAATAACCACTGCTGCTGTCTTTTTCTGTCTATGAATATCATAAAAATGGGTATAAATCAGCGCTGTCAACGTCGTTGCTATGCAAGAAGCATCAATAGGGTCAAAGCATCAATAGAAGCATCAATAGGGTCAGGCTTGCTTTATCGCTTTAAGAAGCATCAATAGGGTCAGGCTTGCTTTATCGCTTTAATGCATATATAACTCAACTATGGCTCGCAAGCAACGCATACATTACCCCGGCGCTCTCTACCACGTTATCCTGAGAGGCAATGCGCAACAGGATGTTTTTTTTGAGAATTGCGACAGATATCGTTTTTACCTTCTGTTGCAGGAGGGTGTCGAGCGGTTCGGTTATCGTGTCCACGCCTTCTGTCTGATGACAAATCACATTCACCTTGTTCTCCAGGTGGGTGAAATCCCGCTTTCCCGTATCATGCAAAACCTCTCTTTCAGATATACCTCCTGGATTAATAAAAAGTTGAAACGCTATGGTCATCTTTTTCAGGGTCGATACAAAGCTGTACTTGTTGATGCTGACGTATACCTTCTTGAACTGGTTACCTATATCCATCTGAATCCGGTGCGAGCAGGCATGGTTGAAAATCCGGAAGATTATACTTGGAGCAGTCATCGTGCCTATTTGGATAAAGAAACAGTGCTCTGGCTGACATCTGATGCCGTGTTGTCGCTGTTTGATCAGAACGGTGACAAGGCCATAGGAATGTACTCGCACTATCTCGGGGAAAAGATTGGTGAGGGACGTAACGAGCAATTTCATAGCGGTGGTCTCGACAGCCGTCTGCTGGGTGAAGAGGGTTTTATAGAAGAGGCAATGAGCAAGGCGCAGATCCTGATGGAGATAAAGCCATCAATCTACGAGATCGTGAAGGCTGTGAAAATAATCTGTGATATTGACGATGAAATACTCTGTTCCCGTCAGAGGAGCAGGATAGGTTCAGAAGCTCGCACCTTGGTTGCCTGGGCGGTTTCTGAATTTTCAGCCGGGACTGTGAGTGAGGTTGGAAGGATGTTTGGACGCGATATAACAACGTTAAGCGCATGCATTAAACGAATGACTAACAAATCCCGCAACGATCCGGCAATTGCAGCGAAGATGAGTTCCGTAAAGGAGGGAATTGCAGTTAAAGCAATAAAGCAAGCCTGACCCTTTCTGCTGTGCCAGATGCGGAATGCCGTGATTGCTCTCTGCGGTGGTACTGTTTATAAGAGCCAGCGCCGCTGCGTTATATTCGCAGAAGGAACGGGGTTCGTAGGTCAGGCCAGCCGCAAGTTGCTCTTCCTCTTTCTTCAGGCGTTTGAAAACATACCTACCGACAAGTGGGGCAATGAGGCGTGTCTTCCAGCCGAATTCGGCATAAATATCTGCAAGAAGAGCTGCTGCCTTTTCCCGAATCTGCCGGTTTCCATGATAATACCGTTTCATCGCCCAGACAGCGCCGGCGTAGGAGTACCGGAGCGGCGCAGCTTCCCAGGCGAGGCGTTCCCGAACGCTGCGGGAATGTGATTTGTGCTTCTGCCATCCGTTCAGGAGTACCCGGAAGAGGCGCAGAAGGCTCGGACCGTTGGCATCAAAATCCTTGCGGAAGGCGTCCAGCAGATACCCCTCTTCCTCCCCGTTTTCAAAATGCGGGTGGCGATAGTTGAAGCGGTACTGACCATGAGCATCGGCAAAGGGAAATTCTGATTCGGGGAGGAGGCTTCCCTCCCGCACATGCTTTTCATGAAGAGGGGTTCCAGGAATCGGCGTGTACAGCATGAACTGATGAAAAACTGAATCATGACGGACAGCATATTCTATAATCCCCTCCAGTTTTTCCGGGCGGTGATCTTCAAGGCCGAGAATCGATGAGCCGAGAACCCGGATGCCGTTGGCCTGCAGATGCTGAACAAGGCTAAGGGTATCGACCCCCTTGAGCTTGTCATAGGCGCTCTCTTCTCCTTCAAGTCCCATCCAGACAAAACCGACTCCCAATCCCAGCAACTGATCCATCGAATAAGACTTCAGTACCCGTGCCGAGCTGAATACGGAGAGCGACCAGTTTTTACCGGTGGCTGCCATCAGTTCGAGAAGCCGCAGCGCCCGTTTACGATGTAGCAAGAAGTTTTCGTCGAGAATAAAAAAGGAGCGCACCTTCAGCTTCCGTTCGATGTCGCACATGACGTTAAACAGCTCATCACCAGTCTCAAAAAAATTGATGAATTTCCCTTTCCCGCCGAACTGGGCCGACGTGGAGCAGAAGTTGCACCCCATCGGACAGCCTACGGAGGGGATCAGGATCGCCGCCGTCCGTTCCGGACTTTCGTCAAGGCTTAACCCCATTGCTTTTGAGCCGAAGCCGGAAAAGGTAGCGGGGTGCTTGATCGGTTTCCGGTCGTCCTGGCCAAGGTAACGTTGAAACCAGCGGATACCTTCACCACGGACGATGAGGTCTGCGTCAATCATCAGATCAAGTCCCTCCTTGTTGGCGATATGCCCGCCGACAACAATCGTTGCTCCCGGCTGATAACGGCGGACCAGTTCGCACATTTTGGCGACTTTACCGACGTTGGCAATAATGCCGCTTATGCCGACAATATCGTAGTTCTGCTCGCTGATCTGTTTTGTGAAGCTCTCCAGAGTCGGGAAATCAAGAAGGGTGCATGGTGCGTCAAGATTTTCCTGTATCATCATCAGGCCGAAAGAGCGGTGGAACATACGGAGTGAGAAACCGCCCTGAAGTCGGGTGACCTGATTCTGGTACAGTTCCATCGGATTGGCCTTACGGCTGCCGTATTGGTCGTCCTGATTGTAAGGACCAAAGACACTTGAAAAAAGTACACGGGCTTTGGTTGCCAGAGGATGCTGGATGGGATTCGCTGGGGTAGGAAACATGGTATGCCCCTTTAATTTTTCCGGCCAAATATTGCAGCCTGATAGAGTGAAAGGTTCGGCGAAGGTCAATGATGAGGGGAGGAATAGGGGACTCAGCGTGGCATTCGTCCGCAACAGTTCTGATTCAATAAGCTCAACACGTCGTACAAAAATAATAATTTTATGCGACTGGCATCACATAAAACGGATAACAAAGTCATTCTAAAGAAGGGAGTTCTACCTGGAGCATTGTTGATTTTCAGTGTAAAGATATGGAAGGAAAAAATAAAGAGGTACCCTGCGTTTTACAATTCTTTTACAATGTCAGTGACTTCAAAAGGTACTTGGAGTATTTGAAGCGAGAAATACCAGGATACCTATCTCTGACTCTGCCTGTCCATTTTTTTGAAAGCCAGCTTTCCGTATTTTCTGGTATTATACAACCGGCGGGTTATTCCGGTTTTGTTAGTGGTGGAGTTTTGCTCTGCCTGGGGCGAATTGATGAAAAAATACTTTGCACTGATAATCAGCGTCATACTTGTTCTCATGAGCTTCCTTACGCTGTGGGCTGCCGACCAGCGTGTCGTCCGCGTCGGCGCCTTCAACTACTATCCCGGGATATTCAAGGATAAAGACGGCGTGGTTAAAGGCTTTTATGTTGATGCCCTGGCAGATATAGCCCAACGTGAAAATATCCGCTTCGAATATGTGTTCGGTTCCTGGAGTGAGGGACTTGAACGGGTAAAAAATGGTGACGTCGATGTCCTGACCAGTGTTGCTGTTACACCGGAGCGGACTGCTTTTATGGATTACGCCAAGACCCCTCTCCTCACCGTATGGGGTGAGCTGTATGTTCCGTTGACATCTGAAATTGACGGAATCCGTGCGGTCCAGGGTAAGAAAATAGCCGTAATGAAAGGTGATTTTAATGCCCGGCATTTTATTGAGCTGGTGAAAAAATTCAATATTACATGCGAATTTGTTGAAGTGCCCGGATTCGACGATGTGTTTGAAGCGGTGGCATCAAAATCTGTTGATGCCGGGGTTGTGAACAGTACTTTTGGCGTTGCCAAACAGAAAGAGTTCGGCCTTCGCTCCACCGGGGTCGTTTTCAATCCGTTTGATATTTTCTTTGCCGTTGCCAAGGGAAAAAACAGTAACCTGCTGATGCTTCTGGATACTTATCTGGGTACGTGGAAGCATCAGGAAGATTCGCCTTTCAATAAAGCCCGCCAGAAATGGTCGCACGCCGGCAACAGTACCGTACAAGCGATTCCCCGATGGCTTATCGCATCGATTGCACTGCTTGGTTTACTCGCACTATTCGCCTTTGCCTTCATTATTGTGCTTAAAAGACAGGTGCGGAGTAAAACCCAATCCATTATCGAGTCAGCGCAACAGTATAAACTGGTATCCGAACGCCAGAACGCAATCCTGGCTGCGGTCCCGGATATCATCATGGAGGTTAATAAGGACAAAGTTTATACATGGTCTAATAGTGCCGGTCTGACTTTTTTTGGCGATGATGTCCTTGGCAAAGAGGCTTCGTACTTTTTTGAAGGTGATCAGCATACCTATGACCTTGTTCAGCCTCTATTCGAAGGAAAACGTAATGTTCTGTATGTGGAAAGCCGACAGCGCCGGAAAGACGGAGAAGTCAGGCTTCTGGCCTGGTGGTGCAAGGCTCTTGTCGATGAAAATGGTTCCGTGACCGGCACACTGTCGACTGCTCGGGACATCACGGAAATCAAGCGGGCGGATGATGAAAGGGTCGCTGTTTCTGAACGCTTTAAAGCCATCATGGACAGCATTGATGCGCTTGTCTATGTTGCTGATATGGAGACCTATGAACTCCTGTTTATCAACGAATACGGCAAAAAGATATTCGGGGATATTGAAGGGAACATCTGCTGGCAGACCCTGCAAAACGGCCAGTCCGGACCATGCGACTTCTGCACTAACAATCGTTTGTTCCTTGATAGTGGCCAACCTGCCGAGGTCTATATCTGGGAGTTCCAGAATACGGTAACCGGTCACTGGTATCAATGCCGGGATAAGGCAATCCGCTGGCATGATAATCGTCTGGTGCGAATGGAAATTGCCACCGACATTACCGAAAGCAAGCAAATGGAGCTCTCTTTGAGAACAGGCAAAGAGCGCTATAAGCTCCTTACCGAATCAGTTTCGGCAATCCCCTGGGAATTCAATATTCAACAAAACAGATGGACGTATGTAGGGCCACAGGCCGAAAAAATACTCGGCTATGCTCCGGAGGAGTGGACCACTCTTGAGTGGTGGCAGGCTCGAATACACCCTGATGACAAAACGTGGGTGCCTGATTTGTGCAACCGCTTGACTATCAAGGGAGAAGATCATTCTCTGGAATATCGTTTGTTAGCAAAGGATGGGAGTATTGTCTGGGTTAACGATCTTGTCTCCGTTGAAATGCAGGAAGGGCAGCCCGTTTTCATGCGGGGCATCATGCTCGATATTACCCGGCAAAAGCAGAGTGAAGAAGAAAAAAACCGGCTGGAATCGCAACTGCACCAGTCCCAAAAGATGGAATCGGTGGGTCAACTGGCCGGGGGAGTTGCGCACGACTTCAATAATATGCTGACCATCATCCTTGGCCGTACTGAACTTGCACTTATGAAGATGGACCCGTCTCAGCCGTTATTTGCACACCTTTCGGAAATCCATACCGCAGCGGAACGATCCGCTGCTCTCACCCGGCAACTGCTGGCCTTTGCCCGCAAACAAACCATAGCTCCAAAAATTCTTGACCTGAATGAGACAGTTGCCGGGATGCTGAAAATGTTGCAGCGACTCATCGGCGAAGCCATTCAACTGGCATGGCTGCCGAAGTCAAATCTCGGGATGGTCAAAATGGACCCGTCCCAGATAGATCAGATACTGGCTAATCTGTGCGTTAATGCCCGTGACGCTATCAATGACATCGGAAAGATTACGATCGAGACCGGAAAAAAGACCGTTGACGAGCAGTACAGCACTGTTAATCCCGGACTTGCTCCTGGCGAGTACGTACAGCTCTCGGTGAGCGACAATGGGTGCGGTATGCATAAGGAAACACTGGACCACATCTTCGAACCGTTTTTTACAACCAAAGGCATCGGCTCCGGCACCGGACTCGGGTTGGCTACGGTCTACGGCATAGTCAAACAGAACAATGGGTACATTCATGTGTATAGCGAACCGGGGCGGGGAACAACCTTCACGCTATACCTGCCAAAACATGAGGACACCGGCGAGCACATCCTCCCGGACGGTGCAGCGGAAGAATTCCCCCACGGCCATGAGACCATCCTGCTGGTTGAGGACGAACCGTCAATTCTCAGCATGGCCACCATGATGCTTGAAGAGCAGGGTTACACCGTGTTGCCGACAAGTTCTCCGGGCGAAGCAATACATACAGCCAGGAATTTTGGCGGTAACATAAGCCTGCTTATGACCGACGTAATCATGCCGGAGATGAATGGTTTGGCATTGGCCAAAAACCTGCAGTCGGTCTATCCGGACATAAAGCACCTCTTCATGTCGGGATTTACGGCTGACGTCATAGCCCATCACGGAATTCTTGATGATGGTGTGCATTTTATTCAGAAGCCGTTCACACTGTTTGAAATTACAACCAAAGTGCGCGAGGTATTGGACGGCAAGTAAGATTCCGCTACCTATTCATTCACCACAAAAAAGCAGCCCCTCCAGGAAGGGCTGCTTTCATTCTTCAGGTTACCGTTTTCAGTCTACGGAGCAACAACGTACCAAACGTTATTGACTCCCTGTCCATAGACATCATCATCGTCTTTGTCCTTAACAAAGTAGTACAGCGGCTGCCCTTTGTAGATAGTCTGCCTGGCCCCGTCATCGCGGGTTATCACGCCGACGGCCGCAGGATCAATACCCTTGTCCGGAACGACACTGTCCGCCAGAAACACCGGCCATTTTATTATACAGTCATTTGCTGCACCGCACACGCTCTTGCCGGGCAGATCTTTTTTGAACAGATACAGCGCCATGCCTTTGTCATCCACCAGATAGGTACCAATCCCCTCCTTGGTTTTCGTGGACAAAGTAGCTGCTGTTGAAATTGAAGCATAAAATAGCGAGCCCGCAATAAGGGCCAGAGCAAATTTTACAGATAAATTGAGTACTCTCATTGTCGTATCCTCCCTATAAATATATCTACATCTCCAATTTATTCTTCTTTCGTTCATCTTGTCAAAAGAAATAAGACCGATACGGTCTTTTATTGCCGGAATGGCTTCACAAGCCTGCGCAATTTTTCAGCAGCTTGCCGCTCAGCTGCTATCTGGTGCTATGTGCCGAATACTGACGCTTATAATTTTTTTTACTTTGCCTCAAAAAAAGCTTTGACATTATCTTGGCAATCAGCTATTGATATTGAAAATCATTTGCATATTTGCCGAGAGAATTAATGGCCATTTCAAACAACACAAGCAGCACGATCAAGCCACCCGTTGCGCCACTTCAACCACACATTCTTGAACGTTTTGATAATCCACTTGATTGCCTCACAGCTCACCTTATGCTGGAGTGTTCCGAGGTGCTTGCCGGGGCAAAACCGGCCAACCTGATCTCGTTGGTTAATCGCACCCGCTCGTGCGGCCGGAATCTCTACCAGATCTGGCACAGCCACCATGAAGAGCTTGCAACCCGCCTTTCCGACCTCAATTTCATCGTGTTGCAGACCAGGGAGCGCGCCATTCTTCTGTTGTGCTTTAATCGCGATCATCTTGAGCACCACCTTTCGCACCCGGGAATCCGTATTCTCCTCCGTAAGGCAGGCTACTCGGAACATGATCCGGTTGATGCTCTTCTGGCGGAATTGTGCCGTCGCATTGGCGCACATGAGTCCTTCCCCCATGAGATCGGCCTCTTCATCGGTTATCCCGCCAAAGATGTCGCTGCCTTTATGGGCCTGGTCAAACTGCCCTTCGCCTGTCAGGGCCCCTGGAAGATCTACGGCAATCCGGAGCGGAGCCTTGGTCTGGCAGAACAATTCCGCTGCTGTCGCCAAAGGATGGGGGAGATCCTGGCTACCGGTGTACGGGAAATGCTTGAACTTAATAAACCGGATCATCCTTTTTTTTGCCATTAAATTGATAATGATTGTCAAGTTCATATTTGTCCGGCAATCAAATTCAGGAAAGGAGACACATAGTTAAGATGAGTAAGCAGACTATCACCAGCGTAAAACTATTTGGCAGCCAGCGGGAAATCATAATTCTGCACGAGGGTGAAGAATATCGCCTCAAAATTACCAGCAATAACAAACTCATACTGACCAAATAACTACCCATAACAAACCAGCCAGCCAAGTTATCAGCGCAGCCAGCCAACAAAAACTCACTCTTTAGGAGATTTGTCTATGACTGCACTGCGTACCACAACAATTGCCCTTTCACTTTCCCTGTTCATCACCGGTTCCGCCCTGGCCGGGACGCCACTTATTACGGATGATGCAAATACGGTTGATGTCGGCAGCATTGAGATCGAACTTAATGGTTCGTACACGTATGACAAGGATTCTGCCGTTGGGGTTACCACCAAAAACAGTTCCTCTGATGCCGAAATGAAATTCAACACGGGCCTGTACAAAAATGTCGGGCTCTCATTGGCAATTCCGTACACCATCAGCCAGCAGGTCAAGGAAGATGACCGGCTGGTCGGTAAAACGGATGGATTTGGCGATATGACGGTTGAACTGAAGTATGCTTTTGCCGAAGTGGGCGGCACCAAACTGGCCATCAAACCGTCCGTCATCGTGCCTGCCGGAAAATACAGCGCCGGCCTGTCTGAAGGTCGCTGGCAGTATGGTGCAACCCTGATCGCCACCAGGGAGTTTGCCGAAGGCGCCTACGCCGTACATGCCAACCTTGGCTACGAGCATCATGACTATCGCAGTGTTGAGGTTAGGGAAGCTACGCGCAGCAACCTCTGGTCCGGCTCGGTTGCCGGTGAAGCCAGGCTGATGAAGGGCCTGACCGCCGTAATCGACTTTGGACTGGCCACCAATACTGGCAGGCACACGGATGAATTACCGGTCTACGCTCTTACCGGAGCACGCTATGAAATAAATGACCACCTTGAAGCCAATGCAGGCGTCAAAGTGGGACTCACCAAGCCTGAGGACGATATAAGCGTCCTGTACGGTCTGGTATTAAAATTCTAGCTCAGACAATCAAAAAAGGGAGAAAGGCTCTTCAAGCAGGAAATCGGTATCCTGCTTGCGGATTGACTCAGCATTGAGCCCGGGTACCGGCGGGATAATTATCTTAAACGGCAAACTGCCAAGTTCCGCAGGAATCCCACCCCTCTGCCGTGCATGAGCACCTCCCGCGAGGACCACAATTACTCTCTCCGGATGTAATTGGTTGTAGTCGCGGATACGACTCGCCATTACCCTGTTTCTGAGAATCTGGGCTTCGCAAATATGGCGGAAGTGATTATCGTTTTTATTATGTACTGCATAGGACGATCTCATGAAATCAAGGAAGGCATCGCTTACTTCGGAATCGACAGCTGGAGGCAGCATCCGCTTGTCGGAGTCGGTCAGTGAAGAGAGGCCCTGCTGGGAAACCTTCGTAACGATCTGACGCGGCGCATTCAGTGCGATGATAGGAATATGATTGTCCCTGGCATAGTCGAAAATATCCTCGTAAAGCCAATACGGAACATTTCTCCAGTTCGACTGATATACTTTGACGAAGGCATGCGTTGGAACCTTGCCTGCGCTCCAGGCGTCCAATGCTGCCTGACTGAAATCTTCAAACATTTCCATACCGATGGCAAGGTGCTTGCCTTTTGCTTTTAACCCCTTCAGAACTTCGAGTTGCACTTTATGGTGGTCGGCTTCATCATGACGTTCGCCGACGAAAACGACCGGGACATTACTGACTTCATCGATCATGGTACGAATATCTACAGTCGTGCGGTCTTCGACACGTATGGCACTTGTTATTGAACAACCTGGCAGGAAAGTGAAGATGATCAGCATTGTTGGGATTATCAGCGATAGAGAGATGCGCATGCGGAACCTTGGAGTGACTATGTGAATTTTTGAACACTATAGATACTTGAGAGGATTGCAGCAATACAAAACAGGTAATATCTCCTTGAGTGGAAAACACTCGGGGACCCGTGATATATGGCAGAAGTATTAAACTTGACGGATCCAGCCGTAAACTGTTTTTCGGATCAGCTCCTTCATTTATCCATTCCCTTGTAAAATCAGGGCATTGATCCTGCGATGCCTGAGCTTCCCCTTTGGCATGTTAGTTGCGTGATAGAGCTATCTGCATTTGGCGCATCACCCTCAACCTGCCACTTTTCATGACTTACGTTCATGACTAACATGGTTGACCAGAATGGTGATACGGTTTAAAATTGATTTGAATAGATGGTACACGAAAATACTAAACCGCTCGTGAGGGCGGGACGGAAAGCCCAAAGGTCTTACAGAGACAGCCGGGTCGCCGAAGTGCCACTATAGTAAACAACCCGGGGGTTTTAAAAATTCCCGGGAAAAGGGGGCATTATGTTTCGAAAAGCACTATCCGTTCTAAAGGTTTCAACTGTCCTGACGGCTGCAGCAGTGGCTCTGTTCCAACTCGCGGGATGCGGCGGAAGCGGCAGTAACAATGCATCTACAGGCACTCTCAAGCTGGCAATTACCGACAAAGCGAGTGATGATTACGAAAAGGTGGTCATCAGTATACGTGAAATACGAGTGGTGCCGTCAGGCAGGGAAAACGCCTCCGATACCGACCCCGCTCTTCCCTTAGTGGTGAAGTATGATACGCCGAAGGTCATTGATGTCATGCAGTTGCAGTTCGTGCAGCAGGCACTCGGTGAGGTTGTTCTTCCGGCAGGCGACTACAGCCAGATCCGCTTGATACTTGAAGCGAACCCCAATGGACAGGGACAGCTGCCGGTCAACTATCTTGTGTTGAAATCAGACCTCAATACCAGAATTCCTCTCACCACTCCCAGTGCCCAGCAGTCCGGCCTGAAAATCATTAGTCCATACGAGATAAAGCCCGGCATAATAAATGCGATGATGATCGACTTTGACCCGAATACAGCTATCGTTGCTCGGGGAAACGGTGGGTACAATTTCAAACCGACCGGTATCCGACTGGTACGGATGTCTGACATGCTCACCAAATTCGGCTCGATCTCGGGGACGGTTTATTCAACATTCAAGGACTGGTCGAGTGCGACCGTTTCCGTTAAGCGGCGTGGAAGCGTCAACGACGCTGACCCGATTGCGCTCGGCAGAATCTTCAGCAATTATACGAGCAGCGCATGGCAGTCTTCGTTTGCTGTGTTCGTTCCGCCAAGTTCTCAGACAATCTCGTACAAGACCTTCATATCGGCAACCGGATTCCGTCTCTACTCTTCTTCTTCGGTAAGTGTGATGGAAAATCTGACAACAGACCTTGGGACTATCCCTCTGGTAATAAATCCGTAACTATGAGCTTTCCCGCCTGAAGCCGGTCCGGCTTCAGGCGGGAACAGAATAAATGAGGAGGCCACAAAACCATGAATGACTTGCTGCCGGATGGAGAAGATTTACGCCGCGCCGTTAAATGGATTTCCGGCAACCTTCAGGAGAACCCTGACCAGCGCGTCCTGCCGCTTGTCCATGAAGCAACCTTCAAGTTTGATCTTTCTCCGAAGGATGCCGATTTTCTGATCGGGTTCTATAGCCGAAAAAAAGAGGAAGCATAGCGCAGCAACTATTCAGTAAACAAAGGGAATCAGTTTTCGTACACGAGCACGGTAGTCGGTATAGTCCGGAAACTTTGCCGCCAGCAGACGCTCTTCGCGCCTTGATTTGATATCAAAGAAGGCGAAGAACAGCACCGCATATCCGACCGTCAACCAACTGTTCAGCCACAAACCCCAGCCGAAAACCATGAATATTATGCCGCTGTAGATTGGATGCCGCACGACCCGGTACGCCCCGGAAACCACCAGTGTTGCATGTTCCTTCGGATGGGGCAGCGGCGTGAGGTTCTTCCCCAGATTCAGGACTCCGACAGCAGCAAGCAGGATACCCGTTATAAACAGAGCCCCGCCTGTTGCGAAGCCGATCAAGTCATACGGGCTCCCCCACCCGGTAGCCGCCGGGTATGAGCGAGGCCCGAAGACCAGCAGCAGAAACAGGACGGCCTGAACAACCAGATACCATTCACCTCGTGAGCCTTTAATACGTGACGTGAGCGACACGCTACTTCGTCAGCGGTGCAGGAAAGCAGACATTATGAGGCAGATTGGCTTTTGCACCGCAGCTCGAACACGATATCGTCGGATTATCGGTCAGGTGGTGAACTTCCATAATCAAGCCCATACGGGAAAGCCAGCAAATGTGTCCCTTATGCATTTCACCACAGGTACACTTCATTTCAGAGTCGTCATTATTACTATGTTGATCCGTCATACATTCCTTCCGTTTATGGGCAACTCTATTTTTTCAATAACCGCACATTGATCTGATGACGTCAGTATACTCTCTCTTTCAGCTAGTTTCCATCCGGAAACTCCGGATGAGAAACTGTTGGTTTCCGTATCGGAAAGGCGGAATTTTTCGTCCTGACAAGGAAATCGAGAGGTTGCGCGGAGGCGTACATCGGTACGCCGCACAAGCAAACACGAAGATTGACGCCGCCAGGGCGGAAAAGAACCCTTTTCGGACGGAAACTGGTTAAGTGCCATATGTAGACGAATGAGGCAATCAGGTGTATAAAGACCATCACTGCAATACTTTCAATGAAGGAGTAAAACCATCTTGTTTTGCCATGTATCACGACTTTTGAAAAGAACGAAAATTCCATTTATATCTAACCTGTTATTAATCCTGACTACGACCATGATCCTGGCCTCTTCGGTTCGGGCGCAGGATAATCCCACGAGTTTTCTTCCCCTGCCGGTCGGGTATTCTTCGATCAAGGTTTTTGACAACCAGGGGCGGTTTGTCGGTCGAATTCTGCCGGAGAAGCGCTACGGGGTCTCTATCGACCGCATCCCCGTATTTCTGCAAAATGCGGTGGTCGCTGTTGAAGACGCCCGCTTTTATGAGCATGGCGGCATTGATTTTCGCGGGATTGCCCGGGCTCTGGTGAAGGATGTCGTCAAACGGAAATTGGCCGAAGGGGGGTCAACGATCACTCAGCAGCTGATCAAGAACAGATATCTGTCCGGAGTAAAGACCATCGAACGGAAGATTGATGAAGCCCGTATGGCTATTGAGTTTGAGCAGAAATACAGCAAAAAACAGATTCTTGAAATGTACTTCAACGAAATATATTACGGCAACGGAGCCTGGGGGATTGCGCAGGCTGCCCGGCTCTATTTTGATAAAAGCCCGGAAGAGTTGACCGATGCCGAATGCGCCCAGTTGGCCGGCGTACAGAAAAACCCGGCCAGATACAATCCTCTCGGGAAGTCCGTTAATGTCACCGGTCGGCGCGATGTGGTACTCAAACGGATGGTGGAGCTGGGAATGATCACTTCCCGACAGCGGGAGTCGTTGCGCGCCAATCCGGCTTCGGTGGTCAAATCTGGACAGGCCCCGCAGTATCTGGCCCATGTAAAAAGCAAACTGATAGAACGGTACGGTGCTGATGTTGTTGAACAGGGCGGACTGGAAGTTACCGCCGCCCTGGATCTGGATTTACAGAAACAGGCGGAACAACTGCTGCGCGAGGGGGTCAAGCGGATCTCGCCCGAACTGCAAGGGGCGCTGATCTGTATGGATCCGGCGACCGGTGATGTTCTGGCAGCGGTCGGCGGAGTCGATACCGCTGCGACGGCATTCAACCGTGCATTTTCTGCCAGGCGTCAGCCCGGCTCGTCAATCAAGCCGCTGATCTATGCCGCAGCACTGGAAAATGGCTTTACTGCCGCCAGTATTCTCGACGATTCTCCGGTGTCATATAACCGTGGCAATGGCGAAGCCTGGAAACCACTGAATTATGGTCGTGAGAGTTATGGTTCTTTGAGCCTCAGGAAAGCTCTCGCCCTTTCCAACAATGTCATCGCTGTAAAACTGCTGGATGCCATCGGAGTTCCGTATTTTGCCGATTTTACCGCGAAGATGGGATTGCCGGTGCGGGCAGAAAATGGCCTTTCCCTGGCACTTGGCACCAGTGAAGTGACCCTGAACGATCTGGTCGCAGCTTATACTCCGCTTGCTACCGGGGGAGCGCGTTCCGAAGCAAGAGTAATAATCCGTATTTATGATCGTACCCGCAAGACATGGCTGGATAATCCCCCGATCATCACGCCGGTGCTGGCTCCGGCCACCGCCTTTGTCACGACCCAGATGCTGAAAGACGTCATGAACTATGGTACCGCCAAAAATCTCAAGAAATTCAGCCTGGCGCATCCGTCAGCCGGAAAGACCGGCACCACCGATGATTACCGGGATGCCTGGTTCGTCGGCTATACGCCGAACATCATAACCGGCGTCTGGGTCGGTTATGACAAACCCCGGCCGGGCGGAAAAGGGTTTACCGGCGGGAGCATCGCTGCACCGATCTGGGAGAGGTTCATGCGCAAGGCTGTAGCGACGAAACCGGTGGTAGATTTCTTACGGCCTGAGACGGTCGTATCTGTTGCCATCGATCCTGCGACCGGCTGTCCGGCAACTGCAGAGAAACCGGGAATACGGGATGAATTCTATATCTCCGGGACTGAACCGAAGGAATATTGCGGCAAGGACGACGGGGATGTAGAACCGGCGGAGGAAGAGGAATGATGGAAAAACTCCATAAATGCAACTCATCACGAAAGGTAAAAAATATGCACACAAGCAAGCGGTTCCTGTTATTGGCAGCAGCATCAATTCTCTCACTTATTCTCTGCTCCTGTGCCGGCGTCGCGCCGCTCACAGCCAAACGCCCCGGAGACGAGGCTTTTCGAACATCGCTGAAAAAAGAACTGTCAACTCTCAATGTACCGATTGAAGCTACAACGGATGATCTCTCCAGAGTTCTGAACCAGACGGTCAAAAAGAATCTGTACAAAGGGGCAACCAAAACCAGCGGAGTATCCGCAGAGGTGAACCGCAACGGTTCAATCATATTAACTGCCACCGGCAACTACCTGTATATCTCAATGCCGATCACCATGACGCTGAGCTACAGCATGTTTAGCGCGCCGACTATACCGCTGTCGCTGAAATTCAAAGTGAAGGCCGACATTACCCCGGACTGGCGACTGCGTACGGAAATTTACTATCAGGGTTTGAGCGATCTGCTTTCCGAGGAGGTCGGCATCGGGCCGATGAAGTTCAAGCCGCGCAGTATTGTGGAAGGAATCACCCAGCCCGTGCAAAAGATATTGTCCGACCTGATCGCGCAAAAGATCAACGAGCAGTTCCCGCTGAAAGCGCAGGTTGCCAAAGTTTGGAATACGGCCCAGAAGCCGATTCTGCTGGATAAAAACTACAACGCCTGGCTGAAGCTGACTCCTCGTGAAATAATGATGTACCCGATGTACGCCCAGAACAACCGGGTGAGAATGAGCGTCGGCATCAGTACGCTTGCTGAGTTGGTGGTCGGTCCGGAGCCGGCTTCCCCATCGCCGCAGCCGCTGCCGAACCTCAAACTGGTTTCGGCATTCGACAAAAGCTTCCGCATAGCTCTGAACGCCGATCTCCCCTATAAGGACATTCTGGCCATCGCATCACCGCTGCTGATCAACAAAAAATTCGATTCCGATGGGAAAAGCATCGTCATCAAGGATTTCGAGCTGTACGGCAACGGGGACAAGCTTGTCGTCAAACTACAGACACAAGGCTCGGTGGAGGGGATCTTCTATCTGACCGCCAAGCCGGTGTTCAACCCGCAGACAGACGTCTTTTCCGTGGATGATGTAGATTTCGACATGCAGTCAAAAGACCTGCTGCTGCAAACTGCCGACTGGTTTCTGCACAGCTCGATCAGGGGAATTATTCAGGAAAAACTTAATTCGAACCTGACCGGACAGTTGGAAAAATCGCGCCAGACGGCAGAAAAAGCGCTTGCCCGGGTACAATTGGTCGATCATGTTTTTTTGAAGGGTGATATAAAAAGTCTGAAATTCAGCGATATGATCGTGCAGAAGGATAAAATTTCGATTCAGGTGTATACCGAAGGGGAAGCCGGGATACTTTTCCAATAGTCCCGTTTGAAACACAAACTTGCTCACCCCACGGCGCTATGGTATGGATAGTTCATAGCGTCGCCTGATAAGCGGCAGTTACCGGAGGCGTGAACCCTATGGCTATTACGGTGAATTCAAAGATCGAGGAAAACCCCTTCGCCAGGGAATTGGGGATCAAAGAGTGGCAGAGCCGTCCGCTTAACACCCCCCTGCCGGAAGAATACCTGATCGATGAACTGATCCCGGCCAATGCCCTCGTCTCTCTTCAGGCGACAAATGTTTTCGGCAAGACGACGCTGGCGACCCAGTTGGCTATGTCCGTGGCCTTTGGCCTGCCGTTTCTTGATCGTTACACGTGTCGGCAACCGGGAAAGGTGCTTTTCATAAACGCCCGGGACACGGACATGGATAGTCACCGCCGCTTCAAGCGCCTGGCCAGAGAGTGGACCAGCGTGCCTGACCTTAACGCGCGCATCAACGAAAACAGCGATAACTTCACCCACATTTCCCTGTTCGATGAGTGCTTTGGAGTGTCGCCGCATCTGATCGACATTTCCGGCAGCATGACCAAGACCTATACCTATCTGCACCAGTTCAGCGAGTACTTCAAATGCAAGTTGATAGTTCTCGATCCGGTGGAAGACTTCTTCCCGGAAAATCTCAAAAACATCTCCGAGCTATACCTCAAGCTCCGGCAGATAAATTCCACCGTGCTGCTCGTTGCCGACCACAGCCGTAACGAGGCCTTCCATAAAGTCGAGGTTGGCATGTCGATTGTCGATAACGGCCTGAGGGTCCACAGCGATTATCTGGGGTGCCGTGATATCGGCATGGCCATGGGCGCCGGCATCTGGTTTCCGACGGCGTAAAACAATTTGTTCTATGGGGGAATGCATGACTAACCTGCTGTTATCAGGCTTATGTATACTGATGGTTTTGTCGGGCTGCGGATGGGATGGGGAGCCAACCCGGAATAATGATTTTACCCCGCTGACCTCAATCGAGATTGTTGCAGGTTCTTCAACCATAGCTGCAAAAACCTCTGCGACGTTCAAAGTAAACGGAACGTATTCAGGCCAGTTCACAAGGGATATTACCAATCAGGTGGTCTGGTCCAGCGATTCTCCGGCTGTAGCAGGTTTCGTTACGACTGCGAACCCGAACCGGATAACCGGAAAATCGTCGGGAACTGCCATCGTGACCGCAACCGTGGGGAGTGTTTCTTCCACCTTCAGGCTGACGGTAAGCGCGGCAACCGTCACGACTCTTACGATTACCCCTGCCACTTCGTCGCTCTCTAAAGGACGGACTGTTCAATATGCGGTAAGGGGCCTTTTTTCGGATACCACAACCCAGGATCTGACCTTTGATGCCGCCTGGACTTCAAGTGATTCAGGCGTTGCAACGGTCAGTGACGCTATCGGCAGCAAGGGGCTTACCAAAGCCATTTCCGTCGGAACTGCGACGATTTCAACAGCCTTTGGCGGCATTACCGGCACTCAACAGTTGACCGTCACGGAACCGGTACTGAATTCTATTACCGTTTCCCCGGTGAATCCCTCTGTTCTTACCCTCTCCTCACAAACGTTCAAGGCCACCGGAATTTATACTGACGGATCAACGGCTGATATCACCGCTCAAGTCGCCTGGGATTCATCCCGGAAAGACGTTGCCACCATCAGCAGCAGTGGAACTGCGGCGACGCTTACACAGGGGACTACCGCCATCAGCGCCGCACTTTCCGGCATTGCTGGCACGTCCAACCTCAAGACTACCGGTGGGAATCTGGCCGCCATTGCCATCTCGCCGAATGTTGTTACGCTGGTTAAGGACACGGTCAGCCGCTTAACCGCCACGGGCACCTTCAGTGACGGAAGTATCCGGGATATCACCAGCCAAGTCTCATGGT
Organism: Geobacteraceae bacterium; assembly: GCA_025355325.1. Lineage (GTDB taxonomy): Bacteria > Desulfobacterota > Desulfuromonadia > Geobacterales > Pseudopelobacteraceae > JACRCG01. The sequence goes on from JANXZX010000202.1 coordinate 19,795, forward strand.
CACCAGCCAGCGCAACTATCGCCACGGTGACGACTCCGGGTGGAAATCTGGCCTGGCTGAATGCACTTGCGGCAACACCGGCAGGAACTCTGAGCGTCATTACCGTTAAAAACGGATCAATAAGCACCACAACAAGCCTGATTGTTACAATCCCATCGGTTACCTCCATTGTTATTACCCCGGTAGCTGTGGAATCCCTGACCGTGGGGACTGGCAATCGCCAGGCCTTGACCGCCTATTTTAGCGACGGGACGAAACAGGAGGTGACCGCAAGCAGTGAATGGTCCTCCAGTAATACCGCAGCGGCTACAGTCGGAAATTCCGGGATTGTCAGAGGGCGGGTTAGCGGAGTAGCTGCCGGTACCACCATCATTAGTGCCAAATATGGCGGTATGACAGTTACAGCCCCGGTAACGGTAACTGCGCGAACCTTGAATAATCTGGTTATCACAGATAACACGGTCCTTACTTCCGGCAATCAGGTCAAGTTCACCGCGACAGCAGGCTACACTGATGGCTCGACCGTTGATGTGACCGAAGATACAACGTGGGTGATCGACTTTCCGAATGTCGCAATTCTTATTGACAGCCAGAATCTGCCGGGGCAGGTAGTTGCAGTTGATCACGGTACGGCAACCCTTACCGCCAGTTTTGGCGGCAAAACCAAAACTGCAACCATATCGGTGCCCTGATGCGTTTTTGCGCAGCGACACCTGGAAGGACTTATATGAAACAAATCTGCCGGATCATAATCGCCATCTGTCTGCCGCTCCTGTTCTGCGCCCCGGCCAACGCACAACACTCGGGGCCTTTTGTGGGGGCATTCATTGGCGGAAACTCGCTGTTGAACGCCAAAGGCTCCGACGATCAGGGGGATTTTCGTCTCTCCTTCAAGCCGGGTTTTCAGGGAAGCGCCGTCCTTGGCTGGGATTTTGAACCGGGCAACCCTCTCGGAGAGGGACGGGCCGAACTTGAATACACCCGGCGCAGCAATCCGCTTGATCAGGTGAAATTTGTCGAAGGAAGTTTTACTGGGGGGGGCACGGTCGTGTCAGACAGCCTGATGCTTAACTTTTTCGGCGTCTTTCATGACGGCGGTCGTTGGGCGCCATATATTGGAGGAGGCGTCGGCGCAACTCGCATCGAAGCATCAAGCCTGAAAGTAGATGGCCAAACGATGAGCAGCGACTCCGCTATCGTATTTGCCTACCAGTTAGGCGCCGGTTTTGATGTAGCACTGACCGACTACCTGAATCTTGATCTGGGGTATCGCTTCTTCGGAAGCACCAGCCCAAAACTCTCCGAGGTCGGCGGACGCTCATTCAAAATGGATTATTTCAGTCACAATGTCATTCTCGGCCTGAGAGTCGGGTTTTAAGCAGCGGATCTGGCTTCAGCTCTGCTTCCCGTTTCTGCCTTCTGCGCCGCCAGACGGCACGGCCGCCAAAGAAACTCCCCGAGGCGGTTAACACCCAAATTGTGATACTGAGAACACGTTCGCTTGTAGTAATCATGAGTAGGTTCCTGATCGGAATTGGTTTTAGCAATATGTTACCGTAGCACATAATTCAGGCGATGTTATTGATGCAGGTCAAGACGTTGAAATGGGAAGATATTGATTACCTCATTACATCTTTATGGAGGATGTATGGATAACAACAGCAACAGGAGGACGTTTCTTGGAGTATGTCTTGGCGGCCTTGGAGCAATCGCGGCTGCGGCAGTTTCCTGGCCGTTGTTCCGCTATCTGGCGCCCCACTCGGGCGGTGACGCGGCCGGAAAGGTCGTTATTCCCGAAAAGGACGTTCCTGAAGGCGAAGCCAAATTCTTCGAGTTTGCCGGATCGTCAGCGGTACTTGTCCGGAAGCGGGGGGGCGATCTTGTCGCATTTTCGGCGGTCTGCACTCATCTCGGCTGCATCGTGCAATGGGAGAAGGATAAACAGGATTTTCTCTGCCCCTGCCATGGCGGGCACTATTCCGCTGATGGCGCCGTAACGGCCGGCCCGCCACCCAAGCCGCTTAAGAGGCTTACTTTTGCTGTGGCAGGCGGAAATATTACCGTAGGGTAGGAAGTGATCCAATGCGTTGAAGGAGCCTGTATGTCACTCATAAAAAAGGCTGTTGACTGGATTGATGTTCGAATCGGAACCCGCGAGATAGTGGAAAAAGAACTGACCGGCTATCTGTTGCCGCGCAACATTAACGGCTGGTACTCGATGGGAAGCGTCCTGCTGTTTGCCTTTGCCCTGCAGGTGGTGACCGGCATGCTGCTGCTGATCTACTACGTGCCGGATGCGGATAAGGCATTTAAAAGCGTCACCGCCATCATGAACGATGTCCCCTTCGGCTGGCTGATCCGCATGTGTCATGCCGTCGGTTCCAATATGATGGTGCTGGCGCTGCTGTTCCATATGCTTTCGGTGCTGTTTATGGGGAGCTACAAGAAACCGCGCGAACTGAACTGGGTGACCGGGTTCATTCTGTTCACCATGGTGCAGGGGATTTCGCTGACCGGCTATCTGCTCCCGTGGAGTCAGCTCTCCTTCTGGGCCACTACCGTTGCCACCAACAGCGCCAGCGCCATCCCGGTTGCGGGGCCGTATCTTGTTGAGTTCCTGCGCGGCAGTCCACAGGTCGGCCCGCCAACGCTGGGACGTTTCTTCGCTCTGCATGTCGCCGTTATCCCCGCCGGCATAGCGGCGCTGATTGGCGCTCACGTTTTCCTCCTCAAGCGTACCGGAGTGTCAGCGCCCCCGTTCGGGCTGCCGGAAACCATGAACCAATGGCAGGGGGACAGCTACAGCTATGAAAAACATCCGGGCGGGATTCCGTTCTTCCCCCATTTTGCTCTTGAAGATATGCGGTCAATAGCTATTTACATGGCCATTTTTCTGGCGGTAGTATTTTACGATCCGTACCTGTTCTTTCCCAAGGATGCCTTTATTCCGGCCAACCCTTTTGTCACCCCGGCCCATATCAAGCCGGAATGGTACTTTCTGGCCAATTATCAGACACTGAAGATATTTCCCAATGAGTTGATCGGTCTGTCGCTGCAAGGCGCCGCTATGACTTTTCTGGCGCTGCTTCCCTTTGTTGATTGCGGCAGAGAGCGTCATCCGTTGAAGCGGCCGTTGTTTATGGCATGTTCCGTCGGCGGGCTGTTATTGTGGATCGGACTCAGCATTTGGGGGCATTTATCATGAGTGATCGGGATACTTTATTAACTCTTCGTGTGCCGTTGTATGGCCTCTTCTTTTTTCTACTTTCAGCACTTCTTCTGCCGTTATCAGCAATTGCTGAAGAATCTGCCGAGCCGGTCTGCATCCAGTGCCACTCCAAGATGCCGGAGAAGTACAGCGCACCGGTCAAACTCTGGCGGGAGAGTATTCATGCCGAAAACGGCATCTTCTGCAACAATTGTCATGGAGGCGACCCGAAGGACGCCGCCAACGCCATGACACCGGCGCGCGGTTTTCTCGGTGTGCCCAAAGAAACGGCTATCCCCGCTTTCTGCGGACGCTGCCATGTGGGTGTGCTCAATGATTACCTGGCCAGCGCCCACGGCCGCATGCTTGGCAAAGGCGGCCCGACCTGCGTCACCTGTCACAACAACCACAAGGTGGTAAAAGCTTCACTGGATTTGATCAACGAGAAAAGTTGCAGTCGATGCCACAGCTTTGAGCGGGCCAGGCTAATTCGCGACGCCATGAAGGAAACCGAGGCAATGATCGTGACCATTGACGGGCGCATCAATTCCTATAAAAAGTTCGGTACCGACACCGAAAAACTGGAAAAAGAGCTGTTTTCCGTGCGGAATCGCTTCCATACCCTTTTCCACAACGTTAATGTCGATCTGGTCAAAAAAGAAACGACCCGAATTCAGGGGGATTTGAAAAAAATCCAGGCTGCACTTGACAAACTCGATGATTCTCGCGAGAAACGCAAAATTGCCGGAGCCGCTGCCATATCGCTCATGTTGCTGATTGCCCTGATACTGCACCTTTTCAGAAAAACCTTTGACTAGCAAAGACATGTTCAACCGCTCTAATTCCTGATTATAATTCCAAATCAATCCCCCCCCACCTCAATGAACAGCCCGACGCTCAGCTAGAGCGGTCGGGCT
>JANXZX010000212.1 GCA_025355325.1 Geobacteraceae bacterium
TTCAACCAGATGGCGACGCAAAATGGAAACTTTTTCTTCCGGGGTGTAATTGTGACGTTTCTTTCGCATGGACTTTCCTCCGTTCGTGATGGTTTATCACAAACGAACCAAAAGTCCTATTCACGCTGAGCCAAAACACTAAGCCAATTCGGGCCAAGGTTGGACTCCGGTCAACGCACTGTTATTAGATTTAAATACAAGTTTATGTATACAGTAAAAATACCGCTAAAGTCTATTAAAGATAAATCAATGAATAGGTACCTGTCACCTACTAAGCACGACCGTAGAAGGTCATTCACTGACAGGAAAACTGGTAACCAGAGTACTTGAGCGAATTGCACTGACACGAGGATTGCCGGAAGCTATCACCGTTGACAACGGACCAGAGTTCATCAGCAAGGCACTTGATCTCTGGGCTTACCGGAACAGCGTTAAGCTCAGGTTCATACAGCCGGGCAAGCCGGGGACATAATACTGATTATTGTTTTCTGGGGCGGCCAGGAGTTCTTTTACTCAAATCGCGTCCTGTCAAACTTTCAACCTTTGTAACAAATTCATTGCCTCCAGCAGGACGACCTGTTTGTGTAGCCGTGCGAAGCCGGTCTGCCTCGCCATATATTTCTTTACCAAGATATTCTTCCCAGTCAGATACCAGGCCGGACAGTTTGCGGTCATTTACCAGAGGATCAAATGTTCTCCTCCCGGTATTGAAAGCGGCGCTGGACCAGGGATACTCCCAGGCAAGCGAGACTAGACCAGCATGCGCGGGGTTCTTTTATACATAGCGAACTGCTGCCAACAAGTGATTTTGATCGAGTACGCTTGAGTTGAATCTTCCCTGGAACAGATAACCGTGTACCTTCAGAGCAAAGTTTTTCATGCGGGTATACCGACGGTGAGCCTCACCAAAACCACGGGCAAGCGACGTTTCTGCTTGCGGCACCACAATAAAATCAACATGATTTGTCATTAAGACAGCTTGAATCAATCGCAAATTATCTTCTTGCAAGCATGTCTTCCAAAGGATACAATTTATCATAGCCGATACACCTTACTGCTTGGAATATTATCTTGAAGATGATGGACGAGCACCGTTCACCGAATGGCTGACAAGCCTTCGGGATCGTGACGCTCATGCCAGAATCAGTGCAAGGCTTAACCGTGTGAAGCTCGGAAACTTTGGAATCATCAAGGCTCTGGGTGACGGGGTTATTGAGTTGAAAATTGATTATGGCCCCGGCTATCGCGTTTACTATGCGATGAATGGAAAAACGGTTGTGCTGCTCCTGATTGGCGGCGTCAAGGCCACCCAGACGAAAGATGTTAAGGTTGCAAAGGCATATTGGAAGCGACAACAGGGAGGATAGAGGACATGGCACGTAAAACAGGAAATTATGATGAGTATCACCTTGAATGGCTGAAAGACCCTCAAAATGCCGCAGCATTTATCAATGCCGTGATTGAAGATAGTGACAGAGATGCTTTTCTTCTGGCATTAAGGGACGTAGCCCAGGCGCAGGGCGGAATGACCGCTATTGCAGAAAAGACCCATGTTAGCCGCTCAAGTCTCTACAAGACATTGTCTAAGCGTGGAAATCCAGAGTTTAGCAGCATTTCGAAGTTGTTGAATGGGATGGGGTTGCGCTTGACGGTGGAGCCTGCAATGAACGTAGCGATCTGACTTCGCAGCGAACTGGACACTATGAGTCAAGCAGGACGTCCAAAGGATACTGAAAGGATACTAAATCTCTGAGAATCGACAGAACGAGAAAACGGCTACTAAGGATTTTTTCCTAAGTAGCCGTTTTTAATTGGCTCCCCATCGCGGACTCGAACCACGGACAAGGTGATTAACAGTCACCTGCTCTACCAACTGAGCTAATGGGGAATATAACCACAAAACAACAAAATTTGATGGATTGTGGGATGAAACAGAAGACTCTCTTACTGCTCAGGATGGTTCGAATCTCGAAGGATATGCCGTCATCAAAAGCGTCCAGTTATTTACCATGTGTCATCCAGGGAAGTCAACCATAATTTACGCGAAGCCGGTATTTTCGGCCAAAATATATCGTCGATTTCTCCACAACTGTCCTAGCGCAGTTGCAGTTCCGCATCCTTCTGCTCAAGTTCTTTGTCCATTTCAGTACGATAGCGAACAAGTGCTGCAGCCAGCTGCGGTTCGGCCAAGGCAAGAATCTGTACGGCAAACAGGGCGGCATTTTTTGCCCCCGCTTTGCCGATGGCCATTGTTGCCACCGGTATCCCCGCCGGCATCTGCACAGTTGCATACAGCGCATCCACACCGTTCAGAGCACCACCGGGCATCGGCACACCTATAACGGGCAATATTGTTTTTGATGCAACGACACCTGCCAGGTGTGCAGCCATTCCGGCACCGGCAATTATGATTTTAATCCCGCGATCAGCCGCTTCCGATGCAAGTGCCAGGGTTCGTGCCGGTGAGCGGTGTGCAGATGAAATCCGCATTTCATAGGGAATATCAAACTTTTTAAGTATCTCGGTCGCCTCCTGCATTACCGGAAGGTCTGTGTCACTTCCCATCATCAACAGTACGAGCGGGGCAGTTTTCATTATCTCACCTCAGTAGTATCAATTCATTTTTAAACAGAGAAACTTATAGCCGTTCAAGAGCCTTTTTACCGATGTCGCTGCGATACTGGACGCCAGACCAGGATATGCGCCCTACCCCTTTATAGGCAGTATCTATGGCTTCTTTGACGGTCGATCCCAATGCGGTCACGCCGAGGACTCTGCCACCGTTTGTGACGCAGGCACCGTTTTTCTGCGCGGTACCGGCATGAAAAACGTATAGTTCATCAAGCGCTGCCGCCTGATCCAAACCGGAAATCTCATCGCCCTTCCGGTAATCACCCGGATACCCTTCCGAAGCCATGACAACACAGACTGCCGCCTTGTCGTGCCATTCGATCTTCTCTTTGGACAGATCACCCTCTGCGACAGCCATCAACACCGGCACGATGTCGGACTTCATCCGCATCAACAGCGGCTGACATTCAGGGTCACCAAAACGGGCGTTGAATTCAAGCGTTTTTACTTCGCCATCCTTAACCATCAGACCGGCGTACAGAACGCCGCGGTACGGGCGCCCTTCGGCAACCATACCTTCCACGGTCGGGATAATCACCTGCTGCATGGCTTTTTCATGAATGGCAGGCGTCACCACCGGGGCGGGTGAATAAGCGCCCATGCCGCCGGTATTCGGCCCCTGATCGCCATCAAAAATCGCCTTGTGATCCTGGGCGCTGGCGAGTGGAATAATGTTCCTGCCATCGGTAATGACCAGAAATGAAGCCTCTTCGCCGGTCAGAAATTCCTCGATGACGACGCGCGAACCGGCGCTGCCGAAGGCATTGCCGCTCAGCATGTCATGTACGGCCGCAACCGCTTCTTCACAGGTCTGGGCAATGATGACGCCCTTACCGGCAGCCAGGCCATCGGCCTTGACCACAATCGGCGCTCCGGTGCGATTAATGAACGCTTCCGCTTCAGCCTGATCGGTAAACACACCGTAGGCAGCGGTCGGAACATTATACTTCTGCATCAGATCTTTCGAGAAAGCCTTGCTCCCCTCGATAAAAGCCGCTTTTTGTGACGGGCCGAATACCTTAAGGCCGTGCGATTCAAACAGATCAACAATCCCCAGTGAAAGCGGCTGCTCGGGCCCGACCACCGTCAGATCGATTTTCTCTTCATAGGCAAATGCCAGCAACTTATCAAGCTGATCTACGGCAATCGGCAGATTCTCGGCCAGTGCGGCCGTTCCGGGATTACCCGGCGCACAGTAGACCTTCGTGACCAGCGGAGATTGGGCAATTTTCCAGACAAGCGCATGTTCGCGGCCACCGCCGCCGATTACGAGAACTTTCATGACCATTGTACCTCTTGGGGTAGCATATATTTTACTATTAACCAGAAAAAAACATTTGAAACACTGAGCAACAGAGCAACTGAGCAAAACAAAAAAATTTGGGTTAAAACCAAAAAAAAATACTCGCCATTTTTGTTATGGCTGGTGTTGCCGTAACTATCTGATTTCTCCGTTGCTCTGTTGCTCTGTGGTTCATAAAAATGTCGTAATTAGGATTAATGCCGGAAATGGCGCATCGTCGTAAAAATCATCGCAATGCCGTGCTCGTTAGCGGCTTTGATTACCTCTTCGTCACGAACGCTGCCGCCGGTCTGGATAATGGCGGTTACACCGGCCTCGGCGGCGGCATCAACACCGTCCCGGAACGGAAAGAACGCATCGGAAGCCAGCACGGTGCCCCGGGTTGGCAGCAGTGCTTTCTGTACGGCGATTTTTGATGAATCAACACGGGACATCTGCCCGGCGCCGATGCCGACCGTCTGATCGCGATTACTAAAGACAATGGCATTTGATTTGACATGTTTGCATACCCGCCAGGCAAAATCGAGCGCTTCGTATTCCGATGCAGTCGGGGTCCGCTCGGTAACTACGCGGCAGTCACGGGCATTAACCATCCCCAGATCCCGGCCCTGCAGCAGCAGACCGCCGGTAACGCGCTTCAGATCGAAGCCGCCGGCTGCATAGCTGTCAAGAAGCGGCACTTGCATGACCCGGACATTCTTCTTTGCGGTAAAGATATCCAAAGCCTCTTGACTGTAACCGGGGGCGATGACCGCTTCTAGAAAGGTGGAAGTAAGTTCGGTAGCGGTTTCCGCATCGACGGTACGATTAAAACCGACAATGCCGCCAAACGCTGAAACCGGATCACACTCACGTGCCTTAAGGTAAGCGGTCAGCGGCGAATCGGCCAGAGCGACACCGCACGGGTTGGTGTGCTTGATGATAACAGCCGCACTCTGCTCGAACTCTTTGACGGTTTCAATGGCAGCATCCAGATCGATGATGTTGTTGAAGGATAATTCTTTACCCTGAAGCTGCCGGGCATTGGAAACACACGGTTCGGCGATGCGGCTTTCAACATAAAACGCCGCCGTTTGATGAGGATTTTCGCCATAGCGAAGATCCTGGGCCTTTTTGACCTGCAATGTGAACGTGGGTGGATATTCCTGAACTTCGGCAGTCAGTCGCGAGCCCAGATAATTGGATATGGCGCCGTCGTATGCGGCGGTGTGCTGAAATACTTTGACCGCGAGAGCATAGTTGGTTGTCGCGGACACCGCACCGGCCGAGTTTTTCATCTCTTCCAGCACCTGTGCGTAATCGGCGCTGTCTACCAGAACGGTGACATCCGGATAGTTTTTGGCTGCCGAGCGGAGCATGGTCGGTCCGCCGATATCGATATTTTCAATGGCATCTTCCAGGTGGCACCCTTCTTTGGCTGTCGTCGCCTCGAACGGGTACAGGTTGACGACCACCATATCAATGTTCTCAATACCGTGTTCTTTCATTTTGGCGACATGCTCCGGGTTCGAACGCATGCCGAGCAGTCCGCCATGCACCTTGGGATGCAGTGTTTTTACCCGGCCATCAAGCATTTCCGGAAAGCCGGTAAACTCCGAGACGTCCTTGACGGTCAAGCCGGCTTCCCGCAGCAGCTTCGCGGTGCCGCCGGTGGAAAGCAGCTCAACACCATAGCCGGCCAACTGCTGTGAAAATTCAATTATACCGTTCTTGTCAGAGACGCTGATGAGTGCCCTGGTTATCTTTGCCATGCCATACTCCTTACCGAGGTAAATTATCAGAAATTTCGATGTGATGAATTACAGTGGAAAATCAATATGCCGCATAAAGAGAGTCTCGAAGAGCGGCGTTCCGGAAAGCGGCACCACCTTGAAACGGAGCGCCAGATTCTCCACAGCCGCAAAACCATCTTTATGTGCAAGCGCCGCTTCTACGCCCCTCAGCACGCCTTCGGGCGTGAAACGGGTCGTTTGTATCATGCTTTCATCAAAAATTCCAATCGTTTTCAGCCATTCAGCCCGCAAAACTGCGCCAAAAGAGCCGGTCAAAATCACGTCTTTCAAGGCTTCGCACCGTATACGGGATCGCTCCAGCAGGACGTCGATCCCGGCCCGCAACGCAGCCTTGGCAAGTTGCAACTGCCGGATATCCTCCTGCGTCAGCACGATCAGTTGCCGGGCATCACGATACAGGACAAAGGCGGCAGCGCCCTGATACTCGATCACCCGCGAAGCCAGATTGGAGTCAATCTCTTCAGGGTTCCTCAATCTGCCGCCCGGCTCCAGAATGTTGCAGCGGAGCAGCTCTGTTACCGCTTCAATAGCCGCTGATCCACAAATGCCGCATGGTTGAACATCGCCGATTACCTGTAGCCGCAGTCGTTCACCCTCCAAACGCACGGAACTGATTGCTCCCGGTAGGGCCGCCATGCCGCAGGAGAGGTTGCCCCCTTCAAACGCAGGGCCGGCAGCGGCAGAGGTTGCCCATACCGTATCCCCCACTGTCAGTGCAATCTCGCCATTCGTGCCCATATCAAGACAGAGCGTGGCGTCACCCGGCTCGGCTCCGTAAAGAAACGCTACCGTATCGCCCCCGACAAAGCCTCCCGGCATCGGAAACAGATACACGTTGGCGTTACCGTCCCACGCAAGATCGGCGGCGTTCAAATGCGTACCGTGGGTATAGAGAGGCCGAAATGGGGGAAACGCCAATGAATCGAGCGGAAGTCCCAGCAGGATGTGCTGCATCGCCGGATTACCGGCAATGGCCACACTGCGCACATCACCCCAGGCAACACCAGCGGCATCGCACAACTCCTGCCCGAGCCGCCGCAGTTCAGTACGAATCAGCGCCGTCATGTCATTGCGAAGTTCCGGCGAATTGACACCAACACCAAGACGCGAAATCACGTCGGCGCCAAAGCGGCGCTGCGGATTAAGCGCACCGGCAATGGCGCTGCGCTCTCCGATGACACAGTCTATCAGCGAAGCGGCCAGTGTTGTTGTTCCGAGATCTATGGCAAGTGCGTACAAAGTAAGTAATCCTATTTTGCCGGGATAGATATAAACTGTTTTTTACCGCAGAGGACGCAGAGTACGCTGAGGAAAAGAATGTGCTAAAAAATTCGGGACTATAACTCAAAAAAGACAGATTTGTCTTCCGACTTAATTGGCGTTATAGGTCGGAAACAATTATTTCTAAGATGCTAACCACTCAAATATTATCACTTTATTTACCCCCGCACCCTCTGCGTCCTCAGCGGTGAAATATTTCTTTCCATTACGAAAGATACACCCTCGGCACCCGCTTGCTGATGCCGCAGAAAATTGCGTAGGGGATGGTGTCGGCCCAATCGGCCAACTCCTCGGCATGAATGCAGCTCCCGGTATCATCAGGGCCCATCAGTGTCACGGCATCGCCCACCGCCACACCTTCGATGCCGGTCACATCAAGCATGATCCAGTCCATGCAGACGGTTCCGGCAACTTTGGCCCGTTGACCGCGAATCAATACTTCACCTTTGTTGGTGAGTGCGCGCGGATAGCCATCCGCATAGCCGACCGGAACGCTGGCAATCAGCGCGCGCCTGTTGGCGGTAAAGCGGCGGGCATAGCTGATGGTTGTTCCATGTTCTACCCATTTGAGCATGGCGATACGGCTTTTGAGGCGCATGACCGGCCTCAGGTCAAGTTTGCCCTGAAAATCGGCCGACGGCAGCGCACCGTACATGGCGATACCCGGCCTGATCAGGTTACAGCCGGGAATATCGCGCATCAGGGCGGCGGCGCTGTTGGCAATATGAATATAGCGCGGAGCAAAACCTGCCTTGCGGATTTCAGCCAGCGCCCAGGCAAAACGCTCCCCTTGCAGCCGGGTAAAATACTGACCCGATTCGTCAAGTTCATCGGCACTGGCGAAATGTGAGATCACCCCTTCAAGGGCGATATTCGGCAGTTTTTTCAGCTCGACAAGGAATTGGGGAACTTCGCTATACGGAATGCCAAGTCGCCCCATACCGGTGTCGATCTTGAGGTGCACCTGCGCTCTGCGGAAAAGTTTACCGGCAGAAGCCGCGTGGTTGAGGGCCTGCGCCTGCTCCAGCGTAAAAATTGCCGTTGAGATGTTGTAGCCTATGCATTTCCGTTCCTGCCCCGGATAAATTCCGCCGAGCAGGAGTATCGGCTTGTCACTGCCGCTTTTGCGCAGCTGAATTCCTTCGGCCAGAAATGCAACGCCGAACGCATTAACACCCAAACGTTCCAATTCGCGACTGATGTCCATAAAGCCGTGCCCGTAGGCATCGGCCTTTACCACCGCCAAAATTTCAGTCCGCCGTGGAATTGACGAGCGAACCAGCTGATAATTGTGTTTAAGAGCAGAGAGATCAATCTCGGCGTATGTAGGACGGCCATCGTACAAATTATCACCTCTATCAGGATTATAAAATTAGAACCAAATAGAACACGAAAAAAACGGATTTGACAGATATAAGCTAATTTCAACAAATTTATTATGGTTTAAATCCGTAAAATCAGCACAATCCGCCTCTTCCGCGTTCTATTGCCTTTTATCAGTTACAGAACCAGCTTTTTCCGCGCAGAAGCCAGACAGCGAGCCATATCGGAGTTATTGCGGCATGCCAACGCCGCCCGCGCCAGCCGCTCGCACGCTTCAAAACTGTTAGCGCGAAACGCCTGTTTTACAATCGGTATACTCGGGGCCGAAAGGCTGAATTCCCGTATGCCCATACCGGCCAGCAGCAGCGCACATAACGGATCGGCGGCCATTTCACCGCAGACGGACGCCTTTTTACCCGCTTTGTTGGCCGCGTGGGCAACCCGCTTGATCGAATGCAGAATCGCCGGATGATACGGATCATAATACTGCCTGACGCTTGCGTTATTGCGATCAGCAGCCAGCGTGTACTGAATCAGGTCGTTGGTGCCGATACTGACATAATCGACCTCCTGAATCAGATAATCGATTATCTGCACCGCTGCCGGCACTTCAATCATAATTCCGAACGGGATGTAGCCCGGAACATCATGCCCTTCACGCAGCAGTTCATTCCTGACCGACGTCAGAATTTCCCTGATCTGACGGATTTCGTCAAGACTGCTAATCAGCGGAAACATAATCGTGGCATTTCCGGCGTGGGCCGCAAGCAGAATACCGGCCAGCTGTTCCCTGAAAATGTCCTGCCGGTCCAGCGAAACCCGAATCGAGCGCCACCCCAGAAACGGATTGTCCTCATGGGGATAGGGAAAGTAGGAAAGACCTTTATCGCCGCCGATGTCAAGGGTACGGATATTAACGGTCTGGCCGGGAAAACCCTCCAGGATTTTACGATAGATACCGGCCTGCTCTACGCGGGTTGGAAATGCGGACCGGGCCATATAGGGGAACTCGGTACGATAGAGCCCCACCCCTTCAGCCCCATGCAGATTGGCAACCCTGACATCGGAAATCAGGCCGATGTTGGCATTGAGCGTAATCGCAACGCCATCGGTCGTCACCGCAGGAAGATCGCGCAACCCCTCCAGTTCCTTCATGCGTCCGGCATATTCCAGTTCAAGACGCACATACTCTTTTTTAACGCCGGCGTCCGGATTGAGGTACACATGCCCCGAAGTACCGTCTACGATAATCTCATCCTTGACATTGGCGGCGTCCATAATCCCTTTCACACCGAGAACGGCCGGTATGCCGAGCGACTTGGCCATGATGGCGGCGTGGGAATAAATATTGCCTTTTTCGGTAACGATGCCGAGAATTTTGTTCGGATCGAGCATGGCAAGGTTTGAGGGGAAAATTTCGTCCGCCACAATCACCCGTTTTTCCTTGAGCGTCACATCGCTTGATTCGTTCCCTTCAATGGAGTCGATAATGCGCCGCCCGATATCTTCCATATCAGCCGAACGCTCCCGCAGATACGGATCTTCCATGGCGGAAAACGCCTGGACATAATGCTGTACAACGTCATGAACGGCACGAGTCGCACCGATCCCCCGTTCAGTCTGAGCGATAATCTTGGCGGAAAAGCTCCGGTCTTCCAAAATCATCAGATGCGTATGAAAAATGGCGGCATCATCTGCAGAGAGCGTTTCACTGACCCGCTTCTCCATGTAAATAGTCTGGATCTTGGCCTTCTCAAGCGCCTGGGTGAACTTGTGCTGTTCCTCGGTAATACTGCCAACTTTTGCCAGTTTGATGACTTTATCGTTAAAGCGATCAAGGATGTATATTTTGCCCCGACTGAAGCCCGCCGATACGGCGGTGCCGGCAAGAGTCCGGGTAATTGATTTCCGCTTTGTGCCTCCGGTTTGGTGAGGCACATCTTCTTCGCCTGCTCCATTACGAACCTTGGCCAGCTCCATCTCGAACCAGGCCCGCTCCTGTTCCTTGTGCTGAATCGAATCAAGCAGGCGGGCCGTATGGATGATGCTGCCGATTTGAAAGGTAATCGTGCGCAGGATGCTGATTTCGTCTTCGGTAAAGACACGGGTTGCACGGGTCTGCACAACGATGACACCGATGGGTGCCTTATGCTCGAACAGCGGCAACCCCAGAAACGACAGAAACTTTTCTTCTTTCGCTTCCTTGAAATATTTGTAGCGGGGATGTGACGGTGCATTATCAGTCATTACCATCTCGCGGGTCTCGATGGCAAGGCCGGTCAAACCTTCATGAACCTTCATGGAAACGCGGTTGACTGATGCTTTGGAAAGACCTTTGGTGGCCTTCAATGTCAGGGTCTCGCCATCCTTTTCCAGGAGGTAGATCGAACAGACATCGGTTCCGATACGCTTGGCAACCAGGGTAACAATGTTATCGAGGGTATCCTGAAGATCGTGCGAATGCAGGATGATCGAGCTGATATCTTCAAGTATGCGCAGGCCGAGCGATTGCTGGTGTTCTTTCATGGCAGCTCCTTGTCAGAGACGTATACCGGCGCGAAATGATAGTCGTATTAGTTCACAAACTCAAGGGATTCTAAAGTATTATGGAATTGCAGCAAATTTGTTGGAAGTCACATCTTTTATGTTTTTATATCCCCTCCCTTGACGGGAGGGGGTCAGGGGGTGGGTGAAGTTGTTGTAATATCGATGTGTTACAATCCGCTTCCCCCACCCCTCAATCCCCTCCCGCAGGGGGAGGGGAGGTTTTTATAGAATCCAACAAATTTATGTCGTAAATTTAAAAGCATTATGGCATTGCAGTCACTTGTTACCCTTCAGCAGCAGATCCCGCTCGGCAAGCAGGCGCTCGGAATGCTCCTTCTCGCCTTTTCCGGCATGGATCCGGGACATAACCAGCAGATCACCAGCCGCTCCCGCCCGGTCATTGTCGGCGCTGCTCACGGCAAAAGCCCGCTGATAAAATGCCAGCGCCTGATCCGGA
This sequence comes from Geobacteraceae bacterium, assembly GCA_025355325.1. Lineage (GTDB taxonomy): Bacteria > Desulfobacterota > Desulfuromonadia > Geobacterales > Pseudopelobacteraceae > JACRCG01. Next base: position 11,336 of record JANXZX010000212.1, read on the forward strand.
TCATTAAGTGACACAGACATCGCGGCAAGACAGCGGAGATCGGCGGCAATCTTTCTGCTCTTGCCGGCGGCTTTATCAATGGCAAGCGCCTGATCGCAAAACTGCCCCGCCTCAGCGGACCGCTTGCTGCCGATCAGTATGTCACCCAGGAGGCGGAGAGAATTTGCCTCCTCGTCACGCATCCCCGCTTCTCTGTTGATACTGAGGGCATCCCGCACCGCTGCTTCCGCTTCGGTCAGATTTCCCTTCAGGTATAAGATACGGGCCACCAGATTTTTCTTCATGCCCCGTTGCAATGTATCCTCCGCACCCGTCGCCTTCAATGCCCATTCATAGGCAACAGCAACTTCACCCAACGCCAGCTTTACCTGCGCCATCTCAAAGGTGACCTCGAAATAGAGCGGCGACTGAGGTAGTGCCAGCGGAATTGCTCCGTTAATTGCTGCAAGCGCAGCCACGGCATCTCCGTTATGACGATGAACCCGTGAACTGTTCACCAGCGCGACTACAATCCCCTCGCTGTTCTCAATAGCCCTGTTAATCCTCAGAGATTCGGTAAACTCCAGCAATGCCTGAGGGCTTCTTCCCTCGGCCTCAGCCTTGATGCCGCGCTGGTTATGACGAATTGCCTCCATCCGGGCGGAGGACATCGGAACGGCAGGATTTCCGGCGCAGCAAACGACGGCAAGCAGCAGAACAGTACAGGCGAGAGCAGATCCTGCCCTCTTCAGCGCCCTCGCCCTTCCGGTGCAAAATACATTATTCATGGCTGTCCCCCGGAATAAATTCTCTCTCGCCCGGAACAGGAATATGATTTTTCAACGGCCAGACTTTTTTCAGTGCATTTAAAACGGAATCCGCTCCCTGAAGGGTATCTTCAGCACTGTTCATCAAAACGGGCACCATCGGTTCAGCTTTGTTCGATATCTTTTCCAGATGTCGGCTGGTTTTATCCAGGTTATCCATAGTGGTAACGGCTTTATCAAGCAATAGCGGAAGCTTCTGATCGACCGCCGTCATTGACCTGTCAACTTTTTCCAGAACGGGTCCAATAGATTTGATTCTGTCGTCGGTGGTTCTCAGCAGGGATTCCGCTCCGGCGGAGAGAGCGCCGACTCTCTGCGTGGATGAGGTCAACAGCACATCTATCTTCTCTCGGGTACTGTTCAGTTCCGCAGTCAGCTCCCTGACGCTTTTTATCGACTGTTTGATATCGCCATCGGGGTTGTTGACATAGCTGATGATGTCTTTTACTTCAACGAGAACCGGCATGAATCTGTCGGCAACATCGTTGGCAACTTCCTCAAGCCCCTTGGTTTTCTCAAACGCAATCACAGCACCGTCTTTCAAAACATCTGACCGCTCCGTGCCAACGGAGACATCAATAATGCTGTCACCCACAAAACCTTCCTTGACAAGCCTGGCAACTGAATCTCTTTTGATCCATTTCTGATATTTTTTGTCGATCCGGATTTCAATATCCACCTTGGCCGTTTCGTTGAGGGAAATACTGTTAATCCTCCCAATGCGGAAACCCGAGAGCTTTACCGGCATGCCACGGGAAAAGCCGGTTCCTTTCGGCACAGTGAACATGAGCCGGTATTTTGGAGTGAACAGACCCTGATCCGCCCCAATAAAAAAAACGACAGCAAGAAAGCCGACAATTGCAGCGGCAATAAAAAAGCCTATTTTCTTTTCAAGGTGCTTAAATCGCTGATCTTCTTCGGCTATCATGAGTTCCGCCCCTTTACGAAGTTTACCACCACGGCTTCAGGCAATGACCGAACTATTTCCAGGTTGGATGTTATGAAAAGTGAGGCTCGTTCAGGTTTTTCATGATGAAACTCTTTGGCGATCCTGAAAAAGCTGTTTGTCTCCTCCTGGCTCAGACCGGAAAGAGGCGACTCGTAAATGATTACGTCAGGGTCGATGATCATCGCCCTGGCACAACCGACCAGCTTCTTCTGGCTGAGGCCCAGATGTCCGGGAAGATCCATTAATTTCCCTGAATACCCGAGTCTGCCAAGCAGGGCCAGTCCCCGTGCCTCGATTTCATCATGCCCCAGATGCTGATGATAATAGAGCGGCAGGGTAAGGTTTTCCCACACTTTGAGATTGGATATCAGGCCACCCGTTCCATAGGCAATGCCTATTCTTCGGCGGGCTTCCTGGAGCTCACGGACGGTAAAAGACGCCACATCGCCGGAGAAAAGGGAGACTTTCCCGGATGGCGGCTTTTCCAGACCGATAATGATTTTGGTAAGACTGGTTGTCACTTCGTCCTTGGGGGTGACAAGGACCATCATATCCCCACCGGACAAGGTAAAAGAAATTGCCTCCGGCACCCCGGCAAGAGCTGCATTTTCAACCCGTATCAATTCGGTCATGACCGTTCTCAACTGCTCCTGAACGCCAGTGAGGCGAAAGTTATAATACCGTCAATGATAAAAACAAGAAAGAAGCTCTGCATTACCCCCTTTGTGGCGGCCTGCGGGATCTGGGTGGAGCTTGTGCCGACATCAAGTCCATACTTGCAGCAGGAGGCGGTGAGGAAAAGGCCAAAAAACACACTCTTCAACGCTGACATCAACAAATCTCCCATCGTAAGACTTGAGAAGAGACCATGTGAAAATGTTTCAAGCGACACATGCCACCCGAACGAAGCTACAAGGAAGGCTCCTATGATGGAGAAAATTTCAAAATAGATGGTAAGTATCAGTACAGCCGTTGTCACGCCAAAAATCCTCGGCATGATGAGGTACTGCTCCGGCGGGATGCCAAGCGACTTGATAGTGTCCATCTCCCCGTTTATTTTCATGAAGCCGAGCTCGGTAGCAATTGCCGTTCCGCTCCGGGCAACAACGATGATTGCGGTCAGAAGCGGTCCAAGTTCCCGTATCACGACCCAGACCATGACCTTGCCGAAGAGAGATTCATTTCCGGCCCCCACGAGGCTGATAATCTGGGTAACGAGAACGGTACCGATAGTAAGGGATATTACGATGATTATTTTTAGTGATTCAAATCCGGTGAAATAAACCTGTTTCAAATAAACCTGGATAAGAGGGCGGCGACCCGGATGCAGCGGATTGGGAAGGCTCCTGAAGGCAATGATAATGATTCTGGCGATGTTCGCCAGACCGATGACGGAACCGAGCGCCCAATGTCCGAGTCTGCCGATCATAACCATTCCTTGCGGTTCCGGATCTTAGCCAATTTCAGCCTCCTCTCAGGACTCCAACGCGCCGATCAGGCTCTTGATATCGGCAACTCCGTGGACAATCAGCCAGGCTTCCATATCTTCCGCAATCTTCTGGGCCGCGCCGGGATTAATGAAACTGGCGGTGCCGACCTGAACGGCAGTGGCGCCGGCAAGCATGAATTCGAGTGCATCGGTGGCGTTCATGATGCCGCCAATGCCAATAATCGGCAGCTTGACCGCCTTGGCCACCTGCCACACCATGCGCAGGGCAATCGGCTTGATGGCCGGTCCGGAAAAGCCGCCGGTGATATTGGCCAGCACCGGCCGACGTTTTTCCAGATCAATGGCCATGCCGGTCAGGGTATTGATCAGTGACAGCGCATCTGCCCCGGCATCTTCACAGGCACGGGCCATAACAACCACATCGGTGACATTGGGGGAGAGCTTGACAATCAGCGGTTTTTTGGTCGCGGCGCGGCACGCAGTCACGACAGATGAGGCACTGGCAGGATCGGTACCGAATACGATGCCGCCATGTTTGACGTTCGGACAGGAAATATTTACTTCAAGTGCAGCCACTTCGGCTATTTCGTCAAGACGGCGGGCCATTTCGGCATATTCATCAATGGTGTTGCCGAAGAAGTTGGCGATGGCCGGAGTGTTGACCGAACGAAAGTATGGAACTTTTTTCGCGATGAAGGCATCGATGCCGACATTCTGCAGACCGATTGCGTTCAGCATGCCGCCGGGTGTCTCGACAATGCGCGGCGTCGGGTTGCCGGCACGCGGTTTGAGCGAAAGCCCCTTGGTCACAAAAGCGCCAATGGATTCCATATCGACATATTCGGCAAACTCCTCGCCATAACCAAAGGTGCCGGAGGCGGTCATTACCGGATTACGAAGCGGAATACCGGCAAGGTTGACAGTCATATCAGGTTTCATCATTAATCCCTCCACTTCAATTCACCCGATTCAAAGACCGGACCTTCGGTACAGACACAGCGAAAATCAGGGGTTTCCGGCGAATGAGAATGCCCCGGAGCAACGCAACCGAGACAGGCGCCGACGCCGCACGCCATGTACCCTTCCAACGAAACCTGGCAGGGAATACCGCGTTCTGCCGCAATATTGGCCACCGCATTCAGCATGCCGTGAGGTCCGCAGGCATAGATGGACGCCCGTCCCTGCAGCTGGTCCAGACGGCGCAGCAGTGCTTCGGTCACCAGACCGCATTCTCCAAGCGATCCGTCTTCGGTGGCGGTATAGCACTCTATGCCGAGCCGTTCGAATTCGGTGATGCAGAGGATATCGTCCCTGGTGCGCCCACCGGCAAACAGCCTGACCTTCGATTCTTTCACCAGTTCTCTGGCCAGCAGATAAAGCGGCGCGAGCCCTACCCCGCCGCCAACGATCAGCTTCTCTTCGTCAGCCGCTCCCAGATCAAAGCCCTTGCCAAGCGGCCCCAGAATATCAAGTAGATCGGAACCATGCAGTGTGGAAAGCATTGTGGTCCCCTTCCCCACCACCCGGTACAACATCTCCAGATACGGCTGCGCAACAGCACCGCTCTGGGCCGGAGTATAGGTGCCGACATCAAATATGCCGAACGGACGGCGCAACAGCGGATCGATAGCGCCGTTAACACGAACCATGACAAACTGGCCGGGCTGCGCCGAAGCGCATTCCGGAGGAGCGGTCATGCGCATCCGCCAATAGCCGGGTGAGACCTCCACGTTGGAAAGAATAAGTGAGGTAAACTGCATCTGGGGTTCTCCTTACGATTATAAATTCAAAGCTTCAATCAGAAACCGACTGATCAACGTAACATCAAAATCACCCCCTTCAATCCCCCCTTATCAGGGGGGAAGCCTTGAAGTCTCCCCTGATAAGGGGAGACTTAGAGGGGTTCGCCGCGAAAATTCAAGCGTCACAAGACACTAATCAACCAACATTTCCCTGATAACATCTTTCACTTTCCGGATATGCCGAAGGTCAAGCTTACCAAGTTCCTTGACCAATCTTCCGCGATCAACGGTCCGGATCTGATCAAGGACAATCCACGCCTGCTTTCCTTCAAAGCGGAGCGCCACTCGACTGGGATAATCATGAGACCTGGTTGTCATCGGGGCGATCATAACTGTCTTAAGATTACTGTTCATCTCAACCGGAGAGACCACCAGACAGGGACGGGTCTTTTTAATTTCGTGACCAACGGTCGGATCAAGATTAACAAGATAGATGTAGTACTGGATTATTTCCACTCCCACGCCTCCAGGTCAAGGACATCATCGATCAACAAAGTATCGTCACCATTCAGATGCATGGCGGCAAAAGCACTATCCCACCTTTCCCGTGGCGAGCGGGTTATCGGTCGGATGATGATCTCGTCCTTTCCCGGACAGATTTCGACCTCATCCTGCATATTGTATTGCCGCAGAAGAGCGGATGGGATTCGAATCCCTTTTGAATTGCCGATGGAAATAATATGTGCGTGCATGAAAGCACCTCATAAAATGGGATTACATTGTAATTACAAAATAACCGGATGACGTTTTTTGGTCAAGTCTTTTCAAGAGCTGAATTTCACCGCAAATCCTTCTCCATCAAAACAGCATCATCAACGCCTTCATAGTATTTGCAGCGGATGCCGGTACGGACAAAACCGCACCGTTCATACAGGGTGATGGCTGCAACATTCGATGCACGCACCTCAAGCGCCAGCACTTCCGCTTCCTTTTCTCGCGCAACAACCATTGCATAATCCATAAGCAGCCGGGCGACTCCCCTGCCACGCTGCCCCGGGGCGACGGCAATATCAAGTATCTGCGCCTCTTCGAACAACGACATCAGACAGACGTACCCGACAATGATGCCGTCAAATTCAGCAATAAACGGGAATGAATGAGGTGCGGAAATTTCGTGTTGGAAATGTTCCCTTTTCCAGGGTGACGGGAATGAGGCCTGTTCGATAATCAGGACAGCGTCAAGATCTGCCTCGCTCATGGGGCGTATTTTCTGTATCCGCAGTTCGTTCATGGTGCGGCATGATATGAAAACCGGCTCCATATGTAAACGGTTTTCCGGTGACAAATATCCCGCTACTTCAAAATCTCTCCAAGAGATTCCACCAGCCGTTTATTCTCATCGCCGGTACGCACCGCAACCCGGAAAAACCGCTCCGACAGGCCGACAAAATTGGCACAATCCCGAATCAGAATCCGCTGAGACAGCAACCGTTCTCTCAACTCACCTGAAGTCATCCCGCCTCTGATTTCTCCAAACAGATAGTTTGTCGATGAAGGGAACACCTTAAGCTGCGGAAACTGCGCCAGCGCCTCAAAGAGCACCTGCCGTTCCTGCCGGACATACTCCAGAGTTTCCCTGTTGTGCCTGACATCGTGAAGCGCCGCTACACCGGCGGCCAGCGCCAAGGTATTGACACTCCAGGGGCCACCCAGCGCATCCAGACGTTCAGCAAGTGCCACGTTACTGACGGCGTAGCCGAGTCGCAGTCCGGGTATACCGAAAAATTTCGTCATCGAACGCAATATGACAGCTTTTTCGTTTTCGATAATCATACGCTTCGCCGAGGCTTCCTCGCAAAAATCCATGAATGCTTCATCGAGAATCAGAAACGTGCCGTACGCCTGGCAGATGCCGATGATTTTTTCTACCACCTGTCGCGGATAGAGCATCCCGTTCGGGTTCCCCGGATTGCAGAAAAACAGGACATCGTAACCGTCGGCAAGTGTCTGCTCCAACGCAATGGTATCGATGGCAAAACCATGCTCCGGCGCCAGAATAAAGTGGTGTGTTTCCCACTGATGCTGGCTGAGCGCACGGGGATATTCACTGAAAGAAGGCGAAATAATCAGCGCTTTTTTGCCGTTTTTGCAGGGGAGCATGGCTGGCAGGTTATAGATAAGCTCGGTGGAACCGTTGGCAATCGTGAAATGGTTTGCGGGAAGATTGTGATACCGGGCGAGAGCCTGCTTCAACTCGGCATGGCTCGCATCGGGGTAGTGAATCAGGCTGTCGATGGCGGCGGCGAGGGCTGTGCGTACCTCCGCAGAGATGCCGAGGGGATTTATGCTGGCGGAAAAATCGACCAGCTGTTCCGGCCGTAAACCGAGCGAACGGGCAACGGTAAAAATATTGCCACCATGATCATATGAATGGGACACGGAATCCTCTCAGTGCATAGGTTGCGGCAATGCAGATCGCAGCCATCAACAGGGTTGAACCATACATCAGCCTGATCATGGCGCGATATGCCCGTTCATCTGTCGGCCGTGCCGGATCGCCGATATACTCTTTCCACGACGAAACACCACCATAGCAGGCGGCGCCGCCAAGACGCACCCCCAACGCTCCGGCAGCAGCCGCTTCGGGATGTCCGCTGTTGGGCGACGGGTGATTCAGGCGGTCGCGAAATGCTATACGGGCCGCGTTAACCGGTGAACAACCGGTCAGTGGAGCGGCTGCTATCAGAAGAAGTGCCGAGAGACGGGCCGGGATAAAATTCAGCACATCGTCCATCCGCGCCGATGCCCATCCCATCAGAAGATACCGCTGATTGCGATACCCGACCATTGAATCCAGCGTACTGACCGCCTTGTACACAATCGCGGCAACCGGCCCGCCAAGCGTCAGCCATAACAGCGGCGCAATAATACCATCGGAGGTGTTTTCAGCAACGGTCTCAATAACCGCCCGCCAAATTTCCGGCTCATTCAGGTGTTCGGTATCCCGCCCTACGATATACGAGAGGTAGCGCCGCGCATTCGGCAGGTCTCCCGCCCGCAGGGCTGATGCGACCCGGGCGGACTCCGTGTGCAGGGAGCGGGCTGCCAGACAGGTTGACGCAACAAGTATGGAGGCGACCCAACCGGCAAGCGGCGCCAGCGCGGCACATGCCAGCAACAGCAGCCAGATTACGCCGGCGGAACAGCCGACCACCAGCAACAGCAGCACGATTCCGGCAATGCGCTCATTCAGCCAGTTTCGGCGCAAGTTTTGGTCCAATGCAGAAATCAACCGACCGATGGCGACCACCGGATGCGGCAGCCAGCGTGGATCTCCGATTGTCAGATCAATCAGGAGAGCCAGAACAATTAGGAGCGGATCAGGAGGCGTCACTGGCCAATCCGCAAATTGCCAGCATGCGCGGCAGATCAAGGTACCGTTCAAACTGCTCCGCCAGTTGGTCAAAGGGATCCTGAAGCGGCTGCTTCAGGTCTCCGTCGCCAAGCGGCATCCCCTTTTCATGGCGAATAACATTCAGATAGCTATCACGGAAACTGTCGTTTTCAAAGATGCCGTGCAGGTAGGTACCGAATACCCTGCCATCGGGCGACACCGCACCGTCCTCTATCACCAGCGTTGCGTCACCGCGCCGGAAAATACGCGAGAATGGCCGGACATCGTCTTCAAGAGTCGTTACCCCCATGTGGATTTCATAGCCGCTGATAACTCCGTTGCATCCGGGAGCAACCGTCAATCCGGCGTCATCCAGATAGGTCTGCGCCTGATGAGTCTCTTTATTCGGCAAAAGAGACGTTGTGGATGGCAGCAAGCCAAGCCCCTCGGCCTTAGTAAGCGAAGATTCAACGCCATGAGGATCGAGCACCGTCGTTCCCAGCATTTGAAAACCTCCGCAGATGCCGACAATATGCCCCTTAAAGCCGGGTATTGCGGCGTAAAAGCCACGTTCCCTGAGATAATCCATATCCGAAATGGTTGATTTGCTGCCCGGAATGATCAGGACATCCAGGTCTTGAAGCTGTTCCGGCGTTTCCACATAGCTGAGAGAGACATCCGCTTCGCTCTGCAGCGGGTCGAAATCGGTAAAGTTGGAAATCCGTGGCAGCCTGATGACTCCGATACGGATTATTTTGGACCCGGTTGTGCCGGATTTTTTAGAACGCGCACCGAGGGCAACGCTGTCTTCATCCGGAAGACGAATATCTTTGAACCAGGGAAGGATTCCGAGCACCGGCACACCGGTGCGTTGCTCGATAAAATCGATGCCAGGCGTCAGAATATCGACATCTCCGCGAAATTTGTTGATGATGATGCCTTTTACGCGAGCCCGCTCTGCCGGTTCCAGCAACTCTATTGTACCGACTATCTGGGCAAAAACGCCCCCCCGGTCAATATCGGCCACCAGAATAACCGGACATTCTGCCATTGCCGCGATCTTGAGGTTGGCAATATCATTCTTCTTCAGGTTGATTTCCGAGATGCTTCCCGCCCCTTCAATAACAATGAATTCATAGGCATTACGAAGGCGGTCAAAACTCTCGCGGATTTTTTTAAAAGCGGTTGGCTTGAAAACGTCATATTCCGAAATAGACATATTGGCAACCGGTCGCCCCTGAACAATAACCTGGCTGCCGGTATCTGAATTCGGCTTCAGCAGAACCGGATTCATATCGGTATGTGGATTGATCCCGCACGCCTGGGCCTGCACCGCCTGGGCACGACCGATCTCCCCACCCTCCGGAGTGACAAAGGAATTAAGCGACATATTCTGGGATTTGAAGGGAGCAACCGACATCCCGCTCTTGACGAGACAGCGGCAGAAACCGGCCGTGACAATCGATTTTCCGACATCGGAAGCGGTGCCGCAAAACATGATCGCTCCCTGCCGAAAGAGAGGTTGCGAATCTGCGACTGATTCTGTCACAGCGGCAGCGCTCCCGTATTTGGCAGCATATCCGCGCGGCGTCACGATACGGCCCTCGCCATCAACAAACGTGCTGGCATTTCCGATCAGCACGATACTGGTCATATCGATTTCATGGTCAAGCATCTGCCCGAGGGTAGTCACGGTAACGGCCTGGCCGTCACGGCAGGCGTTACGCACAATGCCGACCGGAGTAGTCGGCGGACGGTGCGTCAGAATTATATCCCGGGCATCCTGTATCTGTGTTCTGCGGCTTTTGCTGCGCGGATTGTAGATGGCAATAACAAAATCCGCCCGGGCAGCCGCTTCCACCCGCGTTTTTATCAAATCCCACGGAGTCAGCAGATCTGACAGCGAGATCACCGCAAAATCGTGCATCAGGGGTGCGCCAAGCTGCGCAGCCGCTGCCTGAACAGCGGAAATCCCCGGAACTATCCGGACATCGACATGCGCCAGATCCGGGTTCTGCCGGGCATCCGTTTCCACCAGTTCCAGCACGAGCCCCGCCATTCCGTAAATACCGGAATCGCCCCCTGAAACCAGTGCGACCGCTTCTCCGGCACGAGCCAGCCTGATCGCCTCGCGACAGCGCTGCACCTCCTGCATCATGCCGGTTGAAAGGACCTGTTTCCCATCCAGCAGTGGGCGCACCAGTTCAACGTAATTATCGTACCCGATGATAACATCGGAGACTGCAATGGCCTCTTTAGCCGCATCTGTCAGATGAGAGGGAGCACCGGGTCCGGTGCCGACAATATAAAGTGGAGCCATGAATGCCTCAATTAAGGGGGGGAGTTTAAGATTAATTGTTATGCTGAACCAGGCATACACCCATGGGAATGGCGGCTGGAAGGGAGCGTCAGGCTATCTGATTCATCAACCGGTGTATGTGGCGTACAGTTGTTTGACGCGTACGAGATAATCCCTGGTCTCTCTGGGCAATCGGTCCGGGCGCTTGTCAACATTGCCCGGCCCCCAGTTGTACGCTGCCAGGGCGGAATCCACATTGCCATCGTAACGCTGCAGCATGTCTTTCAGAAACCGGGTACCGGCCATAACGTTCTGCTCCGGATCAAATGAATCGCTAACCCCCAGCGACCGGGCCGTAGCGGGCATGAGCTGCATCAAGCCGCGCGCTCCGGCGTGTGAAACCGCCTGCGAGTTGAAGTTGCTTTCCGCCTTGATAACCGCTTTAATCAGACCGACATCAACTCCGTATTTACGGGATGCCTTGGCAATAATAGGGTCAAGCCAGGCCGTATCGGCATGATCATGGGATGGTTGTACTGATGCAGAAGTGACAGCAGGGGCATCATTCGCCAATTCACGAAGTTGCGATGGAGACGACTGCGGCTGAGTTGACGCTTGTTGCTCTGCTCCTGCGGCAAGGTTGTCACGATAACTACGCA